>NZ_JBHMIN010000002.1:0-356249 GCF_048060215.1 Micromonospora sp. LOL_021 | reverse complement strand
GCGGCACCGGCGTCGCTCGAGGTGACCGGCAACGCCCCCGGCAACTGGCCCACCGACGCTCAGCTCACCCTGGTGTGGTCTGCCTCCACCGGAGGCGAGCCCGCCGTCAGCTACCGGGTGTACGAGGGCGCGACCGTCGTCGGCGTGACCGACGGAACCCAGTTGACGCTGGCGGTGGGCGGGGCGACGTGGCACACGTACACGGTGGTCGCCGTCGACGCCGCCGGCAACGAGTCGGCGGCCAGCCCGCCGGTGACCGCCCAGGGCATGTTCCTTCCACCGCCGTAGGGCAGACGACATCGCCCAAGGGAGTTCCGGCCGCGTCCGTCCGTAGGGCCGGTGACGGCCGGACACAGCCGGACAGATGATGAAGGTTGCTGACTGGGCTTGCCCTGGTCAGCGGCCTTGTCGCGCAGGTCGGGCCGATAACGCCTGCATGCGATCAGGTCGACCGCCCGACGTCTAGGGAGGTTGGTTCGATGACTAAGCGGGTCGCGTGATCATTACCGGAAGCAGTGCCAGCCGGGACCAGGCGCTCTTGGTCGCCTACTGCGTACCTGGCGAAGTCTGGCGCTGGACCGGATCGCTGCTGCCGTCCAGGACCGTGATGAAACGAGGGCTCCCAACCAGTGGGTGCGAATGCTCCTGACAAAAGCAAGGAGGGCACGTCACTCCCGGCCGGACCGCCCGTCCGGCGCGGACCACACCCCGTTCACGCGGCGCCAGATGCCGAGTGGGTTGGCGTCGAGCAACGCAGCGGGCAGGTAGGTCTGCGGCGCGTCCTGATAGACGACCGGCCGGAGGAAGCGGCGGATCGAGGTGGCACCCACCGAGGTGAACGGCGACGTCGTGGCGGGCCAGGGACCACCGTGATGCTGCGCCCAGGTGACCGCGACGCCGGTCGGCCAACCGGCGAAGAGCACCCGCCCCGCGATCTTCTCCAGCCTGGCGACCAGGCCCGTCAGGCGCTCATCCTCCGTACAGTGCAGGGTGGCGGTGAGGCTGCCGCCGACCGCGTCGAGCGCCGCCGCCAGGTCGTCGTCGGATCCGTACCGGACGAGCAACGTGACCGGGCCGAAGACCTCGGTGCGCAGCAACTCAGGGTGGTTGATCGCATCGTGGATGTCGATCGCGAGGACCGTGGGTGCCGATGAGTCGTCGGTGCCACCGGCGACCACCTCGATCCCGGCCTGGGCCTTCAGGGCGCTGATCCCGTTCCGGAACTGATGCGTGATCGATGCCGTGAGCAGTCGCCCCTCGTCGCCGGAGACGAAGCCGTTGATTGCCTTCTCCAACTGGGAACCGGTCGGCACGAACACGAGGCCGGGTTTGGTGCAGAACTGCCCGTGGCCCAGCTGGAACGACTGGGCGAGCCCTTGCGCAAGCGCCTCTCCCCGTTCCTGATCGGCGGCGGCGGTCACCACTACCGGATTGAGACTGCCCAGCTCGCCGTAGAAGGGGATGGGTGCCGGTCGGGCGACGGCAAGGTCGTGCAGGGCGCGCCCACCGGCCAGTGAACCGGTGAAGGCCGCCGCGTTGATGCCGCTGGCCTGTACCAGCCCGACGCCAGCTTCGAAGCCTTCGACCAGCCCCAGGGTGGCCGGAGGCGCGCCGGCGGATTCGAGAGCGTCGCGCGCCAGCTCGTAGGTGCGCCGGGACAGGCGCGGGTGGCCGGGGTGGGCTTTCACCACGACCGGGCAACCCGCCGCGATCGCCGATGCGGTGTCGCCGCCCAGCACCGAAAAGGCGAAGGGGAAGTTGGAGGCGGCGTACACCGCGACAGGTCCGATGGCCCGGAGGTAGCGGCGCAGGTCGGGAGTAGGCGGCACCAGATGGGGGTTGGCGTTGTCGATGACGACCTCGAGGTAGGAGCCCTCGGTCACGACGTCGGCGAAGAATCGCAGTTGGTCGGTGGTCCGGAGCAGCTCACCGCGCAACCTCGCCTCACCCAGACCGGTCTCTTCGTCTGCTAGGGGGACGAGTTCCGCGTCCGCGGCATCCAACGCTTCGGCGACGGCTCGGAGCCAATCCGCGCGTTCCGCGAGGGTGCTGTGTGCCAGCCGTTCCGAACAGTCGACGGCGGCCTCCACCGACGAACGCATGTGCTCCACCTGGCTGTGCAAGAGTTCCTCCTTACGTTTGTGACGCCTCACCGGCTCGGCAGGTCGATCGCGTACAGCGACGACGTGGCGGTGACGAAAAGGGTTGGTCGCCCACGGCGGCTGCCGAAGCAGAGATTCGCCACTGTCTCGGGAATTCGTATGGTTCCGAGCTTGCGGCCCGATGCGTCGTGAATCTGCACCCCGTCGCCGGCGCTGCACCAGATCAGTCCCGCGTCGTCGGCCTTGAACCCGTCCGGCCAGCCGGGGTCGACCTCGAACAGGGTGCGACCGTTCGTCGCCGCACCGTCGTCGCTCAGGTCGTAGGCGCGGAGGTGATGTGGTCCAGCCGGGTCGTTGGTGACTGCGCTGTCGCTGACGTACAGCGTGCGCTCGTCCGGTGACAGGGCCAGACCGTTCGGCATCACCATGTCGTCGACGATCACCGACAACTGTGATGAAGCCGGATCGAACCGGAACACGTAGTTCCCGTCCAGCTCGGACGGGGCCCGATAGCCCTGCTCGTCGGAGTCGATGCCGTACGTCGGGTCGGAGAACCAGACGCGGCCGCGGCTGTCGACGATCACGTCGTTCGGCGAGTTGAGCCGTCGGCCCTGGTAGGAGTCGACGAGCCGGTCCACCCGGCCGTCCTGCTCGATGACGATGCTGCGGGTGCCCTGCTCACACGTATAGAGGCGCCCGCTCCGGTCGACCGCGTTGCCGTTGCCGAAACGGCTCGGTGATCGGTGCACCGCGACTGTGCCGTCGGCAGACCAGCGGTACATTCGGTTGCCCGGCACGTCACTGAAGACGACCGCACCGCTGTCGGCGAAGAATGTTGGCCCTTCCGCCCAGGTCATCCCGGAGTACAGTCGGTCCAGTGTGGCGTCCGGCGCCACGAGCCGACGGAACGACGGGTCGAGGACGTCGTACTCGACATGCGTCCGTTCGACGGGCGCTGCGGTCATGAGCGCACCTGCGTCCACGAGCCGATCTCGGTCGACGCGGCGATCGCCTCGACGACTCGGGCAGCGCGGTATCCGTCCACGAAGCTCGGGTCGGCGGATCGCTGCTCGGCGATGCTGCGGAAGAACTCGTACGCCTCGATGATCTTCGTTTCGGCGTATCCGTTTCCCAGCGCCGGTCCGGGCCACAGGGCATCGCCGTACGGATGGTCCGGGCCGGTGTAGATGGTGGTGAAGCCACGACGGTCCCGGGCCTCGTCGGCGACGGCGAGTCGCAGCTGATCCCGCTTCTCGTAGTCGAACAGGATCGAGCCGGCCGTACCGTGGATCTCGAAGGTCAGGTAGTTGTGCCGCCCGTACGCGTTCCGGGTCGCCTCGATCGACCCGGTCTGACCACCGGCGAACCGGATGAGCGACGTGAACTGGTCATCCACGTCCACAGTGCGCAACTCGTTCGACCCGGGCAGTGGCCGTCGGCGCACGTACGTGTTGGCGGTGGCGCACACCTGCGCTACCTCGCCCACCAGGTACCGGGCGAAGTCGATGACGTGGGAGCCGATGTCGCCGATCGCGCCGGTGCCGGCCAGCTTCCGATCGAATCGCCAGGTGCGCGGGAACGACGGATCGGCCGGCCAGTCCTGCAGGTACGTGCCGCGGAAATCAAGCACGTCACCGATGACCCCGTCGGAGATTAGCTTCTTGGCGTACACGACGGCAGGCGTATGCCGGAAGTTGAAGGCCGTGGCGTGCACTACGCCGGCGCGCTCGACGGCGGCCAGCATCTCCTTCGCGTCGTCAGCGTTCGTGGCGAGCGGCTTCTCGCAGATGATGTGCTTGCCGTGCGCGGCGGCCAGTAGCACCGCCTCCTTGTGCAGGAAATTCGGCGTGCAGACGTCGACCACGTCGATCTCGTCCGCCGTCACCGCGCGCTGCCAGTCGTCGGTCCCGCGCTCGAATCCGAGGCGCTCCGCAGCCTCCCGCGCCTGCGGCTCGGTCGCCTCGACGACGAGAGCGCGCACAGGACGCGCGGGAGCCGGCCAGAAGAACATGGGCAGCGATGCGTACGCGAGGGCATGCGCTTTGCCCATGAACCCCGCACCGATCATCGCGACCGGGTGGCCACTCGAATCCACGAGTTGGGGCTGCTCTGTGCCCGCACGTCCGAGCGCGCCCGAGAACTTGTCTAGTCGCTCGTGTCGGCTTTCGGCAAGCGTGGTGCGTCCGATGACGTGATGCCAGAGGTGCATCTCGATGCACCTCTGGCATCAACCCTCGACCGGTAACCCGGACCGGAGAGGTAACCCCTTGCATTCTGGTGGCTCAGCGGCGGCCCGGCCCGCCAGACGATGACGCAGGCCTTCTGGCGCGGCGCTTGGCGGGCTGCTGCTGGTTGGGCGCCGTGGTCTGTGGCGGGCGCCGCCGGTCGGCGAGGTTCCAGTGGTAGCGCTCGTACAGCGCGATCCCGGCGCAGACGGAGACGTTCAGCGACTCCGCGGCCGGGTCGATGGGGATCGACACCGAATGCTGGGAGATGCTTTCGAAGGAACGTGACGTGCCGGTCTTCTCGCTACCCAGCAGCAGGGCTAGCTGCTCGTCCGCGTCGCGTAGATCGCTGACCGCGAGGTCGCCGTCGGCGTCGAAGGCGATCAGCGGAATGCCGGTACGCCGGAAGTAGCCGGTCGCCTCGGCCCGCGACGCGAGCACGATCGGCAGCGAGAAGACGTAACCCCGGCTGGCTCTGATCAGCCGCCGGTCCGCGATGGTGGTCAGATCGCTGTCCACCAGCACGATGCCGCCGGCACCGAGCGCGAACGACGTACGCACGATGGCCCCGATGTTGCCGACGATCTTCACCCCGTCCAGGACGACGAGGTCGCCAGTCGTACGGGACAGCTCGTCAAAGCTCCACGGCCTCGGGACCCGGGCTATCCCGAACGCCTTGGGCTTCTTGTCGGTCCGGAACATGTCGTTCATGATCGGGGCCGCGACCAGACGGACCGGAATTCCCTCCCGCCGGCATGCGGTGATCACCTCGTCGGGCAGCGGGCTGGTCTGCACCCCGTACACCTCGATGAACTCCAGCCCGGCGTGAATCGCCTGGACGAGCGGCTCGGCGTCCTCGATCAGCACGGTCCGCACGACGGATCGCGAATGTTTGGTGACGTCGATGATCCGCTGGACGGCCGGATCCGACCGTTCGGTGATGACATCGAGTTCCGCCACGACAATGACCCTAACCCACCCCCGGTCCGGCCCTGCCGTCGAGCGCCGGCCGGATCCGCGTTTGCCGCCCCGATCCGGGGGTACGCGCCGGGGATGCTGCCCCACTGACCGGGCGGGTCCACCCTCCCGCCCGGCCGAACCGCACGGGAGGTGTCCGATGAGTCAACCCCGCGACCAGATGCAGGAACGCGGCTGGGATCCGATTGGCAGTCTGCAGTCGCTCTGGTCGGAGCTGGGCCGGGTCTTCGGCGGCGACGCCGGCGTACCCGAGGTCGAGTTGCTGGACACCGACGACGGCTGGCGGGTGGTCGCCCGGCTGCCCGGTGTCGCGCCGGAGGAGGTGGCGGTCGAGATCGACGGCGCGGATCTTTGCCTGCGGGGCCGGTCCGAGCAGGAGGTCAACGTCGACAACGGGCTGCCGGACACCGGTTCGACCGAGCGCGGCTTCGAGTACCGGCTGCGCCTGCCCAGCGGGGTGGACGTGCACCGGATGGACGCGGTGATGGACCACGGACTGCTCACCGTCACGATGCCCCGGGCCGAGCCGGGTGGCCGCCGGTCGATCATCGTGGGCCGGCCGCAGCACCAGCAGCCGACCGCCGGTTCGGCCGCCGCCCGGTCCGGCCGGGCCGAGCAGGTCCGGATCACCACGGACGGCGCCGGGATCGCCGCCGAGGAGATCGATCCGGCCGCCGACCGGGAGATGCATCACCCGTACGCGGGTGAGGCGGACATACAGCGGCAGCAGGCCAGCACCGCCCGATGAACGCCGAACCGGCCCGGCCGGCAGCACTGGGCCGCAACGCCGAACCGGCCCGGCCTACCACGCTGGGCCTGACCGTCGACGCGGCCGGTGGCCGGCTGGTGCCGGACGTGCACCGGATCGCGGTGCTACGCGCCAACGCGCTCGGTGACTTCATTTTCGCCGTACCGGCGTTGACGGCGTTGCGGGCCGCGTACCCGCGGGCGGAGTTGGTGCTGCTCGGCGCGCCCTGGCATGCCCGCTGGCTGGACCCCCGGCCGGTGGCTGACCGGCCGGGCCCGGTGGACCGGGTTCTGGTGGTGCCGGCCGCGGACGGCATCCGGGCGGCGCAGCCCGACGACGAGCCGGTCACGATGGCTCAGTTCCTGGACCGGGCCCGGCGCGAGTCGTTCGACCTGGCGGTGCAGTTGCACGGCGGCGGACGTAACAGCAATCCGCTGGTCGCGGCGCTGGGCGCGCGGGTCACCGCCGGGCTGCGGGCGACCGACGCGCCGCCGCTGGACCGCTGGATCCGGTACGTCTACTACCAGCCGGAGGTGTTCCGCTACCTGGAGGTGGCCGGGCTGGTCGGTGCCGAACCGGTGACGCTGCAGCCCACGGTGCCGGTGACCGGCGCCGACCGGGCCGAGGCGGACCGGGTGCTCGGCCCGGCCCGGCAACCCCGGGCGGTGCTGCATCCGGGGGCCAGCGACCCGCGACGGCGGTGGCCGGCGGATCGGTTCGCGGCGGTCGCCGACGCGCTCACCGACCGTGGGTTCGAGGTGCTGGTGACCGGCACCGGGCCGGAACGTGACGTGGTCGCCGAGGTCGGCGGAGCGACCGCCCGGCCGGTGCGGACCGTGGTGGACGAGTTGAGCCTGGGCGGCCTGGCCGGGCTGCTGGCCGGCTGCGCGGTGCTGGTCGCCAACGACACCGGTCCGCTGCACCTGGCGGCGGCGGTCGGCACACCGACGGTCGGCATCTACTGGATCGGCAACCTGCTCAACGGTGCCCCGCCGGTACGCGGCCGGCACCGCCCGCTGGCCGCGTTCACCATCCACTGCCCGGTGTGCGGGATGGACGTCAGTACGGTCGGCTTCCCGGCCCGCGGCGGCGGGGACAGCTGTGGGCATCAGGAGTCGTTCGTGACCGATGTGCCGGTCGCCGAGGTGGTCGACGCGGTGCTGGAGCTGGCCCCTGCGGCATCCAGCGCACCGGGCGGCGGGCACCGACGGTCCGCCCGGGTGCCGGCCGCCGTCAGGGCGGCGGGTCGCCCGGCCTGACCAGCTGGTGCCGGTAGGCGAACACCACCAGCTGCGCCCGGTCCCGAGCAGCCAGCTTGACCATCGTACGGTTGATGTGGGTCTTGACCGTCAGCGGCGACAGGTGCAGCCGCTCGGCGATGTCAGTGTTGGACAGTCCGTGCGCGACCAGCAGCAGGATCTCCTTTTCCCGGTCGGTGACCAGGTCGAGCTCCGGCGGCCGTCGTACCGGCGGTTGGATGTCCCGGATCAGCCGGCTGACCAGTCCGCGGGTGGCCCGGGGCGACAGCAGCGCCTCGCCGTCGGCGACCACCCGGATGGCGGTGACCAGGTCACCGGGGGCCACGTTCTTGCCCAGGAATCCGCTCGCTCCGGCCTGGAGGGCGTGGATCACGTTGTCGTCGTTGTCGAACGTGGTGAGCACCAGCACCCGGACACCGGCGAGACGTTCGTCGGCGCCGATGCGTCGGGTCGCCTCGATGCCGTCGACCCGTGGCATCCGGATGTCCATCAGGACGACGTCGACCCGGTGGCGGTGGCACAGCTCGACGGCCTCAGCGCCGTCGGCGGCCTCAGCGACGACCTCCAGCCCCGGCGCGGCGTCCACGATCATCCGGAACCCGGCGCGGATGAGTGCCTGATCGTCGGCGAGCAGAACCCTGATGGTCACGTCACCTCTCCTCGGCGCTGCCGGTCCTCGGTAGCTCCAGCGGGAGCGGGCGCCGGCTGCGGCCGGACCGACCTGGTGAGCCGGTCGACCGCGCGGTCGTCGGTGGGCAGCTCTGCACGTACCCGGAACAGGCCGTCGCCGATCGGTCCGACGGTGATCGTGCCGTTCGCGGCGGTGGCACGCTCCCGCATGCCGAGCAGCCCGAACCCGGGACCGGGCCGGTCGTCGCGGCCGCCGGGCCCGGTCATCCGGTCGCTGTCGCGGTTGGTGACCCGGTTGGTGACCTCGACGCGGACCGTGTCGGCGGTGTAGTCGAGGTCGAGGTTGGCGCCGCCGTCGCCGTACCGGTGGGCGTTGGTCAACGCCTCCTGCACGATGCGGTACGCGGCCAGGTCCACCACCGCCGGCAGCGGCCGGGGCTCGCCGTGCTGACGGTGCCATACGGCGAACCCGGTGGCCGCCATCGCGGCCAGCAGGTCCGGCACCCGTTCCAGGCCCGGGGCCGGTTCGGCGTCGCGTACCTCGTCCGGGTCGCGGAGCACACTGATCACGGACTTGATCTCCGCCAGGACGGTGTCGGCGGCGGTACGGATGTGCCCGAGCACCGGCCACACCTGGTCCGGCTCGTGGCGCAGCACGTGGTCGGCGGCCCCGGCGTGGACACTGATCACCGCGATGTGGTGGGCGACGACGTCGTGCAACTCCCGGGCGATGCGCAGCCGCTCGTCGACCACCCGGCGGCGGGCCTCCTCTTCCCGGGACAGCTCCGCCTGCCGGGCCCGTTCGGTGACCTCGGCGACGTACGCCCGGCGCATCCGGACCGAGTCGCCCACCCCGGCACCGCCGAAGATGATCGCGGCCACCGTGAGCTGTTCGGTGTTCCACCAGCCGAGCAGGTGCACGACCGTACCGGTGGCCATAAGCGCACCCCAGACGAGCCCGGCGTAGAACCATGGCTGACGACGTGGGCTGTACAGCGCGGCCGAGTAGGTCAGCAGGCCGATGACGACGAACAACCCGTCCGGTGGGCGACCCAGCGTGATGGTGAGCATGGTGATCACGGTGGCGACCGTCAGCACCGGCACGGGCCGCCACCGGCGGATCAGGGTCAACGTGGCGCACAGCACCGCCAGCACCGTCGTCCCGGGGTGCGTCGAGGTGACGCCGACGAACAGCACGGACAACACCCCGGTCGTGGTCAGCACCAGGTCGCCCAGCAAACCACGGTAGCGGTCGTGGGGCAGGAGACTCCGTTGACCGCTCACCGCGTGCACGGTCACGACGGTAGAACGCCGGGCCGGTCCGCAGCGACCTGTTCCCGTGGTACCGGCGGCCCACGCGGCTACCGCATCCGCGGTACGCGGCCGCCTGCACCTGTCGGACGACGCACCCGACCGCCCTCGGCGATCGTGTAACCCGCCCCCGAACCCAGGGGTTCATCAGTAACGGAGGATGTTCGTGGCGACCTTGTTCTACCGGCTCGGGCGGGCGAGTTTCCGGCACCGTCGACTGACCCTCCTCGTCTGGGTGGTCCTGCTGGCCTCGTTCGGGCTCGGCGCGGCCAAACTGTCCGGGCCGACCAGCGACGCCGTGTCGCTGCCCGGCTCCGAGTCGTGGCGGGCGATGGACGTGCTGGGCGAGGAGTTCGGCACCGCCGCCTCGGCGAAGGTGGTGTTCACCGTGCCGGACGACGCGACGTTGACCGGCCCCGACGAGCAGGCCGCCGTCCAGGCCGCGGTCGCCGAGCTGCGGCAGCTACCGCAGGTGGCGACGGTCGACGATCCGTACCAGGCGCAGACGATCGCGCCGGACGGCCGGACCGGCTACGCCGACGTCTCCTACGCGGTGGGCGAGCACGAGGTGACCGCCGAGTCCCGGGCGGCGCTGCTCGCTGTCGGCGACACCGCCCGGCGGGCCGGCGTCGGCGTCGAGTACTCCGGCGACGTGATCACGGAGGCCGAGGAGGGCACCGCCGCCGAAGGGATCGGCCTGGTGGTGGCCGCCGTGGTCCTGCTGATCACCTTCGGTTCGCTCACCGCCGCCGGCCTGCCGCTGCTGACCGCGCTGATCGGGGTCGCCGTCGGCCTGCTCGGCATCGGGATCGCCTCCGGCTTCCTCGACCTCACCTCGAACACCTCCGCCCTGGCCACGATGCTGGGCCTGGCAGTCGGGATCGACTACGCTCTGTTCGTCATCTCACGCTACCGGCACGAACTCGCCGCCGGCCGTGACGTGGCGCAGCCTCCGGGCGGCGACCCGGCGGAGGCCGCGGGTCGGGCCGTCGGCACCGCCGGGTCCGCCGTCGTCTTCGCCGGCCTGACCGTGATCATCGCGCTGACCGCGCTCGCCGTGGTCCGGATCCCGTTCCTGACCTCCATGGGGATCGCCGCCGCCGGCACCGTCGCCGTGGCTGTCACGATCAGCCTGACTTTGCTGCCTGCCCTGCTCGGCTTCGCCGGCCAGCGGGTCCTGCCCAGGGCCCAGCGGAGCCGGTCCACGGGCCGCCGGGCCGGCACCGTCGAGCCGGCCCGGCCGGCCCGGATCCCGTTCGGCGAACGCTGGGCGCGTGGCGTGGTGCGCCACCGGGTGCCGGCGCTGGTCCTGTCGGTCGCCGCCGCCGGTGTCGCCGCGGTCCCCGCGCTCGACCTGACGTTGGCGTTGCCCGACGCCGGCACCGCCTCCCCCGAGTCGACTCAACGCAAGGCGTACGACCAGCTCGCCGCCGGCTTCGGGGCCGGCATCAACGGTCCGCTGATCGTCGTGGTCGAGACCGGACCCGGCGCCGCCACGGCCGCCGCCGAACAGGCCCGGCAGTACGTCGCCGGCCTCGACGACGTGGTGGCGGTCACCCCGCCGACGGCGAACCCGACCGGCGACACCGCCATCCTCCAGGTCATCCCCGCGCACGGGCCGACCAGCGAGGACACCAAGCAGCTGGTCCGCACGATCCGCGCCCACCAGGCGGACCTCGGCGCGGCCGCCGATGGCGCGGCGCTGTCCGTCACCGGTTGGTCCGCGATCGACTTGGACGTGTCGGAGCAGATCGACGACGCGCTGCTGCCCTACCTGGCAGTCGTGGTCGGCCTCGCCCTCGTCCTGCTGACGCTGGTGTTCCGCAGCGTCCTGGTGCCGATCAAGGCGGTGGCGGGTTTCCTGCTGTCGGTGGCCGCCTCGTTCGGTGCCCTGGTCTTCGTGTTCCAACAGGGCCACTTCGCCGACCTGCTCGGCATCGCCTCGACCGGTCCGGTCGTCAGCTTCATCCCGATCTTTCTGGTCGGCATCCTGTTCGGCCTGGCCATGGACTATGAGGTCTTCCTGGTCACCCGGGCCCGGGAGGAGTACGTGCACGGTGCTGCCCCGGACGACGCGGTGGTGGCCGGCATGCGGCACAGCGCCCGGGTGGTCACCGCCGCCGCGCTGATCATGGCCAGCGTCTTCGCCGGCTTCGTCCTCGCCGACGACAGCGTGGTCAAGTCGCTCGGGTTCGCGCTCGCCTTCGGCGTCGCCGTCGACGCGCTGCTGGTTCGGATGACCATCGTCCCGGCGGTGCTGTCGCTGCTCGGCCGCTCCGCGTGGTGGCTGCCGGGGTGGCTCGACCGGACCCTGCCGAACGTCGACGTCGAAGGCGAGCGGCTCACCCGGCGGCTGGCGTCAGCCGGCACCAGCGGCGTGTACCTGGACCGGCAGGGGGAACAACTCCCGGACGTCGTCGGGCAACGGTAGCTGCACCCGGTACAGCACCCCGGCCGGGCAGTAGCCGGCGATGCGGTCCAACGCGGTCCGCACCCCGTCGCGTACTGCCCGGTCGTCGGCGTCGTACCGGCCGGTCCGCCGCCGGACCCGCCGGACCAGCTCGGCGGCGTCGAACCGCTCCGGTCGGCGCCCCGGGTCCGCCCGATGCTCAGGGTCCGCCCGGTACCCGGGGTCCGGGCGGGCCGCCATCGCCAGTAGCGGCGGCAGCGCGTCGACCAGCAGCGCCGCCTCGCCGTCGGGCAGCAGTTCGACGAGGGTACGCAGCACCGCCACGTCCAGCTGCCAGATCGTGGTGGTCGGGCGGGCCAGCCGTACCGTCACGGTCCGACCTCCTGCCGCTGATGCCGCACCCCGCTGTCGGCCGCCGCCGGGGCGTACCCGGCGGCGTCCTCCTCGTCGACCAGCAGCTGCCAGCATTCGACCCGCCGGTCGGTGACCGTGGTCGGCGACTCCAGGTGGAACGCGCCGCTGGGCACGATGCCGGCACCGCCGTAGCGGCTGAGCACCGCCAGCTGGGCGGCGACGTCCTCGCCCTGGTGGTCGACCGGCATCCGGCGCCAGAAGTCGAAACCGCCGGCGGCGACCAGCTTGGCCCGGTCGAACAGCACGCACCCGCCGATCCAGGACACCCGGTACGCCCGCCACTGCCCCTCGCCCAGCTGAAGCCGCTCGGTGACGTGCAGCAGGTTGGCGGCCGAGTGCAGCCGGGCCCGGGACCACTGCGGCGTGCCGGGGCGGATTCGCTCCGGCTCCGGCCGGCCGTCCCATTCGACGTACCCGTCGTGGTCCTGCGGCCGCACATCATCTAGGTAGGACAATCCGTGTACGGCGTTGCCGACGAAGCCGCAGCGCAGTTCGGCGATCGCGGTGACCAGTCGGTCGATCGTGCCGGGGGCGAGCCAGACGTCGTCGTCGAGCATCAGCACCAGCCGGGCGGTGGAGAGACTCAGCAGGTACGCCCGGTGCTCAGCCAGCCCGCGCCGGGGCAGCCGCCGGGTGAGCAGCACCGGGTGACCGGTGTGCCGCAGCGCCCGCACCATGGTGGCGGCGGCCGGATCGGCCCACGCCGGTCCGCCGTCGGACTGGTCGCTGACCACCACCCCGAACCCGTCGGGGGCATCCTGCGCGGCGAGCCCGGCAAGGGTGGCGGCCAGCTCGGCGGGTCGGTTGCGGGTCGGGACGAGTACGTCGAGCAGCCGGTTGCGGCGGAACTCGACCGGGTCCCCGGGCGGCAACGGCCGACTCATCGGGCTCCTTTCGGGTGAGCTTCGGGCCGGCCCGCCGGCCCGCCGGTCGGGACGGCCGCCGACCGGATCCGGTCGATGACGGCCGAAGTGGACCGGTCCGCGACGTAGCCGAGGATGTGCACCGCCCCGCCGAGCCGGCGGACCAGTGGCGCTTCGGGCACCATGTCCGGCGGGTAGTCGCCGCCCTTGACGTAGACGTCCGGCCGGATCTGCTCGATCAGCCCGGCCGGGGAGTCTTCCTCGAAGACCACCACGTGGTCGACGCTGGTCAGTGCGGTGAGCACGGCGACTCGGTCCTCGACCGGGTTGACCGGCCGGTCCTGACCTTTGAGCCGCCGCACGCTGTGGTCCGAGTTGACGGCGACGATCAGCAGGTCACCGAGGGCGGCGGCCTCCGCCAGGTAGCCGACGTGGCCGCGGTGCAGCACGTCGAAGCAGCCGTTGGTGAAGACGATCCGGGCTCCTGCGGCACGCTGTACGCGTACCTGCTCGACGAGGTCGGCCGGGTCGGTGCCGGCGGCCGGGGTCGCAGCCGAGGTGGCGACCCGCCGGCCGCCGCCGGAGGCCGCGGCCGGGAACGCCTCGGTCAGCGCGTCGGTCAGCGTGTCGCGGTGGCAGACGCAGGTGCCGCAGTCGTGCACGGTCAGCGCGGCGGCGAGCTGGGCCAGCTCGGCGGCGACCGGCAGGGTGGCACCGGCGACCACGGAGAGGGTGAGTGCGGCCAGATAGGTGTCGCCGGCGCCGACCGCCCGGCTGGCCGGGACCGGTTCGGTACGGCAGTGGTGCGCCGCGCCGGTGCGGTCGCCGACCAGCGAGCCGTCGGTGTCCAGGGTCACCGCCACCAGGCCGGCCCCGGTGGCGGCGTGCAGTCGGGGCAGTAGTCGGTGCGCGGCGGCGACCCGGTCGCGGTCCGGCGTGGCTTCGCCGACCGCCGGTGCGGCCTCGGCGATGCTGGGCGTGATCAGCGTCGGCCGCAGCCCGGCCCACCGGGTGAGGTCGTGGGCGTCGAGGGCCACGGTGCCGTACCGGTCCCGGTGCCGGATCAGCCACCGCCGGATCCGGTCGGACAGCGCGCCGAGCCCGTAGTCGCAGATGACCAGGTCGGGCCGGACCTCGTCGGTGTCGGGCGCGGCCGTGTCCGGCCGGATCTGCTCGGCGTGGTCGAGGCGGATCTCCTCGGTGCTGGCGACGAGCGCGGCGAGCAGCCGTTCGACCTGTTCGGCGGGGAGCGGGCCGGTCGGCCCGCCGTCGTCCTCGCGGAGCAGGATCTGGTCGGCGGCGAGCAGTCGACGTTTCACCGGGGTACGGGTGCCCGGCTGGGCGACCATCCGGTCCTGTACGCCGGCCTGGTGCAGGCAGCGCGCCACCTGGTCGCCGACCTGGTCGACGCCGATCGGGGCGACCAGCAGTGGGCGGGCGCCGAGCGCGGCGAGGTTGACCGCGGTGTTCGCGGCACCGCCGGCGGCGACCTGACGCCGGTCCAGGGTGAGCACCGGGGCGGGTGCCTCCCGGCAGAGCCGGGTGGAGGTGGCGAACCGCCATTCGTCGAGCATCGCGTCCCCGACAACCAGGATCCGGCGCCCGGACCACCGCTCGACGAGGCCGGTGGGACCGGCGCCGCCAGGCGGCCCGGCGGGGCCGGCCGGGCCGGTGCGGTGCCGCTGGTCGTTGGGCGAGGGCCGCATGGGGCAGCGGGTGCCCGGGACGGGCACAGTCAAACGTGCGGGTCGGTACATGTCGGGGATCACAGATAAATCGGTTGGCTTTCCGCCCCGGCATGGCAGAATGCTTGTAGCAAGCAACTATCGGATGGGGTGAGATCGGCGGTGCACACCGACCCGCCGACCGGTCCCGACGCGGAGCTCATCGCCCTCGGCAAGCAGTTCGGCGTCTTCCACCGGTCCGTGCACATGTTCTACCAACGGCTGCGGTTCGACCCGCCACTGGAGCGGGCGGCCTACACCCTGCTGGTGCGGCTCGCCGGCGACCGGCCGGCCCGGCTCAGCGTGCTCGCCGACGGCCTCGGCCTGGACCTGTCCACGGTGAGCCGCCAGGTCGCCGCGCTGGAAGCGGCCGGGCTGGCCACCCGTACGCCGGATCCCACCGACCGGCGGGCCAGCGTGATCGCGGCAACCGAGCTCGGCGTGCAGGTCTACACCCGCAACCGGGCGATCTGGGTGGGCGCGATGCGGGACCTGCTGGCCGACTGGACCCCGGCCGAGATGAGCGAGTTCGGGCGGCTGCTGACCCGGCTCAACGAGACGATCACCACCCGCTACGGGGGGACGGATCCGGCGGATCGCTGTCCGCGGGGGGAAGGGGAAACGCCGCAATGACGACCACCGAGGAGCGGGTCGCGCCGGCGCTGAGCCGCCGGCAGATCCTGCTGCTGCTGGCCAGCCTGATGACCGGCATGCTGCTGGCCGCGCTCGACCAGACCATCGTCGGGGTGGCGCTGCCCACCATCGTCGGCGAGCTGGGCGGGATCAACCACTACTCGTGGGTGGTCACCGCGTATCTGCTGGCGTCCACCGCGTCGACGCCGCTGTACGGCAAGACCGCCGACCTGATCGGCCGCCGACCGGTGTTCCTGTTCGCGATCGGGATGTTCCTGCTGGGCTCGCTGCTGGCCGGCATGTCGCAGAACATGACCCAGCTGATCGTCACCCGGGGCCTGCAAGGGCTCGGCGCCGGCGGCCTGATGACCCTGGCGTTCACCATCATCTCGGACGTGGTGTCGCCCCGCGAACGCGGGCGCTACCAGGGCCTGTTCGGCGCCGTCTTCGGCCTGTCGTCGGTGGCCGGTCCGCTGGCCGGCGGCTACTTCGCGGAGACGAACTGGCGCTGGATCTTCTACATCAACGTGCCGCTGGCCATCATCGCGATGGTCATCTGCTGGTACGTGATGCGGCTGATCCCGTTCCGGCGCCGGGATCACGCGATCGACTGGCTCGGCGCGACCCTGCTGGTGGCCGGGGTCAGCGCCATTCTGCTGGCGCTGAGCTGGGGCGGCGGCGAGTACGCCTGGGGCTCCCCGGTGATCATCGGACTGTTCGCCGTCGGTGCGGTCCTCGCCGCGGTCTTCCTCGTCCAGGAGTCCCGGGTCGCCGAGCCGATCCTGCCGTTGAGGCTGTTCCGGGAACCGACCTTCGCGCTGGCCAACGCCGCCGGCTTCGTGCTCGGTCTGGCCATGTTCGGCTCGATCATCTTCATCCCGCTCTACCTGCAGATCGTCAAGGGCGCCTCGCCGACGGCCAGTGGTCTGCTGATGCTGCCGATGATGGCCGGCATCATCGTCACCTCGGTGGCCGCCGGGCGGGCGATGACCCGGTACGGCCGGTACAAGTGGTTCCCGGTGGCCGGCTCGGGGGCGCTGGTCGCCGGCGGTCTGCTCTTCACCCAGCTGGAGGTGACCAGCCCGCTCTGGCAGGCCTTCCTGGTGATGGTGGCGGTCGGCGTCGGGCTCGGGCTGTCCATGCAGTCGCTGGTGCTCGCCGTACAGAACGCGATCCCGCTGCGCGACCTGGGTGCCGGCACCTCCACGGTGACCTTCTTCCGGACCCTCGGTGGCTCGTTCGGGGTCGCGATCCTCGGCGCGGTGCTCAACGCCCGGCTGACCGGCGAGATGGCCGACCGGATGCCCGCCGCGATCGCCCAGCTGCCGCCGGAGCAGGCCGCCGACATCGCCGCCGCCGGCGGCGCGGAGATCTCGATCGACCAGCCGGCGGTGATCCTGGCGCTGCCCGACCCGGTCCGGGACGCCATCCAGTACGCCTTCGTGGAGTCGCTGCACACG
This sequence comes from Micromonospora sp. LOL_021, assembly GCF_048060215.1. NCBI lineage: Bacteria > Bacillati > Actinomycetota > Actinomycetes > Micromonosporales > Micromonosporaceae > Micromonospora > Micromonospora sp. LOL_021. Next base: position 339,492 of record NZ_JBHMIN010000002.1, on the reverse strand, counting down.
GTGTTCCTGGTGACCGGCCTGGTCGCGGTGATCGCCGTGCTGATCACGCTGGTGCTGCCGGACCGGGAGCTGCGCGGCGAGGTCGAGTCGCAGACCACCTCAGCCGACCTCGCCGGATAGTAGTCCGCCCCGGGTCTACTTCAGCACCAGTTGTCCGGAGTGCTCGAAGGCGGCCAGGTCGGTGAGGGTCTCGCCGACGGTGCCGGCCAACGGGGCCGGCATCGCGGCGGGGGCGAAGAACCCGGCGTCGGTGGTTTCGTCGGTGACGGTCAGCAGCTCGCCGGCGAAGCCGTCGACCCGGAAGCAGACCACGAACAGCTGGTATGTGTCGTCGAACATGTTGGTGAAGGTGTAGTCGGCGCCGGTGTGCATGGCGAACGGGGTGACCCCGGCGGCCCGCAGCCCGGTCTCCTCGTAGACCTCCCGGGCGGCGCAGCCGGCGATCGACTCGCCGAGCTCCATCGCGCCGGCCGGTAGCGCCCACAGTCCGTTGTCCGACCGCCGGATCAGCAGCACCCGGTCGTCGGCGTCGCGGACCACGCACCGGGCACCGACGAACATCAGGGTACGGTCGCCAGCCAGCGCCCGCAGTTGTCCGAGGTACGAATCCGCCCAGGAGATGCTGGCCATGGATCAACCTTAGGCGAGGCGGGCGCCGATCGGGTCCTCGATCAGTGGCGGGTACGGGTCTGGAACAGCAGGGCGGCGGCTGCGACCGAGACCAGGCTGATGCCGGCGCACCAGGCGAGGGCGGGTCCGACGCTGGAGCCGGTCGGCTGGTCGAGCAGCAGTCCTCGGATGGTTTCGATGACCGGGGTGGCGGGCTGGTGTTCGGCGAACCCGTGCAGCCAGGTCGGCATCGTCTCGATCGGCACGAACGCGCTGCTCGGGTAGGGCAGGAACAGCACGAAGAAGGTGAACCCGCTGGCCGCCTCGGCCGACTTGGCGAGCAGGCCGACCGCCGCCGACAGCCAGGACAGCGCCACGATGAAGGCGAGCAGTACGCCGATGGCGGTAAGCCACCGCAGTGGCCCGGCCTGCGGCCGGAAGCCGATCAGGTACGCCACGGCCAGCACGATCCCGGCGGAGGCGAGGTTGCGCAGGCTGCTCGCGGCGACGTGGCCGGCGAGGATCGCCGCGCCGGCCACGTCCATCGAGCGGAACCGGTCGATGACGCCTTCGCTCATGTCGCTGGCGACCGAGACGGCGGTCATCGACGCGCCGTACGCTGCGCAGAGCAGGATCACGCCGGGCACGACGTAGGTGACGTACCGGGTGCCGGTCTGGATCGCGCCGCCGAACAGGTAGACGAACAGCAGCATCAGCATGACCGGCAGCATCAGCGCGGTGATCAGCCCGTCGACGTTGCGCAGGCTGATCCGCAGGCTGCGCTGCGACATGACGGTGACGTCAGACATGAGTGGGCTCGCTTTCCTGGCTGGTGGCACGTCCGGTGAGGGCGAGGAACACGTCGTCGAGGCTGGCGGCGTGCACGGTGAACCGGGCGACGGTGTCGCGTCCGGGGTCGATGTCGTCGAGCAGTGCCCGCACGTGTCCGGCGCTGCCGTCGGTGGGCATGCTGACCAGCAGCCGGTCCGGGGCGACGGGGCCGGCCCGGCCGCCGGCGCGGGCGACGAGCTGGCTGAAGGCGGTCCGGTCGGTGGCGGTCAGGTCGAGCCGTTGCCCGGCCACCCGGTGTTTCAGCTCGTCCGGGGTGCCTTCGGCGACCACTTGGCCGCCGTCGAGCACGGCGATCCGGTCGGCCAGCTGGTCGGCCTCCTCCAGGTACTGGGTGGTGAGCAGGACGGTGGCGCCACCGGCGGCCAGTTCGGCGATGACCTGCCACAGGTCCTGCCGACTGCGCGGGTCGAGGCCGGTGGTCGGCTCGTCGAGGAACAGCACCGACGGCGCGCCGACCAGGCCGGCGGCGAGGTCGAGCCGGCGCCGCATCCCGCCGGAGTAGGTGCCGACCCGGCGGCGGCCGGCGTCGACGAGGTCGAACCGGTGCAGCAGTTCGGTGGCGCGTCGGTGTGCGTCGGTGCGGGACAGTCCGGCGAGTCGGCCGAGCATCCGCAGGTTCTCCCGGCCGGTCTGCAGGATGTCGATCGCGGTGTGCTGGCCGGTGAGGCTGATTGCCCGCCGTACCTGTCGGCGTTGCCGGACCGCGTCGAAGCCGGCGACCCTGACCTGGCCGCTGTCCGGCCGTAGCAGGGTGGCCAGGATCCGTACGGTGGTGGTCTTGCCGGCACCGTTCGGGCCGAGCAGCGCGAAGATGCTGCCGGCGGGTACGGCGATGTCCACTCCGGCCAGCACGGCGTGCCGGCCGTACGCCTTGGTGAGGGCGGTCGCCCGCACGGCCAGGTTGTCCTCCATGGGATGCTCCCCCCGGGTCGGTCGATCTTCTGCGTACGCCACACGCTTAGGCGTACGGTATACGCAGTTGGGGTCGCCCGGCAACAGGTGGTGTCGGCGGTGGACGGAAAGGGCGGCGCGACGATGGCGGAGACCGGGACCGGGACGGGACTGCCGGCGAGTATCGAGGCGGCCTGGGGGTTGCGGGACCGGCCGCAGAAGGGGCCGCGCCCGGCATTGACCCTGGCGCGGGTGGTGGCCGCCGGTGTCGCGGTGGCCCGCGCGGAGGGGATCGACGCGGTGTCGATGAGCCGGGTCGCCAAGGAGCTCGGCGCGGCGACCATGTCGCTCTACCGTTACGTCTCCGCCAAGCACGAGCTGATCGACCTGATGGTCGACGCTGTCTACGGCGATCCTCCGCCGATCGGGCCGGACGAGGACTGGCGGGCCGGGCTGGGCCGCTGGGCCTGGGCGGTGACCGACGTCTACCGGCGGGATCCATGGATCATCCAGGTGCCGGTCAGCGGGCCGCCGATCACCCCGAACGCGGTGGCCTGGGCGGACAACGCGCTGCGCAGGCTCGCCGGGACCGGCCTGGACCCGGCCGAACGGCTCGCCGTGGTCCTGTTGATCGCCAACCTGGTACGCGGCGAGATGGTGCTGGCGGTGCAGTTGGCCGAGGCGTACCGGGGCCCGAACGCCGGCAATCTGACCGACTACGGGGGACGGTTGTCCCAGCTGATCGACGAAGAGCGGTTCCCGGCGATGAGCGAGGTCGTCGCCAGCGGGATCTTCGAGCAGCCGGACGACGGCGAGAACGAGGACCTGCGGTTCGCGCTGGATCGGGTGCTGGACGGCATCGAGATGCTGATCCGCGCCCGCAAAACCGACTGAACGGGCGCCCGTTGGCGTGCTGGTGCTGAGCTGCTAGGCTTTCACATGTCAGAAGAACATGACATGTGAAGGAGAGCGATGACCCCGGCCACGCCCTCCGGTGACGATCTGGTCGAGAAGCTGGCGGCGCTGGCCAACCCGCTGCGACTGCGGATCATCGCCAGGCTCGCCGCCGGCCGGGACTACGTAAGTCACCTGTCCCGCGAGATTGGTATCAGCCGCCCGCTGCTGCACATGCACCTGCAGCGGCTGGAGGCCGCCGGTCTGATCGCCGGAAGTCTGGAGCTGTCTGCGGACGGCAAGGCCATGAAGTACTACGAGGTCGTCGACTTCGACCTCCAGCTGACTCCGGCCGCGCTCGCCGAAATGGCGGCCACCCTCACTGAACCGGACCCATCCAGATCGAGTCCCGCCCGCAAGGAGAAGTCCTGATGTACGTCTTCGCCGCCGAGGGCGGCAACACCTGGCCAGATGTCGTGTTCATCCTCGGCGTACTGACCCTCGGCGTGTTCCTGATCGTGGTGGTCGTCGCCTCCCTGCACGAGTTCCGCAAGACGAAGCTGCTCGCCAGCCAGGAGGAGGCGATGCGTCAGCTTGTCCGCCGCTACGAGCAACTCGCCGAGAACTCGGTCGACACGCAGCAGCGGGTCGCGGCCGACCTGGCCGAGCTGCGGACCCGGACCAGCGCCATCGAGCAGATTCTGCGGACCGTCGAATGAGCGCCGGTCGGACCACCCCGATCACCGACACCATGCGGGCGATCGTCCAGGACCGCTACGGGTCCGCCGAGGTGCTGACCGTGCGGCAGCTGCCGTGTCCGTCCATCACGGACAAGGAGCTGTTGGTACGGGTACAGGCCGCCTCGGTCAACTACGCCGACCGGGTGTTCGTCACCGGTGAGCCGTACCTCGCCCGGTTGGCCTTCGGCCTGTCCGGCCCGCGGGCGAAGGTGCGCGGGCGCGACGTCGCCGGCGAGGTCGTCGCGGTCGGTGCGGCGGTCTCCGACTTCCGCCCCGGCGACCGGGTGTACGCCGAGATCGACAGCGGCAGCTTCGCCGAGTACGCCGCCGTCCCCGCCGACCGGGCCTGGCGTACCCCGGGGAACGTCACCCCGGTGCAGGCGGCGACGGTGCCGCTCGCCGGGGTCACCGCCTGGCAGGGGTTGCGGGACCACGGCCGGCTCCAGCCCGGTCAACGGGTGCTGGTCAACGGGGCCTCCGGCGGGGTCGGCACCTTCGCGGTGCAGCTCGCCAAGGCGCTCGGTGCCGAGGTCACCGGGGTCTGCCGGGACCGCAACGTCGACCTGGTGCGCTCACTCGGCGCGGACGACGTGATCGACTACACCCGCGAGGACTTCACCCGGTCGGGTCGGCAGTGGGATCTGATCTTCGACGTGGCAGGTCGGCACCGGCTGACCGACTGCCGCCGGGCGTTGACTCCACGCGGGACGTTGGTCCTGTGTGGCGGCACGGGTAGCCGCTGGTTCGGCCCGGTGGGCCGGCTGCTGCGGTCGAAGGTCTGGGCGCCGTTCGTCAGCCAACGGGTGACCGGGTTCCTGGCCAGGCCGGGGCAGCAGCCGCTGCGGGAGCTGACCGAGCTGATCGAGGCCGGCCGGATGGTCCTCCCGGTGGAGCGGACGTTTCCGCTGGACCGCGCGGCCGAGGCGGTGCGGTTCTTCGTCGAGGAGCATCCCCGTTCCAAGATCGTGGTCGAGGTGACCCCGGCCGGGTCGTGATCGACACGCGCTGGCCGGCTCGGGCGTCGCGGCCCGTCCGCCGGGTGCGGACACCCGGCCGCCGGTGCGCGACACTTGTCGACGACCCGACGGCGGACCGGAGCCGTGCGTGGGGGTGCAGCCGTGAGCGGAGCGGAGGTGGGCGGCGTGCTGGGTCGGCGACGGGCCGTGGTGGTGCTGCTGGCCGCCGTCGCAGTGGCCGCCGCCGCGGCATACGCCGGGTCGCGGTCCGCCGGGCCGGCGACGGTGCCGCTCGTCGACGGGCGGTCCGCGGCGGTCGTGCCCGTCGAACAGTTGCGGGTGGAGGTGCTGGCCCGCTACCCGCACGACACGGTGGCGTTCACCCAGGGGCTGGAACTGGTCGGTTCGGACCTGTATGAGGGCACCGGCCAGTACGGCGAGTCCGAGTTGCGGGTCGTCGACCCGGCCAGCGGCACGGTACGGCGTCGGGTGAGTCTGCCGGACACCGTCTTCGGCGAGGGCATCACCGTGCTCGAGTCGCGCATCTGGCAGATCACCTGGCGGGAGGGTGTCGCGTACGAGCGCGACCGGGAAACCCTCGACGTGCTGCGCGAGGTGACCTACGACGGCGAGGGCTGGGGCATCTGCCACGACGACGCGGCGGACCGGCTGGTGATGAGCGACGGCACCGATCGACTCACCTTCCGTGACCCGGCCACCTTCGGCCCGACCGGGTCGGTCGCGGTGACCCGCGCCGGTACGCCGGTACGCGACATCAACGAGCTGGAATGCGTCGACGGCCAGGTCTGGGCGAACGTCTGGCGGACCGACGAGATCGTCCGGATCGACCCGGCGACCGGGCAGGTCGTCGCCGAGGTCGACGCCGGTGGGCTGCTGGCCGGTGCGGAGCGGGCCGGGGTGGACGTGCTCAACGGCATCGCGGCGGTGCCCGGCACCGACGAGTTCCTGATCACCGGCAAGTACTGGCCGGCGTTGTTCCGGGTCCGGTTCGTCCCAGGTTCCTGACTCACAACTCAGCGCCGGCGGTGCTTTCGGAGCCCGTACCCCCTGCTTGACCTGCGGCTGAGCCGTGCTAGCTTGCCGACATGAAAACCGTTACCGTTTCCGCTGGGCTAGCGGTGGTGCTGGTGGTCGGCCTGGCCGGCTGCGCCACCGCCAGCCCCGATGTCGATACCGAGGCCGCTGCGCCCCCGGAAGCCGGTGCCGTCGAGATCACCAACTGCGGCACCACGCTGACCGTGACCGAACCGCCGCGCCGCGCCCTCACCATGGAACAGAACGCCACCGAGATCATGCTCAGCCTCGGGCTGGCCGACCACATGATCGGCACCAGCTACCAGACCGACCCGGTGCTGCCCGAACTGGCCACCGACTACGCCGACGTGCCGGTACTCGCCGACCTCTACCCCAACCGCGAGGCCGTCCTCGACGCCGCACCCGACTTCGTCTACTCCACCTTCACCTCCGCGTACGGCCCGGACGCCGCCGGCCCGCGCGCGGACCTCGCGGCCCTGGACGTCCCCGCCTACCTGTCCCGGTTCGCCTGCGAGGACCCGGCTACCGGCGAGACCGAGTTCCACTTCGACGGCATCTTCGCCGAGATCACCGAGATCGCCACCATCTTCGGCGTCGCCGAGCGGGGCGAGCAGGTCGTCGCCGACCAGCGTGACCGGCTGGCCGCCGCGACCGCGACCGCCGACGCCCCGGCCGGCACCGACCTGCTCTGGTACTACTCCGGCACCGCCACCCCGTACGTCGCCGGAGCCGGCGGCGTGCCCGCCGCCATCAGCGCCGAACTTGGGGTGACGAACGCCTACGGCGACGCCGAGCAGACCTGGCCGGCCGGCAACTGGGAGGAGATCGCCGCCCGCAACCCCGACGTGATCGTCCTCGCCGACCTGACCCGCGGCGGAGACGGCGACAGCGCCCAGTCGAAGATCGACTTCATGCGGAGCAACCCGACCACCGCCGCACTCGACGCCGTCAAGGCCGGCCGGTTCATCACCGTCCCCGGTTCGTCGATGGACCCGTCCGTACGCAGCGTCACCGCCGTCGAAGCGGTCGCCGCCGGCCTCAAGGAGCTGAACCAGTGACCGACCTGACCACCGAACCCGCACCCGACCTGACACCCGACCCGACCACCGCGCCGCCGCTCGACCCCGCCGAGGCGCGGCGGCTGCTCGACCTGTGGGACACCCAGCAGTCCGCGTACGTCGCCTACCGGGAAAACCGCTTCCAGGTGCTGCTCGACCTGCTCAGCCTGCACCTCGGTGACCGGCCGATCACCGTGCTCGACCTGGCCTGCGGGCCCGGAGCGATCTCCGACCGGGTGCTCGCCGCGCTGCCCCGGGCCCGGTGCGTCGCCGTCGACTACGACCCGGTTCTGCTGCGCATCGCCGCCGGGGCACTCGCCGGTCACGGCGACCGGATCGACGTACGCGACGTCGACCTGGTCGCCGACGACTGGGCCGACCGGCTCGGCGTCGACCAGGTCGACGCGGTGCTCAGCTCCACCGCCCTGCACTGGCTCACCCCGACACAACTGCTCGCCGTCTACACCGCCGCCGCCGGGCTGCTGCGTCCCGGCGGCATCCTGCTCAACGCCGACCACCTGCACTTCGGGCCGGAGCATCCGACGCTGGCGGCGGTCGCACAGCGGCACGACGAACGCACCCAGCAGGCAGGCTTCGCCGCCGGGGCGCTGCGCTACCAGGACTGGCACACCGAAGCGGCCCGGGTACCGGCCCTCGCCGCGCTGGTCGCCGAACGGCAACGGCGGTTCGCCGACCGCCCGAAGCCGCCCGACGCGCCACTGGAGTTTCACCTCGCCGCGCTGCGTACCGCCGGGTTCACCGAGGTCGGCACGGTCTGGCAGTACCTCGACGACCACGTGGTGTTCGCCCGACGATGACCCGCACCCCCTGGCGGACACCGCCGACCACCTGGACACCGGTGTTCGTCCTCGCCCTCGCGGCGCTGGCACTCAGCGTCGCCGGGGCGACCACCATCGGCACCGCCGACCTGACCGTCACCGACGTGTTCCGCACCCACGGCGTACACCTCGGGCTGCCACTGGAACCGCTACCCGCACTGGCCGACAGCATCGTGTGGAACCTGCGGACGCCCCGGGTGCTGCTCGCCGGGCTGGTCGGCGGCGGGCTGGCGGTCTGCGGCGCGGTGCTGCAGGCGTTGACCCGCAACCCGCTCGCCGACCCGTACCTGCTGGGCATCTCCGCCGGTGCCTCGACCGGCGCGGTGTCGGTGCTGGTCCTCGGGCTCGGCGTCGGCGCCGGTGCGCTCACCGGCGGCGCGTTCGCCGGTGCGGTCGCCGCGTTCCTCGCCACCCTGGCCCTGGCCGGTCGACGGTGGACCGAACCGTCCCGGATCCTGCTCGCCGGGGTCGCCGTCGGCCAACTGTTCGCCGCCGTCACCAGCCTGATCGTGGTCTCCGCCGCGTCACCGCAGCAGACCCGGGGGGTCACCTTCTGGCTGCTCGGTTCGCTGACCATGGCCGGCTGGTCGACGGTGGCGCTGGCCGCAGCCGTGGCCGCCGGGGCGCTGCTGATCTGCTGGGCGGCCACCCCGGCGCTGGACGCGTTCGCGTTCGGCACCGACGTCGCCCAGTCGCTGGGATTCTCCCCGGTCATCGTGCGGGCGCTGCTGTTCGGCACCACCGCGTTGCTGGCCGCAGTGCTGGTCGCGGCCAGCGGCGCGATCGGCTTCGTCGGGCTGACCGTGCCACACGCCGCCCGGTACCTGGTCGGTTCCCGGCACCGGATCCTGCTGCCCACCTGCGCCGTCATCGGTGCCACCTTCCTGATCTGGGCGGACACCGCCGCCCGAACGGTGTTCGCGCCGCAGGAGGTGCCGGTCGGGGTGGTCACCGCGCTGCTCGGGGTGCCCGCGTTCGCGCTGCTCATCCGCCGCCGGCAGGCGCCGGCATGAGAATCCGCGCCGAGAAGATCACCTGGGCGGTACGCGGAAAGCCGCTGCTCGCCGACGTCACCCTCGACGCGCCCGACGGCACCCTGGTCGGGCTGCTCGGCCCGAACGGCTCCGGCAAGTCCAGCCTGCTGCGGGTGCTCGCCGGCCTGCAGCGACCCGACTCCGGCCGGGTGCTGCTCGACGGGGTCGACACCCGGTCCATGCCGCGCCGGGTGCTGGCCCGGCGGCTCGCCGTGGTCACCCAGCATCACGCCTCCGACGCGGACATGTCGGTGCTGGACGTGCTGCTGCTGGCCCGGATCCCGCATCGGCCGCTGCTGGCGGCCGGCTCGGCCGCTGACCTCGCCGCCGCCGAGCAGGCACTGGTCGACGCCGGGTTGGCCGGCTTCGCCGACCGGCGCTGGTCGACGCTGTCCGGCGGGGAGCGGCAGCGGGTCGACATCGCCCGTGCGCTGCTGCAGCAACCGCAGGTGCTGCTGCTCGACGAGCCGACCAACCACCTGGACGTCCGCTACCAGCTGGACCTGCTGGAACGTCTGGCGGCCGGCCCGCCGACGGTGATAGCAGCCCTGCACGACATCAACCTGGCGGCGCGGTTCTGCGATCGGATCGTGCTGCTGAACGGCGGCAGGGTGGTGGCCGCCGGCTCCCCGGCACAGGTGCTCACACCGGCCCGGATCGCCGAGGTCTACGAGGTCCACGCACAGGTCGACGACGACCCGGACGGCCGTCCGTACGTCCACTTGCGAAGCGTGGTGTGGGGGTGAAGCGCACGCCCGACCGATCGGACCGATTCCGCTACCATGCCGCCGATCCGGCTCACGTCTCTGCGGCGTTGGGCCCGGTGTCGCCGCCGATCCGAAGGAGCCAACCGAGATGCCTACCCGTCCGCTGATCGTCCGGACCGATGACCTCGAGTTCGAGCCGTGCGTGGTGCGGACTGACTTCTCCGATGAGGCGGCCTGGCAGCAAATTCTGCGTCGGCTGAACAACGACCCGGTACGTTCCACCGACCTCCCTGCGGCGACGGTCGTCGACGACCCGGCCTTCGACGGCGCCACTGTCGAGGAGGTCCTGGCGGCGATCGCGGCGGACGACAGCCCGGCGGTGTTCTTCGTCGCCGATGCTGTGACCATGCGCGGCGAGCAGCCGCTGCTCGCCGTCAAGGTCCCGGACGACGAGGACGACGCTCCGGACGAGGGCGACGAGGACGACGACGGGTTCGTGGAGCCGACCCGCGATCAACCGTTTCGGCTGCTCCCTGAGACGGTGCTGAGCGTGCACGGCAACCTGACACTGGCCAACATGGACTTCGAAGACTACGGTCCAAGCGACGACGATCCGACTACATACGTCTACCGTGGACTGTAGCTGCTGGTCGCTGCGTCGCGCCGCCACCCCATCGACTTTCATTGACAGTCAGGAATCGACCCCGTAGCGTCACAGGCCACTCAGCTTGAGGGTCTCGCACGGGGGAGGACCGCATGGCCGTGGGTCGATGGCGCGCGTCCGGAGATGCGCCACGATGGACCGCAGCGCTGACCGCTGCGGCGGTACTGCTGGCTGTGGCGGCCACAGTCAGCGCCGAGGATCCAGTGCGGTCAGATACCCTGCTCGCCGCACCCACCACGGCGCAGGGGCAGGCACTGCAGGCCGCCCGGAACAGCGGTAAGCCGGTCCGCATCGACGGGCAGACCTCGGAGACCACCGAGGTGTGGGCCCGTCCGGACGGCCACCTCGAGGCACGGATCGCCGCCGACGTCGTCCGAGTTCGCCGCGACGGTGCCTGGCTGCCGGTCGACCTGCGGCTGAGCCGGGCCGCCGACGGCAGCATCGCGCCCGCCGCACACCCGAACGACCTGCGGATCTCCGGTGCCCGCCCGGCCGGCACCCACGAGCTGGCCGCCGTCGGCCAAGACGCCGCCCGAATCGCGATGAGCTGGACCGGCGCACTGCCGGAGCCGCGGCTCGACGGACCCGTCGCCACCTACCCCGACATACTGCCCGATGTGGACCTGATGGTGCGGGCCACCCGGACCGGCTTCGAGCAACTGCTCACTGTGCACGACCGCGACGCCGCCGACCGGATCCGCGAGATCCCCCTCACGCTGAGCGGACCGGGCATCGCCGGGCACCGCCACGACGAACTCGGTGGCATCACCCTGACCGGTGCCGACGGTGACCCCATCGCCACCGTCCCGGCACCCGCTATGTGGGACGCGCAGACCACCCCGGCCGGCACACCGGCCCGCACCGCACCGATCGGCACCACGGTCACCGCCCGCGCCGACGGCATCGACCTGGTGCTGCGCCCCGCCACCGACTGGCTGGACTCGCCCGACACCGTCTACCCGGTCACCCTCGACCCGACGGTCGACCCACTGTCCACCACCTTCGACGCGTACGTCCGGGAAAGCGTCACCACGAACCAGAGCGGCACCAACGACCTGCAGATCGGGCTGCTTGCCACCAGTCCACCGACGATCACCCGGTCGTTCGTCACCTGGGATGCGGCGGTGCTCGCCGGCAAGCAGATCAACTCGGCGACCGTCCACTTCTGGAACTGGTGGTCGCACACCTGCACCCCGAAGGCATGGGAGATCTGGTCCACCGGCGCGGCCAGCACCGCCACCCGGTGGACCAACCAGCCGCAGTGGCTGCACCACGAAGCCAGCTCCACCATGACCAAGGGCTACGACTCCAGCTGCGACGACGGCTGGTCCACGATCAGCGGCACCGGGTTCTTCCAGCGGGCCGCGACCGCCGGGGCTAGTCAGGCACACATGGGCATCCGGGCCACCGACGAGACCGACACCGCCACCTTCAAGCAGTTCCGCTCCCGGGACACCTCCACTTCCTCCCAGGTGCCGTACGCCGTCGTCACGTACAACTCGTGGCCGACGGTGACCGCCCGGTCGACGGTGCCGGCCACCGCCTGCGTCACCGGCACCAACCGGCCACTGGTCAACACCTTGACCCCGCAGCTGCAGGCCAGCGTCGCCGACGACGACGGCACCGCGATGTCGGTCGAGTTTGAATGGTGGGCGGTCGGTGCCTCGGCGCCGCTCGGCGGCCAGACAGTCGGCACCGTCCCCTCCGGTGCCACCGCGAGCGTCACCGTGCCGGCCGGCGCGTTCCTCGACGGTGGCCGCTACCAGTGGCGGGTGCGGGCCGACGACGGCGTCACCGGCAGCGCCGTCTGGTCCGACTTCTGCGAGATGACCGTCTACGTGACCGTGCCACCAGCGGAAGGCTGCGTCGGCGGAGTCGCCAACGATTACGACGGCGACGGAGTGGCCGACGTGGCGATCGCCGACCCGGAAGCCACCGTCGCCGGGCAGGCCGAGGCCGGCCAGGTGCACGTGCGCTACGGCGGCAGCGGCGCCGTCGACACCCTGCACGAGAACAACATCCAGGGGTCCGGGATCGCTGCGGCCGGCGACCAGTTCGGCGCGGCGTTGGCCAGTTACGACGTGAACAACGACGGCTGCACCGACCTGGCCGTCGGGGTGCCGTACGACGATCTCGGCGGCCAGGCCGACGGCGGCCTGGTGTACCTGCTGCTCGGCTCCACGGACGGGCTCGCCGGTGGCCCGTCCTCGATCATGCTGCACCAGAGTCAGTCGGAGTTCCCGGAGACAACCGAGGCCGGCGACTGGTTCGGGTTCTCCCTCGCCGCCGGGCACACCGTGGTCGGTGAGCCGTTTCTGCTGATCGGCGCGCCCGGTGAGGACGTCGGCACCGCAGTCGACACCGGCGTGGTGCACTACCTGCGAGGCACCGGGAACATTCTGCTCAGCCAGGGCGGCAACGGTGTGGTCGGCGCGCTTGAGAACGACGACAGAACCGGCTATGCGCTGGCCGCGTCAAGCCACCACTTCGCCATCGGCTCGCCGGGCGAGGCGATCGGCGCCGAGGTCTTCGCCGGCGCGGTCAACGTCTTCCGCCACCAGTACACCTCCGGCCTCCCCACCCTGGTCGGCGCGATCGACCAGGACCGGGCCGGCGTGTGGGGCACCTCGACCGCGAACGACACCTTCGGCAAGTCGCTGTCCATGGTCGATTATCGTGCGACCGGTGCGCCCGCCGGCGGGACCGACTCGTTCCTCGCCGTCGGCGTTCCCGGTAAGGAGTACGGTGCCGCCGGCATCGCCGACACCGGCGTCGTACAGCGGTTCCACGTCACCGACAGCGGATTCACCGAACTGCCGGTCCTCGCCCAGCACATCGTCGGCGTACCCAGCGGCGACGAGGAGGGCGACTACTTCGGTGAGCGGGTCCACCTCGTCAACCTGGCACCCGGATCGGCCGCGACCGCGCAGAATCTGCTGCTGGCCGTCGGCGCCCCCGGTGAGGACACCGGGTCGGCCGCCGACGCCGGAGTGATCCGGGTGTTCGGTGCGGCCGCGGACCCGATCACCGGCTACGCGACCGTGGAACGGGTGTCCGGTGCCCTACCCGGGGCACCGGCCGCGCAGGAACTACTCGGCCTGGCGATCGCCGGCAACCAGACCCATCTGTACGTCGCCAGCCCGTACTCCGACCAGGCGGTCTACGCCATCCCCTGGTCGACGCTGGCCGCCGGGTCGGCGACGCCCGAGCACGTGTGGCGGGCCGGTGAAGACGGCTTCCCCGCCGGAGCGGTCGCCTTTGGGACGGCGGTCGACTGATGGCCATCGACAGGTGGAACGGCGTGACGGGGGAGGACCGCGACATGATCGGTGGCAACACGAAGCTCAGTGGCCGACGCCGGCTCGGGCTGAGCCTCGGCCTGGCCGGGCTGCTGACCGCGTACGCGGTGGTGGCCAGCCCGGCGACGGCGGCCCCGGACCGGACGGCGCAGGCCGCCCCCGCACCGGCGGCGGAGTCGGACGAACCGGCACCGGCAACGGCTGTGGACGGCGCGGAGCCGGTCCGGCAGACCGAAGCCGAGGCGTTCGCCCACGCCGTCGAGATTGGAGAGCGGGTCGAAATCGGCGCCCTGCAGGGTGAGAGCTCCCAGACGTTCGCCAACCCGGACGGCACGCTGACTTCGGTGCATCACGCCCAGCCGTTCCGGGTGGTCCGCGACGGCCAATGGGTGCCGACCGACGCGACCCTGGTCACCGCCGCCGACGGCAGCATCGGCCCCCGGGCCGCCACCCTCGGGCTGCGGCTCTCCGGTGGTGGCGACACCCCCCTGGTACGGGTGGAGCGCGCCGGCCGCAGTATGACCCTCGACTGGCCCGGTGCCCTGCCGGAGCCGACGGTCGACGGTGACCAGGCCATCTACGCCGAGGTGCTGCCCGACGTGGACCTGGTGGTCGATGTCGAGGTCACCGGCTTCTCCCACGTACTCGTGGTCAAGACCCCGGAGGCGGCACAGCATCCAGAACTGGCCGAGCTGGAGTTCGGCCTGGCCACCGCCGGGCTGACCGTGCAGGACGGCCTCGAAGGTGGGCTGGCCGCCGTCGACGCGGTGTCCGGCGCGCCGGTGCTGGAGGCCGCCGCACCGGCGATGTGGGACTCGGGTGACAACGACGCCGCGACGCCGGGCCGGACCGCTTCCGACGCCGGAGACGCGACCGGTGTCGACGCCATCGAGTCCGCCCCGCCGGGTGCCAGCCTGGCGCCGATCGGCTGGCGGATCGACGGCGACACCCTCACCCTGCTGCCCGACCAGGCGATGCTCACCGATCCCGACACCCGCTGGCCGGTCTACATCGACCCGGTCTGGCAGGACACCCGCAGGAGCGACTGGGCGATGGTTGCCAGCGGCTACCCGCACATGTCGTACCACAAGTTCTCCGGCACCGAAGGCGTCGGCGACTGCCCGGTCGACTCCGGGCAGTGCAACAAGGTCGGGAAGAAGCGGATCTACTACGCGTTGCCCACGCCGTACGCGGGGCGAGCCATCCTGAGCGCGGAGTTCCGGGTGACGATGACCCACACGTACAACTCGACCCCGAGGAACGTCTCGTTGTACCGGGCGTCGTCCGGCATCAGCTCCGGCACGAACTGGAACAACAAACCGGCGCTCGGCGTCCTGCTGCAGACGAAGGCACCGACCGAGAAGAAGAACTCCTGCACCTCGACGAACCAGAACGTCGGCTTCACCGCCACCGCGGCGGTGCGGGAAGCTGTGACCAAGGGCTGGTCGACGACCACGTTCGGGCTCGCCGCCACGGACGAGAACGACCAGACGGCGTTCAAGCGGTTCTGCGGAAACGCGCTCCTGGCTGTGCACTACAACCGGACACCGAGCCAACCGAAGCAGTCCGAGTTGACCATGTCGCCCGGTGGCCAGTGCGTCACCGGCACCAACCGACCGTACGTGGACACCCCGCCGACGCTGTTCATGGTGCTACGCGACCCGGACCACAGCTCGTCGCACACCGAGGATGTCCGGGGCCAGATCCTCTACTACTGGTACGACTCGGCCGGCACCCGGGTCAACAACTACGTCACCACCGGGTGGAAGGCCAGCGGTTCCCGCTTCCAGTACACCCTGCCATCGAGCATCCCGCAGAACACACCGATCACCTGGGAGGTCCGGGCCGGCGACTCGGAGGTCTGGGGGCCATGGAGCTGGGAAGGCAGCACTCAGACCGCCTGCCAATTCGTCTACGACTCCACCGCGCCGGCCGCGCCGGACATCGACTCACCGGAGTATCTGCCGCTCGACGCCGGAGAGCACACCAGCGCCTGCGTCGAGGACGACCAGCACCGGGGCGGGGTCGGCATCTACGGCACCTTCACCTTTGACTCGGTCTCCACCGACACCGTCCGCTACCTGTACGGGTTCAACACCAACCCGTTGCCGGACAACGAACTGGTGCCGACCAGCCCTGGCGGCCCGGTGTCACTGCGCTGGATGCCAGTCGATGACAGATTGACTAGCGTCACGGTGCAGGCGGTCGACCAGTCCGGCCTGCGGTCGGCGATCGCCACCTGCATGATATCCGTGCCGACCCGGCTGGCGGCAGGCGAATGGGGGCTCGGCGAGGCAGCCGGTGCCGCATCGGCTGAGGACGCCCGGGGCAACCATCCGGCGGTCGCCGGAGCCGGGGTGACGTTCGGAGTGTCCGGGCCGGGCTGCGGTGACTCCGGCTCCGAGTGCCAGTTCGACCGGGCAGTCCAGTTCACCGGCGACGCCGCCGACAGCTACCTGGCCACCACCAGCTCGGCGTTGACCGACACGTCGACCGGGTTCGGAGCCAGCGCCTGGGTGCGGCTCACCGACGACACCACCGACCGGGTCGCGGTCAGCCAGGACGGCAGCGGCGAGCCCGGCTTCACCCTCGGCTTCGACGCGGCCACCGGCAAGTGGGAGTTCGCGATCCCGTCGACGGACGTGCTGTCGCTGGGCGGCTGGGCGGTGACCAGCACCGCCCCGGCGATTCGCGACGAATGGACTCATCTGGCGGCCGCGTACGACCCGGAGCTCAAGACGATGACGCTGTACGTCAACGGAGACGTCCAGCCGACCGTGCAGCGTCGGTCGGCGTGGAAGTCCCGGGGCGCGGTGCAAATCGGTCGGGCGTATGCCCGCAGTGGCCACACCGCCGGCTGGGCCGGTGAGCTGGCCGACATCGCCGTCTACGACCGGGTGCTGGTACACCGGGAGGTCAGCGAGCTGTCCACACTGCGGCCGATCCGCCTCGGCTACTGGCCGCTGGACGACGTCTCCGGCGACCGCAGCCCCGAATACGACGACGAGAACGGCCAGGAGCTGCTGTTGGAAGGCGGTGCCCACCTGTACGCACCGGATGTCGACGAGGATCCGTTCGTCGAGTTGCCGCTGGTGGGTGGCGGGCATCTGGTGCTTGACGGGGTTGACGACCGGGCCCGCACGGAGTCACCGGTGGTGGTAACCGACGGCAGCTTCACGGTCGCCGCCCGGGTGCGGCTGCCCAGCCCGACCTGCGGCGACCGGGATCAGGCAGTGCTCTCCCAGTCCGGCGTCGCGGCGAGCGGATTCGTCATCCGCTGTGGCAGTGCCAACCGCTGGGAGCTGGTGCTGCCGCACAGCGACACCAACGACCCGCAGGCCACGGTGGTCTTCGACGTCGACCTGCTGCCGAGCGCCGACCAGCACGGCCAGCACTTGGCGGTGGTCTACGACGCATTCCGCAACGAGGTGCGGCTCTACGTCAACGGCGAGGTGGCCACGGCAGGTGCCGCCACCTACACCGCCGGCTGGCTGGCGGGCGGGCCGCTGCAGGTGGGCCGGGCGCTGCACAACGGCGCCTTCGGCCAGTACCTCGGCGGTGTCGTTGACGAGGTACGCGCCTATACCGGGGTCGCTGACGACGAGTCGATTCAGCGGCTTGTCCTTCCAGAGCCGAATCCGTACCTGTGATGCGCCGATCTCCCGTCCGCTTCGCCTCCTTCCCCCTTGGAGTGGTGATGAGTTCCCGGATTCTGGCTACGACCCCGGTCAGCCGTCAACGGCTGACCGCCGGTGTCACCTGGGCGATGGCGGTCGTCGTCGCCGCCGGCCTGCTGCAGGGGGTGGAGAGCCCGGCCCGAGCCGAGCCATCCTCCGGGGCACTGGCCGTCCAGCAACATGACGAACCGGCTCCGGACCGCCCGGCGGCTCCGGTGCCGCCCCGCGAGCCGAACCCGGTGGTGCAGGCGGCACTGCGTACCGCACCGGAGGTTGCCTGGCCGGCGGCCGGGACGGTGGAGGTGCCGGTGACGCCGGTGGCCAGTCCGACCAGCGGGGCGGGCCGGGCGGCCGGCACCGCGCCGCCGAGCAGAGTGCGGGTGCAGACCCTCGACCGCGCGGTGTCGACGAAAGCGAAGGTCGACGGACCGGTCACCCGGATCGGGCGGGCCGCCGGCGAGACCGGTGCCGGCACCGTCCGGGTGGCGTTGAGCTACGCCGGGATCGCCGATGCGTACGGCGGCGACTTCGGTGCCCGACTGCGGCTGGTCCGGTTGCCCGACTGCGCGTTGACCACGCCGGACGCGTCGGCGTGTGCGCCGGAGCCGGTACCGGCGGTCAACAACGCGGGATCCGACACCCTTACCGCCACGATCGACGTCGGTGCCGGCTCGGCGCTGTTCGCAATGGTCGCTTCGGAGGCTTCGGCGCAGGGCAGCTTCGGCGCGACCGAGTTCGCGCCGTCGTCGAAGTGGAACGTGTCACCGTCATCGGGTGCGTTCAACTGGTCGTACCCGATGCGGGTGCCGCCGGTGCCGGGCGGGCTGACCCCGTCGGTGGTGCTCGGTTACAACTCGCAGGCCACCGACGGGCGGACCGCGACCACCAACAACCAGGGCTCCTGGCTGGGCGAGGGCTTCAGCTACGACCCCGGGTACGTCGAACGCCGCTACAACACCTGTCTTGACGACGGCCGTGACGGCATGGGCGACCTGTGCTGGGCGCACGACAACGCCGTACTGATGCTCAACGGACGGTCCAGCACGCTGGTGCGGACCGGCAGCACCTGGCGGTTCGCCAATGACGACGGGTCGAAGATCGAGCGGTACAGCGGGACGGTCGACGGTGCCGTCAACGGTGACAACGACCGCGAGTTCTGGAAGGTCACCACGATCGACGGCACCGAGCACTACTTCGGGCTGAACCGGCTGCCCGGATGGGCGTCCGGCAACGCCGAAACCAACTCGGTGTGGACGGTGCCGGTCTTCGGCGACGACAGCGGCGAACCCTGCTACAACGCGACACTGGCGAACGCCTGGTGCCACCAGGCCTGGCGGTGGAACCTCGACTACGTCAAGGACCGGCACGGCAACGTCACCTCGTACTTCTACGAGCGGGAGACGAACCACTACGCGCTGCGGGCGCAGACCACCGTCAACGGCACCGCGTACCACCGGGGTGGTTGGCTCAAGCGGATCGACTACGGTCAGCGGCACAACGCGGTCTACTCCACCCCGGCACCGGCCCGGGTGGTATTTACCGACGCCGAACGGTGCATCCCGAGCGGCAGCATCACCTGCGCGCCGGGTCAGTTGAACAACAGCACGGCCAACTCCTGGCCGGACGTGCCGTGGGACCGCAACTGCGCTGCCGGAACCCACTGCACGGCCGGCCAGTCGTCACCCAGCTTCTGGACCCGCAAGCGGGTCAGCCAGATCACCACCGAGATCCGCACCGCCAGCGGTTGGACGCCGGTCGACTCGTGGAACCTGACCCACCTGTTCACCAACAACGCCGACGGCAGCCGGTCGCTGTGGCTGCACAAGATCGACCACCAGGGCCGCTACGGTGGCGGCGACCCGCTGACCGTGCCCTCGGTTGAGCTGGGTCCGCTGCAGCTGCCCAACCGGATCGACATCCCTGGCGACAACGTCGCCCCACTGATCCGGCCTCGACTGACCACCGTCTACACCGACTCCGGCGGTCAGGTCGACGTGACCTACAAGTCGCCGGACTGCTCGGCCAACTCGCTGCCGACCCCCGGCAACAGCACCCGCCGCTGCTACCCGGTGAAGTGGTCGCCGAGCGGCGAGGTGAATCCGATCACCGACTGGTTCCACAAGTACGTCGTCGAGTCGGTCACCGAAACGGACCGCACGAACGTCGAGCCCGGCACCGCCCTGGCCCCGGACATGGTGACCAGTTACGAGTACCTGGGCGACGCGGCCTGGCGGCACGCCGACCCGGACGGCATCGGTGACACCGAGTTCCTGACCTGGAACCAGTGGCGCGGCTACGAGAAGGTGCGCGTCCGGCGCGGCGACGGCGAGACCTTCACCACCCGCACCGAGCACACCTACCTGCGCGGCATGCACGGCGACAAGAACCCGGCCGGCGGCACCCGCACGGTCACCCGTACCGACTCGGTCGGCACTTCCCACACCGACCACGACGAACTCGCCGGCTTCGAGATCGAGACCGCCGTCTACAACGGCTCTCAGGTCAGCAGCAAGTCGGTGACCAGCCCGTGGCGTTACGAGACCGCCAGTTACAGCCGGCCGTGGGGCACCGATCGGGCGTTCTTCGTCAAGCCGCGGGTCAGTCGGGGTTTCACCGCGCTGGCTGGCGGCGGCTGGCGGGAAACGAAGTCGATCACCACCTACGACCCGGCGACCAGCGGCTACACCGACCCGGTCGGGCGGGTCACGCAGGTCGAGGATCTCGGCGACGTCAGCACCGCCGCCGACGACCAGTGCACCCGGACGACCTACGCCGACAACCACGGCCTGCGGCTACGGACCCTGGTCGCCCGCGAGGAGACCGTCTCGGTCGCCTGTTCGGTCACCAACCCCGACCGGGCCACCCAACTGCTGACCGACAACCGGACCTCGTACGACGGCCAGGCATACGGTGCGACGCCGGCCAAGGGCAACGCCACCCGGATCGAGAAGCTCGCCAGCCACAGCGGTTCCGCCGCGAGCTACGTCACCGTCGGCGAAGGCACCTTCGATATGTACGGCCGGCCGCTGACGGCGCAGGACGGCTCCGGCGCGGTCACCAACATCGCCTACACCGAGACGAATGGTCTGACCACCCGCAAGATGGAGACGGGGCCGCAGATCCGGGTCGGCACCGCCGACACCCGATTTATCGCGACCACCGACTACCACCCGGCGTGGGGACAGCCGGTTACCCAGATCGACTGGAACGGCAAGCGCACCGACGTCGAGTACGACAAATTGGGTCGCGCCGTCCGAGTCTGGCTGCCGGACAAGTCGAAGGCGAGTAACCCTACCGAGCCGAGTGTCCGGTATACGTACCAGAACCAGGACACCGCGCCTGTGTCAGTGAAGAAGGAGCAAATCGTAAACGGCGTATCGAACGCCGAGTTTACGATTTACGACGGCTTCCTCCGCCCCCGGCAGATTCAGGTGCCCGGACCGGATGGTGGACGGCTCGTCTCGGAAACCTTCTACACCGCCACCGGCAAGGTGGCGAAGTTCAACGACAAGTTCCACGCCTCCGGTGCCCCGTCAGGCACTCTGCTGAAGACGGTCAACGGCGATGTCGACCTGCAGACGGTGTATCAGTACGACGGCGTGGACCGGGTCACCGACACCATCACCCTGGTCGCCTTGGACGAGAAGTGGCGAACGGTTACCACCTACGGTGGCGACCGGGTGCATGTCGACCCGCCGACGGGCGGCACCCCGACGACCACCATTACCGATGCCCGTGGTCAGATCGTCGAGCTACGGCAGTACCATGGTGCCGGGCCGAGTGGCAGCTTCGACAGCACCACGTACACCTATACCCCTGCCGGTCAGCAGGCCAGCGTCACCGACTCGGCCGGAAACGTGTGGACCTACCGGTACGACCAACGTGGTCGCAAGATCGAAGCGGTCGACCCGGACAGCGGGACCAGCACCTTCACCTACAACGACTACGACCAGTTGACCTCCACTACGGACGGTCGGGGCGTCACTGTCAGCCACACCTACGACGTGCTCGGCCGAAAGACCGGCACCTATCAGGGCTCGGTCGAGACCGGTACGAAGCTTGCCGAGTGGGGATACGACACCGTCGCCAAGGGACAACTCTACTTCGCCACCCGCATCGTCGACGGCGGCCACAAGTATCACACCGTCTACGTTTCTCGAGATGCCCACTATCGAGCGACTGAAGTGCGATACAGCATTCCCGCAGGCGACACGGATGCTGAGCTCGGCGGACTCTACAAATTCCTCACCGTTTACAACGACGACGGCACTGTTAAGGGTACGACATTCCCAAAGGGGGGCGGTCTGCCGGTCGAAGGTGTCAGTTACACCTACGACAGCCTGCAGCGGGTCACAAGGATTACTGGTGACGAGTCATATCTCAGCGACGCTACCTACACGTCGACCGGTGAGCTTCAGTGGGCGCAGGTCAGCGCCGGTAGCCGTAAGGTCGAAGGTGCCTACACCTACGAGGAGGGCACCAATCGGCTGATCAGATCGATGCTACGCCGTCAGCCGATTGTGGGTGACAACCCGGCAATGCCGAACAGCGACATCGACCAGCGCTACGAGTACGACGACGCCGGTAACGTGCTGTCGATCGCTGACCTGCCGAGCACCGGCGTCCGGGACATTCAGTGTTTCCAGTACGACTACTTGCGGCGAATGACGCGGGCCTGGAGCACGGCGACCACGGCGAGTGACCCGTGTGCGGGTGGGCCGGGCACCAGTGGGGTGGGAGGGCCGGCACCGTACCACCACTCCTACAGCTACGACCTGGCTGGTAACCGGCTGAGCGAGACGATCCATGCTGCGGGTGGGGCCGACGAGGTGGAGCGGACGTATTCGTATCCACAGCCGGGTCAGGCGCAGCCGCACACGTTGTCGCAGGTCGTGGAGGAGACGTCGGCCGGTGACCGGTTGTACTCGTACGAGTACGACGCGGCGGGCAACACGACGAAGCGGGTTCGGGTCGGCGAGGAGCAGGACCTGGTCTGGAACGCCGAGGGTCGGCTGGAGTCGGTCACCGAGGACGGGGAGACCACCAGTTTCGTCTACGACGCCGATGGCGGTCGGTTGGTCCGAAAGGATCCGGATTCGATCACGGTGTATCTGCCGAACATGGAGTTGAAGCTGAACCGCTCCAACTCGGTGGTCGATGGGACGCGCTACTACCCGGTCGGCGGTCAGTTGACGGTGGTGCGAACGGTCGCGGGTGTGCAGGTGCAGGCTGCGGATCATCACGGTTCCGGGCAGGCCGCGGTGGACGGGGCGACGGGGCAGATCACGCATCGGCGGATGGCGCCGTTCGGCACGCCGCGCGGCACTCAGCCGGGGGTTGGCCAGTGGTTGGGCGAGAAGGGCTTCGTCGGTGGTACGCAGGACGCGTCGACGGGGTTGACGCATCTGGGTGCGCGGGAGTATGACCCGCAGACTGGTCGGTTCATCTCGGTGGATCCGATCATCGATGTGAGTGATCCGCAGCAAATGCACGGGTACGCGTATGCGAACAATTCGCCGGTGTCGTTTACGGATCCGGATGGTCTGCGGCCGTTGGCGACGGGTGGTGGTGCGGAGGAGGACGCGTACTGGAAGAAGCGCGGTGAGCAGTTGGTGTACTCGATGTCGTCGAACCGTTGGACGGTGGTGCCCCGGCCGCCGCCGGCGTCGACGGTGCCGCCGGAGGTGGCGCAGGCGCGTCGGGATGTGGAGGACGCAAAGCAGGTCGTGGTGGCGGTGGCGAAGGAACTCGGCCAGATTTTGATGGACGAGTTGGGGATCACCGACGCGGTCGACTGTTTCATCAACGGCGACATGGGCGCTTGTGCGATGACGGCGTTGAACGTGGTGTTAACGGCGGTTGGTGGCGCCGCGGGGAAGTTGTTGGCCCGTTACGGGTTGAAGCCGATGAGGTTGAAGGCGCTCGGGGAGCGGTTGTGGAACCTGGGCGGGAAGTTGAAGGACGCGGTCGGTACGTGGATGCGGAGTCGTAAGACTCTGGACAGGGCTGAGGCGGCGGCGCCTGGTTGTAACAGTTTCGTGCCGGGGACTTTGGTGCTGTTGGCGGATGGTTCGTCGAAGCCGATCGAGGATCTCGACGTCGGGGATCTGGTGGTGGCGTCTGATCCGGAATCCGGTGAGACGGCTGTCAAGCCGGTGGTCGCCACGATCGTCGGGCAGGGGAGGAAGGACCTGGTCCAGATCACGGTCGACGTCGACGGTGGCCGGGGTGACGCCGCAGGGGTGTTGGTCGCGACCGACGGCCATCCGTTCTGGGTGCCGGAGGTGGGCGAGTGGCTCGATGCCGCCGAGTTGGCCGCCGGGCAGTGGTTGCAGACCTCCGCCGGTACGTGGGTCCAGGTCACCGCCGTGGGTCAGTGGTCCGAGACCCGTACGGTCCACAACCTCACCATCGACGACATCCACACGTACTATGTGCTGGCTGGCAACACACCAGTCCTCGTACACAACTGTAACCTTGCAAACTATGCCGACAGTGTGCGCAATAAAGCTGGAGTTAAGTTTGCCTCGGAATACACGTCGCCTTCAGGTGCAAAGTACTACGGACATAATCGGCATGGACAGCAGGCGAAAGGGCCGCTAGCGGATGCACTCGAGCAGGCTGGTCATCATGGAGGGTGTGCAGAGGTGCATTGCCTGATCCAAGCTCAGGCGGCGGAAGGTCCCGACGCCATTAGAGATGGAAGCATGCGTACAGTACAAACGCGGAACGATTCTATGCCGAATTCAAATACGACTGGGCATGGCGAGCCGGGTCGTCCTTGTGGGCGCTGTAGTCGACTGTTGGAAAATCTAGGAATCGGGTGAATCTATGATAAGTTTCGACTCGCTTAGTTACAACGTGCTCAGAGCCCTCGGTTCATCAGGGTGGAGCGCCAAACGGGCAATCGATGTTAGGCAATGGATTGAACCTCTGAGTAATGAAGGATATCGAGCCCATGCATTGGCTATAGCTGTCCTGTCGGCGTTGGGAGGGCTTTCGGTTGAGCCGGCAAATAAGGTAGGTCCAAACTTCGCGAATGATGAGCCGTACAATTTCGATCCGTTCGCGGCCGGAGCGGGTCAGCGCGCCTTGGCTGTCGAGGTAGAAACTGTTCTTGGTGGGCAGTATTATCCGATCGGTGAATGGCTCAGCTACTCGAGTGTGTTCTTAGAGTCGAAAGGGAGGGTGGTTGCTGCTGGGATGGGGTGGTTCTGGGAGATGGGGTCAAGTTTCGAAGAGTCTTTGGAGCTGGCAATTTGCGCAAACCGTCCGCTGCTGTGCCTGTACTCTGATCCGGGCGTCGCTCCTTGGCCGCCTGAATAGGTGTCGCGCACAACATTTTATCGGAATGGCGAAAAGGTGGCGAATCCATTTGGCTAGCGAATTGGCTCGCTATGCGGAACTTCCTGTTGTGTTGGATGGTAAGTTTCGACCGTGGCGATATAGCGTCAGTCATTCTGAGTTGGAGATTAGAGGAGAAGGTAGTGGTGTAACGACGCGCGCACTCTTCTATGGTGTAGTGGGGGTGAAACTAAAGTCAGGGTACTCGTCGTTGACCCTGAGTTGTGCCAATAATGATGATCGACAAATTATCCTAGATTTTTTGAGGATCGATGATCGTGCCGGTAGAGTAATTCCGGTGCTCTTGTCGTCCGACCTTGGAGAAGGCTTCGTTGCCTGTCTGTCATTTGTTGTCCGAATGCATCGTTCGAGTGAATCATCTGGCTTGGAAGTTCCAGGTGGAGAAAGTGAGCTCATTGTTGCTGGTTGAGGTCAGGATGTGGACTTTGGTTGGTCTGTCTGGTCGCCTTGGTTAAGACCGCAGACTGTCGTTGCTGCCTCGTCGCGGGATGATTCTATTCGCTTGTGGGCGTTTGGGCTGTCCGTGGAAATTTGGGTAGTGCGATGGCTCTCGTGCCGCTGTATGCGGAAGATGCAAGTCGATTAGCTCTGGTGCCACGCATTGACAATGATCATCGTTGTGTGAAAGCATGGTTATCGCGCGTATTCAGTGCCTGGCAAGGGGGAGTAGTAGATGACAGTGGATAATCGTGGATCCGTGCGCGGGCTGCGGCGGGTGGCAGTGCTGATCGCGTTGGTGCTCGGCGTACACACCGTGGCCGCCGCTCCGGCGGTGGCCGGACCGACCGGGCACGAAACTGCGACGTCGAGCAACGTCGTCGCGCCGATCGCGCCGGACATCGACTCGCCGGAGTACCTGCCGCTCGACGCCGACGAACACACCAGCGCCTGCGCCGAGGACAACCAGCACCGTGGGTCGATCGGTGTGTACGGCACCTTCACCTTCCACTCGCCGTCCCCCCAGGTCGTCAAGTACCTGTACGGCTTCAACACCAACCCCTTGCCGGACAACGTCCTAGTGCCCGCGAGCATCGGTGCGCCGGTGTCGCTGCGCTGGATGCCGGTGCAGGACGGGACGACCTCAGTCACCGTGCAGGCGGTCGACGCCGACGGAGGACGTTCGCCGATCGCATACTGCCTTTTCTCCGTACCGACCCGGCTCGCTGCTGGCGAGTGGCCGCTCGACGACGCGGCCGGTGCCACGTCGGCGGCGGACGCGCGCGGCAACCACCCGGCGGCCGCCGGCAGCGGCGTCACGTTCGGCGTTCCTGGGTCGGAGTGCGCTGACCTGGGCGCGCAGTGCCAACTCGGCCGGGCGGCCCGACTCACCGGCGACGCGGCTACCAGCTACCTGGCTACCAGCACTTCCGGCCTGATCGACACGTCGACCGGGTTCGGTGCCAGCGCCTGGGTGCGGTTGACCGACGACTCGGTCGACCGGGTCGCGGTCAGCCAGGACGGCATCGACGCGCCCGGCTTCACCCTCGGCTTCGACGCGGACAGTGGCCGTTGGGCGTTCGAGATCGCCGCATCGGACTCGCCTTCACCGGCTGTGTGGTCGGTGACCAGCACCGCGCCGGTCATGCTCGGCGAGTGGACCCACCTGGCGGCCGCGTACGACCCGGAGCTGACCACGATGACCCTGTACGTCCACGGCGACGAACAGCCGGTGGCGCTGCGTCAGTCGGTGTGGGCGTCGCAGGGTGCGGTGCAGATCGGTCGCGCGGTCAGCGGCAGCGGCTACACCGAGGGCTGGGCCGGAGACCTCGCCGACGTCGCGGTATTCGACCGCGTACTGGTGTCGCACGAGGTGCGAGACCTGTCGGCTCGGCCGCCGACCTCGTTCGGCTACTGGCCGCTGGACGAGGCTACCAACGGCAACAGCCCGGAGTACGGCGGCGGTGCGGACCTGCGGTTGCACGGCGATTCGCACCTGTACGCCCCGGATATGGACGAGGACCCGTTCGCTGAGCCGCCGCTGGTAGCTGATGGGCATCTGGTGCTCGACGGCGTCGACGACTGGGCGCAGACCGACGGACCGATCGCGGTTACCGACCGCAGCTTCACCGTCGGCGTACGGGTGCGGTTGCCGGGCCCGACCTGCGGAGACACCGACCAGGCGGTGCTGTCCCAGGCCGGCGTCACCGCCAGTGGCTTCGTCATCCGCTGCAACGCCGCGTCGAATCGCTGGGAGCTGGTCCTGCCACACCAGGACACCACCGACCCGGCGTCGACGGTCATACAGGACAACTTGACGTACCCGGAATGGGATTACTTCGGCCAGCACCTGGCGGTGGTCTACGACTCGGCGCGCCAGGAGGTGAGACTCTACGTCGACGGCTACCTTTCTGCGACCGGCACTGCCGCGTACACGGCCGGCTGGCGGGCGGACGGCGGCCTGCAGGTGGGCCGGGCGTTGCACAACGGGAGCTTCGGCCAGTACCTCACCGGCGTCGTCGACGAGGTCCGGGTGTACGCGGGAGCCGCCGACGAGACCATGATCGCCCGGATGTCAGGAATGGCGGGTGGCCCGATCGGGTGACCGTTCGTTGAGCGTGGCCTGCGTGCCGGCACAGGGTGCGCAGGCCGCCGCGCTCAGCGTAGGCAGGAGTCGTCGGGGTCGATGGTGGTGGTGATCCGGCGGCCGATGTCGCGTAGTTGTCGGCATTGGCCCTTGGTCATCGGGTCGAAGACGAGCCGGCGCACCTCGGCGACGTGTCCAGGTGCCGTCTCGACCAGCTTGTCCCAGCCGGCGTCGGTCAGCGTGGCAAGCGTGTAGCGGCCGTCGGTCGGGTCCGGCGCGCGGCTGACCCAACCCCGTTTCTCCAGCCGGGTGACCACCTGCGACAGCCGCGACAACGACCCGTCGGCGATCATGGCGAGCCGGCTCATCCGCATGGTGCGCTCGGGCGTCTCGGACAGTGCGGCCATGACCTGGTACTCGAAGTGGCTGATCCCGGCGTCGCGCTGCAGCTGCCGGTCGAGCGCCGCCGGCAGCCTGGTCAGCACGCTGACGAGGGCGAACCAGGTCTCCAGCTCGTCCTCGTCAAGCCAGTGCGGCTGCTCGGTCGGGGTGGCCATGTTGTCGAGTCTAGCTTCAAGCGTCAAGTGATCACGAGAGCTGCGTCACTTGACGCTTGAAGTCATCGCGGACTAGCCTCGCTTCAAGCTTAAAGCGATCCGACGTCGGAGACAGATATGAACATCGTTCTTTGGGTGCTCGCCGGACTGCTCGCCGCAGCGTTCCTCGGCGCGGGGCTGATGAAGGTCAGCCAGCCGAGAGAGAAGCTCGTCGAGAAGGGCATGGGCTTCGCCGCCGACTTCCCCATGGGCCTGGTACGGACCATCGGCGCGCTGGAGATCCTTGCCGCGATCGGCCTGATCCTGCCGGCGGTCACCGGGATCGCCCCGGTGTTCGTGCCGCTGGCCGCCCTCGGCCTGGTCGCGATGATGATCGGCGCCGCGATCGTGCACGCCCGGCGCAAGGAGTACCCGGCGATTCTGCCCAACCTGGTCCTCCTGGCGATGGCCGCCGTCGTCGCCTGGGGCCGATTCGGCCCGTACGCCTTCTGACGCCCGTACGCCTTCTGACCATTCACCACCTCCTGGGGAGACCTGACCATGCCTGAGCTGTTCGAGCCGGTGATCATCGGCAAGTGGAACCTGCCCAACCGGGTGTTGATGGCACCCATGACCCGCAACCGGGCGCAGCCCGACGGGGTACCCAACGAGCACGCCGCCACCTACTACCAGCAGCGGGCCACCGCGGGCCTGATCATCACCGAGGGGGTGCAGCCGAGCGCCGTCGGGCAGGGCTACCCGAACACCCCCGGCCTGCACACGCCCGCGCAGGTCGACGGCTGGCGGCGGATCGCCGAGGCGGTGCACGCCGCCGACGGCCGGATCGTCGCCCAGCTGATGCACGCCGGTCGGATCGCCCACCCGGACAACAAGCACGGGCAGGAGACCGTCGCGCCGAGCGCCGTCACCGCCGACGGCACGATGATCACGGCCACCGGCATGCAGCCGTACCCGACGCCGCGCGCCCTGACCACCGACGAGCTGCCGCAGGTGGTCGACGAGTTCCGGCAGGCGGCGCGTTCGGCCGTCGACGCCGGCCTCGACGGCGTCGAGCTGCACGGCGCCAACGGCTACCTGCTGCACCAGTTTCTCGCCCCGCCGACCAATCAGCGCACCGACGGGTACGGCGGTTCGCCGGCCGCCCGTGCCCGGTTCGTCGCCGAGACGGTCACCGCCGTCGCCCAGGAGATCGGCCCGGAACGGGTCGGGCTGCGGCTCTCCCCGGCCAACGGCGCCAACGGGCTGGTCGAGGACGATCCGGCCGAGACCGCCGCCACCTACCGGGGGCTGGTCGACGCGATCGCCCCGCTCGGCCTGGCCTTCCTGCACCTGTCGATCGACCCGGCCGATCCGCTGCTCGCGGACCTGTCGGCCCGGTTCGGCGGCCCGGTCGTGGTCAACACCGGGTTCGCGTCGGTCACCGACCGGGAAACCGCGCAGACCCTGGTACGTAGCGGCAAGGCGACCGCGGTCGCGGTCGGTCGACCGTTCATCGCCAACCCCGACCTGGTACGCCGCTGGCGTGAGCAGGCTCCGCTCAACGAGGTCGACCAGGCGACGGTGTACGGCGGTGACGCCCACGGCTACACCGACTACCCGTCCTTGGACGGTGCCGGCACTCCGGCCAGCGCCGGATAGGCGGCCCGGCGGTACCGCCGGCTCAGCGGGCTGAGCCGTTTCGTCAGTCGGGTGGGCCGACGGTGACCGTTGCTGTGGCCGGCAGACACGAGCCGGTGTCGGCCGTCGCCCTGACCTGGGCTACGGCTCCGGCGCTGCCGGGTGCGGCGGTGATGGTGACCGGGTGTTCCGTGCTGCCGGGCCGGGTGACCGTCGGGGTGACGCTGACTCCGGGGTCGCCGGTCACCGTCAGATGCAGCGCCGGGGCGGCAGCGCAGACGGTCACGAACGTCATGGTCGCTGAGCCACCGGCCGACACCTCCACCTGCGACGGACAGGCGATCACCATCAGCGCCGGTGGCGGCGCGGCCTGGCTGAAGGTGATCGTCGCCGAGTCGGCGGTGTCCGCCGGTGAGACGGTGACGACCCGAGCGAAGGCGGTGTGCCGTGGGAAGCCGTCACTGGTGTCGCCGTCGCGCAGCGCCGGGTGGTCGGGTGGAACGTCGATGCCGTACGGGGCCGTCGTGTCGCTGCCGACGAGCTGGTTGTTGATGTGGAACTCGACCCGTTCGATCGTCCCGGTCTTGGTGCTGGCGTCGGCGGTCATCCGGATGGCGCAGACCGACACCAGGTAGCTGTTGTCGACCGGACTGGTCAGCGTCACCTCGGGTGCCGGCCCCGGCCCGGGTTGGTTGCCGTCGCACGGGTCGCCGTTGATGGTGCAGCCCGGATCCTGCGGTCGGTCGCCGGTCCAGGCACCGACGTATCCGATCTCGACCGATCTGCCGGCGGCGATGATGTTGTTCCACGTCGTCGGAGCGGCAGTGAGGGTTGTGCCGTCCAGGGTCCAGTTGGCGTTCCAGCCCTGCTGGACCGTTTCGCCGGCCGGCAGCGTCAGGACCAGTTTCCAGCCGGTGACCGCCGTGGCGCAGGCGTTGGTGATGGTGATGTCGCGGAAGACGCCACCGCTGTCCGGGCCGTTGTTCCAGTAGCTGCTCTCGATTGTCACCGTCAGGCATCCGGCACTGGTGGCGGCCCCGGCGGTCGTGCCGGCCGCGTGTGCCGGGGCGCTGGCCGCCGTCGTACCGCTGGTGGCGAGAAGTATCGCGGCGGCGACGCCGGCCGCGGCCCGCCACCACGCGGCCCGCCACCACGAGGTCCGTCGGCGGCTGCGGGGCACTTCATCGGTACGGTGACGCGTCGGTGGGGTGGACGACAACGACATGGGGGCTGGTCTCCCTTGATCCCAGGAACCCGTGCCGACCTAGCTGGGCCGGCAGGACGGACGGTCCCACAGTTGTCCGCCGGCCCAGGCCACTGTAGGCACCCTCATCGTTACATCAGTGACTGTCAATGTACAACGGGTGTGACGGCGCGCTGGGTATGGCCGCCCGGTGCCTGCCCCGAGCGTCGGGAACGTGGCTTACGCGGTATTTGCTCCCTATCTGACAGGACTCCGCGTCACTGACCGTCAACGGTGCAGAGTGGTGCCCACTCCGCTTATGTCGAGGTGAGGCTGACGCACGTCAAACCCGCGGAGTAACGTGCGTCAGCCTCACCTCGACGCGAAGGTCCGATGTTGACCGCCCGTCCTGGCATTGGTGGTCACTGAGAGTGAAAGTGAAGCCGGGTAGGTAGCCTGAGTTGGCCGTGCGGGTCTGACGAGGGCAGCGGTCTTGGTCGTAGTCCGAGCGCGGTGATCGGAAGCGCCTGATGTTGGATTAGGGCTGGCTCCCGTAGGACTCTTCCACTCGCAGCTGAGCGTCGAGGCCGTGCTCCTCGGCGTACGCGATGGCCCGCGCAAAGACTGCTTCCAGCTCGTCCGTGCCGATCTTGGCTGGGGCGAGAAGATACTGGATGACCTCCATCACCGACTCCGCCGCCACATCCGGCGGGATCTCCTCCCGGCGCTTCGCGTCCACCACGGAGGTGATCATCCCCTCGGTCGCCCGCGCATCGACCGACGTGCTCGCGGGAAGGGCGGCGCGAAGCTCCGCGACGAAGCGGATGATCTCGCTGCGGCTGGCACCCTCCGGGTACTGCCGTTGCACGGCGAGGACGAACAAGGAGGTGAAGAGTGCTGCCACCCCGAGCTGGTCCTCGGGCGGAACATCTTCCTGGGCGGTCGGCCCGTCTGTGTCGTCGTCGAGGGCGAGCAACGCCCGTACCAGGGCAACCGCCCCTGGACTAATCTTCTTCACTCCACTCCTCCGCGAGCTGGTCGACCTCAGCGAGGAAGCGGTCCAACTTGTCTGCTGGTGCGTCCGAGAGTAAATGCCACAGCACGACGAGTTCGGTTTCAAGTAGTGCGCCCTGCTCAGCACCCTCAACGTCGCCGGTTTCGCCGGTCAGGGCCGAGATCAGCATTTTCTCGGCCAGCTCCGGATCAAGATTCAGCGTGGTGTCCGCGAACTTGCTGCGAACCTTGGCGACCAGGCGAATAACCTCGCCCCTGGTTGTCCTGTCCCCGAGCCGCTCGCGTGCAGCGAGGAAAAACGCTGCTCCGAGCACAAGCCCGAGCTCCTGCCACCCTGCTTCGTCAAGCTGCCGGCAGCGCTCCCGATAGGCAGCTGGGTCGCCGTGGGTGAGCTCCCGGAGGAGTTCCAGGTACGGCTCGCGGTCAGTCGTCAATGTTCCGCCTCCGAGACTTCCTATCGTCGAGCTTTTTCAGGATAAGGGCAAGCGTTGCCGCGAGTACAATTGCGGCGGACTCGGCGGATTCAGCGTAACCGGGGCTTTGGTTGGAGGGACCGGGTGTCGAGGGATGTTGTACCGTGGATGTGGTTCCCTTCGGTCCAAGCTGGGTTATCGCATCCGTTATCTTTCCGGTCACGTCGCCGGCGGTCTCGGCATTCTCAACACTCTTCTTGGCGATTCGTCGGTGCCAGCTCTTCGGGCGTGCGGTGCTGGCGACGATCTCTTCGCCGGAGGGCAGGCTGGTATCCGGGTTGGCTCGGCCGACGGGCATCGAGCCGGGCATGATGTGGTTGCCGTACCTGGAGAACGCCTCTGCCGACTTGGCGAGCAGGTTGCCGAGTCGGCCGGCCTTGGCCGCCGCGACCGCGGCATCGTCGACGGCACCCCGGATCTCACTGTGGTCGGACCCGGCACCGGCTTCGTCGAGGTGCCGGTGCGCCTGGGCCAGGTCCGCCTGGGCGCGAGTAGCTCCTGCGGCGGCTTGGTCCAGTCGCTCGACGGCGGTACGGAGCTGTGCGACCACGTCAGCCAGGGTCACCCGAGTTCCCTCCGGTACACCCGGGCATGCTCGACACACGCATCGATCCGACGGATGGTCAGCTCAACCTCCCTGATCGCTGCCTTGAAGTGCTCCCGGCCTTCGTTGACGCAGTCGTGCTGGCTGTCGTGTACGGTGCGCAGCGCCAGGTCACCCGCTTCCGCCGCGACTTCCGCAAGCTGCTCGATGAGCTTCTTGGCCTCCTCGGCGGCTTCGATGGCCAGCCCGATACGCACCTTGACATCGTTGACCGACATGTAGGCATCCGTCCAGACAGGGGTGACGCAATCCGCGACGTGTTGCGCCTTCTGGTGACGTGAAGGCTACCGTCTGTCCGCTACGGGGACGGTCTGCTGGTAGGCACAGTGGACCAGCGGCGTAGCTGGTTGGCTGCTTGGCGGGATGCGGTACATGTGTGCCGTGTTGCCGGAACGATCTTCACCGACCGTGACGGGTGGGCGGTCGGTGTCCACGCCGCTCGCCGCGAGTTGAAGCTGACGCACGTCAACCCGGCGGGACAATGTGCGTCAGCTTCAACTCGAGACCGAGGGTGCGGTGTTTGGCCGTCCGTGTCGGCGTTGGTGGTCACTGAGGGCGAGAGTGGAGTCGGGTGGGCGAGTCTGACCAGGGCGGTTCGCCCTGGCCGGGGTTGGCGTCGGGCTAGCCGGTCGAGTGGTCGGCAACGTAGGTGCCGCGTCCCTGTTGGCCGATGATCAAATTGCGGTCGTGGAGGAGTGACAGCGCGCGGTAGACCGTACCGGTGCTGACGTCGTAGGCATCGGCAAGCTCGCTGGTTGACGGCAGCTTCTCGCCGGGGACCAGCTCGCCACTGTTGATCTTGGCAGCGATGTCGTCGACGATCTCTCGGAACGACGGTTTTGCAGTTGGCATGGGGTGTCTCCAGTTGGTTCGGCACCCTGATCGTGCCGCACCTGGATGACTTACTGCAATAACTAAGCCAAGTTGGTCCCGCGAAGGCGGGGTAGACTTGCTGTAGTAAGTGCAGTAAGTTGAGCCGTGGTCGTCTCCGGTTGGTTCGGCAAAACGGATCGGGTGGCGGCTGAGCAGGTGATATCGCCTCGCCGGGTGGCCGGCAGACGTCAACGGGCGATCTGATCAGGGAGGGGGTGTGCGTATGTGCCGGCTGCCCGGGACGGCTTGACGGCCGGGCTTCGTGGTCCGAGCGTGGTGATCGGATGCGCGCGTTCTGACAGGCCGTCGGCGTGTCGAGTCGATGAGGCGCAGTTGATCATCGACCGGCGATGCCCTGACGAGACGCAGACGGCAGGTCACCGGTGGCCGGTCGAGGCCCTACGGCTTGCGCATCCACGTCGCCGGATCGGTGATGAACACACCCTTGCCCTGGTGGCGGTCGATGACCTCGAGTGCTTCGAGGCGCACAAACACCAGGCGGATCGTTGACGGGCTCACCTCATACTGCTTGCAGAGCTGCGCGATCGACGGCAGTTTGTCGCCCGCCTTCAGTTTGCCGTTCTTGACGTCGGCAACGATGGCGTTCGAGATCTTGAAATAGTCGGGCAAAACAGGCATGGCGCTCCCTCGCGTGGCACCTCCATTCGACCACGTCACTTATGTGTGGAGCAAGGTTTAGGTAGCCTCCGCGTGGAGGTTGACACCGGCGACATCCGCACATAAGTTCATCGCTACGAGCGCTTCCTCGCGTGGCAACGACGGGGTGCTCGTGCACTGGTCGGGGCGGGGTGGTGGCGCGCGGCTTGCCCGCCCCGACCGCCCTACCCGAGCGAATCCCCGCGAAACCCGTAAGCCCGTGAGCAGCAGAGATCCAGCATGAGCCGCTCCGGGGTCGTACTCGCCGAACGAGGCTGCGACCGCCGGAGCTGGGGCGACCCGTCGGCTGCGAGTCCTCCCGCTTCGGCCTTCCCGGCCGGCGGGTCGCCCCGTCCAAGCACACAGATACGCAGCACCAGCACCGGGAGCAGATCAGGCACAGCAACAGCGCGGCATCGCGTCGGCGGCACCAGCTGTCGGCGTACTCCTGACCGAAGGGGAACCCCGACGATGCGCAACCTTCTCCACCGGATCTTCAACCGACCAGGCCGGCGAGCAAACCGGGTGGTCGAGCCACCGCAGCACCTGCGGCCCCGCAACGCCGGAGTGCTTCGCAACGCCGGAGTGTTTCGCCGGCCGCCGTTGCGGCCCCGGATCCACCCCGGCCAGGTCCGCGACCGCCGGTTCCGCGAGGTGCGGCGCGGCCTCGACCCCGCCGAGGTGTACGCCTTCCTGCACTACGTCGCCGAGGACCTGACCGCCCTGCGGGACGACCTGCGGCGCACCGACGACGAGAACCTGCGGATCAAGCGGGCGCTGCGCGAGTGGCAGTCCACCCAGACCCGGATGTACGCATGACCGCCGGGCCGCGCACCCAACTGGTGCTGACCGTCGCGAACCTGGACACCGGCGCGGTCGCCTCCGCCAGCGTGGTGCCCGGCGACATCGCGCCGGAGCAGGCACCGCACGGCGGCTGGGAGGTACCACTGTGGCCGGTGCGTGACGAGTTGGCGGCGCAGGTCAAGGTCGACCTTTCGACGCTGCGTGACCTGCGCTACCTGGACCACACCGCCACGCTGGGCGCCGATCCGGTGCTGACCCTGCCGTCGACCTGGCGGCCGGACCTGCCGGCCGCCGAGCGGGCCGCCGGGCTCGCGGCGGCGCACGCCGGTCCCGGCCACCCGGCCTGGTCGATCCACTTCGGGCGTACGGTGGCTGAGCCGCCGGTCAGCGTCGACGAGTCGTTGGGCCGGCTGTGCGCGCTGGCCGACCTGCTCTGCCTCGACCTGGTCGTCGAAGCCCGGTGGGGGGTGTTGGCGGCCGGCCTCAACTGGGACATCAGGTTCGAGACGCCCGGTGCGGCCGTGCCCCGTGACCAGCGCGGGTACGCCGCGAGCCTGCCCGCCGCCGTCGACGGTACCGCCGTGGCGGACGCGTTGGCCGGGCTGGCCGAGCGGTCGTTGACCGCGCCGGCGCACTTCCTGCTGCCGGCGTTGCGGTCGGCGGCGCCGCCCGACGGGATCGACGTCGAACGGCTGGAGCGCCGCATCGTCCAGGACTGCGGTACGCCGCCGCCGGTCCCGGCCGGCGCGGGGGAGTGGACCGCCGGGGCGCAGGCCATCTGGCGGGACCGCCGCTGGCGGCACACGTCGCTGTGCCGGATCCCGGGCCCCCGGCCGGCGATCCCCGAACTGGCCCCGGTGCTGCGCCGGACCTGGCAGCCGCCGCTGCCGCCGTGGCTCGGCGAACCGGTCCCGAGTGTGCCGTGCCCGGACTGTCACGCCACCGGCTGGCGGCACCCGGTGCTGACCTGCCGGCGGTGCGGCGGTCACGGCCGGCAGTTCGACGGTGTCGTCGTCACCGTCACCAATCTGCGGGACCGGGCGACGCACGTCGAATGGCGGCCGAGCCGCACCACGAGCGGGGACACCGCTGCGTCCGTCGTGGAGTCGGGTGGGCCGCCGGTGGTGCGGTTGCCGGAACGGTTCCGGCTGAGCAGGCTGGCCGGGGTGTTCGGCGTACGGCCGGTGGACCTGCTCGACCTGACCGGCGAGCGGGTGGTCCCGCAGGAGCTGCGCGACGGGGTGGTGCCGGTGCTCGGCGACGGGCCGGACCCGATCCGGCGGTACCTTCGGGCTGCCGCCGCCGGCCGACCTGGTGCCCGCCTGCTGGTGCACGCCACCGACTGGGCCGAACTGCCGGCGTTCGACGCGTTCGCTGCGCTGGTGGTCGGGCTCGGTCTGGCGCTGCGGGTGACCGCGCGGGACATGCGGCCGTACGTCGACGATCCGATGGTGGTGCACGACCTGCTCTGGGGCGTCGAGGCGTTGCCGGTGACCAGCACTGCGGCCGGCGGGACGAACCCGGCCGGTGGAAAGGGGCAGGTGGATGAGCTGGGGCCGGTGGACGAGCTGGAGCCGGTGGACGAGCCGTTGAGCCGCAGCGTGCCGCAGGCGATCGGCTGTTGCCTGCGCTACCTGGAGTTGGCGGTGGTCGAGTCGCTGCCGGCCGACCCGGCGCGGCCGATCCCGGTGCCGCAGCAGTTGGCGCCGCCGGCCGTGCCGGACATCGTCGGGCAGCTCACCGAGCTGGCCGCCGCGCACGCCGGGCAGGTGGTGGCCGCGCATCTGGACCAGGTCGGCTGCCGATTCTGGGTCGCCCCGAGCCGCTGACGCTTGATGCCACAGGTGCATCTTGATGCACCTGTGGCATCAAGCTGAAACTCGTACCTGCCCCGGGGGAGGGT
The DNA here is from genome assembly GCF_048060215.1 of Micromonospora sp. LOL_021. Classification (NCBI taxonomy): domain Bacteria; kingdom Bacillati; phylum Actinomycetota; class Actinomycetes; order Micromonosporales; family Micromonosporaceae; genus Micromonospora; species Micromonospora sp. LOL_021. The sequence goes on along the minus strand of NZ_JBHMIN010000002.1, from coordinate 302,642 downwards.
CCGGAGTTGGGCGGTTCAGGCGGATTTGCGGTCAGCGGTCTTCTTCGCGGCGGTCTTGCGGGCACCTGACTTCTGCGTACCGTCGGTTTTCTGACCGGTGCTCTTTGCGGCGGCCTTGCGGGCGTCGGTCTTCTTCTCCGGCTGGGCCTTCTTGGCGGTGGTCTTCTTCTGGTCGGCGGCCGCCGACTTCTTCGCCGGAGCCGTCCTCCTGGCTGGGGCCGCCTTCTTCGCCGCCGGCGCGGCGGCGGCCTTGGCCGACTTGGCGGAGGTGATCGGGGTCGGCTCGGCGGGCTCCCGGTCCTTGCCAGCAGCCTCGTCCGAAGCCTCGCCAGCGGCTTCCCCGCGCGCCACCCGGGCCCGTTCGACCGAGGCGCGCAGTGCGGCCATCAGGTCGACCGCGGCGGCCGGTGCCTCCTCTTCCTCCTCCGGGGCGACGATCTCCCGGCCCTCCACCTTGGCGTCGATGACCTCCTGCAGTGCCGCCCGGTAGTCGTCGGTGTACTCGTCCGGAGCGAACTCGCCGGCCATCGAGTCGATCAGCGAGGCGGCCATCGCCAGCTCCGGCGGGCGGACCTGGATGTCGTCGTCGAGGAAGCCGAACGACGCCTGCCGGATCTCGTCCGGCCAGAGCATCGTGTTGAGCACCAACACGTTGTCGCGTACCCGCAGGGTGGCGAGCTGTTCGCGTTGCCGGATCGCGACCTTGACGATCGCCACCCGGTCCGAGTCGGCCAGGGCGTCGCGCAGCAGCACGTACGGCTTGGTCGCGGTGCCTTCCGGCTCCAGGTAGTAGGCCTTGTTGTAGAGCATCGGGTCGACCTGGTCGGCCGGCACGAACTCCAGCACGTCGATCGCCCGGGAGGTGCTCAACGGCAGGTCGGCGAAGTCCTCGTCGGTGAGGATCACCATCTCGCCGCCGCCGAGGTCGTAGCCCTTGGCGATGTCGTCGTAGCTGACCTCCTCGCCGTCGACCGAGCAGACCCGCTTGTACCGGATGCGACCGCCGTCCTCCCGGTGCACCTGGTGGAACCGGATGTCCTTCTCCTCGGTGGCGGAGTACAGGCGTACCCCGATCGACACGAGGCCGAACGACACCGCGCCTTTCCAGATCGCGCGCATGGCTGGTCTCCTTCGCCATCACCGGCGGCCGCCGACCTGTCCCGCCCTTCCCCAAGGTCAAGATCGCCAGGTCGGCCCGGTGTTGATCCAGGATCGCATCCGACAGAACTCAGCGCGACCACTTCGTTGCTGGTTTTACAGTGGCAGGATGCCGGGTGGACCGCTGCGGCCGATGCTTGCGACGACCGGGGAGCTGCCCACAGGCCCCGGCTGGTGGTACGAGTTCAAATGGGACGGAGTGCGCGCTCTGGCGGATATCTCCGCCGGCGGGCAGCGGCTGTACGCCCGGTCCGGTGCCGAGATCACCATCGCCTACCCGGAGCTGTCCGGGCTGCCCCGCGCCCTGGACGACGCCCTGCTCGACGGGGAGATGGTGCTGCTCGACGCCGCCGGCCGACCGTCGTTCACCCTGCTCGCCGAGCGGATGCACGTGCGGGATCCGGCGCGGGCTGCCCGGCTGGCCGCCGGTGCGCCGGCCACGTACATGATCTTCGACCTGCTGCGGCTGCGCGGCGCGGACCTGACCGGCTGGCCGTACCGGGACCGGCGGCACGCGCTGGAAGCGCTCGGGCTGGCCGGGCCGGCGTGGGCGGTGCCGCCCAGCTTCACCGACGGGCCGGCGACCCGGGCCGCCGCCGCCGAACACGGGCTGGAGGGCGTGGTCGCCAAGCGCCGCGACGCGATCTACCGGCCGGGTGCCCGCAGCCCCGACTGGGTGAAGGTCAAGATCGAGCTGACCCGGGACTTCGTCGTCGGTGGCTGGCGTCCCGGGGTGCGTCGGCTCGGCGGCCTGCTGGTCGGCGTACCGGTGCGGGACGCGACCGGCGCGGCGGGCGGCGCGCTGCGGTTCACCGGCCGGGTCGGCGGCGGGATCGGGTCGGCAGCCGAGCGGGCCCTGCTGGCCGCGTTGGAGCCGCTGCGCGCCGAGAGGTCACCGTTCGACACGCCGCTGCCCCGGGAGGACGCCCGCAGCGCGATCTGGGTACGCCCAGAGGTGGTGATCGAAGTACGGTACGGCCAGCAGACCCCGGACGGGCGGCTGCGGTTCCCCCGGTTCCTGCGGATCCGCCCGGACGTGCCGGCCACCGACGTCACCGAGGAGGACGCCGATGCGGGCTGACCGCGGTCTCGGCGCGGGCGAGCGCCGGATCCGGGTGGACGTCGCCGGCCGGTCGCTGGAGTTGTCCAACCTGGACAAGGTGCTGTACCCGGCGGCCGGGTTCACCAAGGGCGAGGTGATCGACTACTACACCCGCGTCTCCGAAGCGCTGCTGCCGCATCTCGCCGACCGGGCGCTCACCCGGATCCGCTATCCGAACGGCGTCGACGGCCAGTTCTTCTTCGAGAAGAACGCCCCGGCCAGCACCCCGGACTGGGTACGTACCGAGCGGCTGCCCACCCCCGGGTCGTCGCGGGGCCGCGACGAGATCGACTTCGTGGTCGCCGACGACCTGCCCACCCTGGTCTGGCTGGCGAACCTGGCCGCGCTGGAGCTGCACACCCCGCAGTGGCGGGTCGGCGCCGACCCCGACCTGCTGGTCGTCGACCTCGACCCGGGGGCACCGGCCGGGATCGAGGAGTGCTGCGCGGTCGCGGTGCTGATCCGGGACCGGTTCGCCGACGACGGCATCGCCTGCTTCCCGAAGACCTCCGGCCGCAAGGGTATGCAGCTCGGCGCGCCGGTGTCGGCCGGGCAGCCGGCCGACGTCGTCTCCGGCTACGTGAAGCGGGTCGCCGAGGAGCTGGAACGCCGGTCACCGAAGACGATCACGTCGAAAATGGCCAAGCGGCTGCGCCCCGGCCGGGTCTTCATCGACTGGAGCCAGAACAACGCGGCGAAGACGACGGTGGCGCCGTACTCGCTGCGGGCCGGCCCGGTGCCGGCCGCCTCCGCGCCGCTGACCTGGCCCGAGGTGGAGGCCGCGGCGGCCGGCGAGCCGGGCGTCGTCCGCCAGTTCACCGCCGCCGAGGTGCTGGACCGCCTCGACGAGTACGGTGACCTGCTCGCCGACCTGCTGACCGTCGGCCCGCCGGTCCCGCTCCGTAGCCAAGAGTCAGGGTAGGGCCGGGCCGAGGACGTCGTCGGCGTCGACGATCGTGTACGCGTACCCCTGCTCGGCGAGGAACCGCTGCCGGTGCGCGGCGTACTCGGTGTCGATGGTGTCCCGGGAGACCACGGTGTAGAAGTGCGCCTGCCGGCCGTCGGCCTTGGGCCGCAGCACCCGGCCGAGTCGCTGCGCCTCCTCTTGCCGGGAACCGAACGTGCCGGACACCTGAATCGCCACCGCCGCCTCCGGCAGGTCGATGGAGAAGTTCCCGACCTTGGAGATGATCAGCGTGGGGATCTCGCCGTGCCGGAACGCGTCGAAGAGCCGTTCCCGCTCCTTGTTGGTGGTGGATCCCTGCACGATCGGCGCGCCGAGGTATTCGCCGAGCTGGTGCAGCTGGTCGATGTACGCCCCGATGACCAGCACCTGCTCGCCGTGGTGCCGGTCGACCAGCGCCTTGACCACCGGCAGCTTGGTACGCGCGGTGGCCGCCGCCCGGTACCGCTCCTCGGTCTCGGTGACCGCGTACCCCATCCGTTCCGCGTCGGTCAGGGTGACCCGGACCTCGACGCATTCGGCCGGGGCGATCCAGCCCTGCGCCTCGATGTCCTTCCACGGCGCGTCGTAGCGTTTCGGCCCGATCAGTGAGAAGACATCACCTTCCCGACCGTCCTCGCGGACCAGGGTGGCGGTCAGCCCGAGCCGGCGGCGGGCCTGCAGATCGGCGGTGAACCGGAAGATCGGCGCCGGCAGCAGGTGCACCTCGTCGTAGATCACCAGGCCCCAGTCGCGGGCGTTGAACAGGTCGAGGTGGGTGAAGGCGCCCTTGCGGCGCGAGGTCAGCACCTGGTACGTGGCGATGGTGACCGGGCGGATCTCCTTGCGCTCGCCGGAGTACTCGCCGATCTCGTCGGCGGTCAGCGAGGTGCGGGCGACCAGCTCCCGTTTCCACTGCCGGCCGGCGACCGTGTTGGTGACCAGGATCAGCGTGGTCGCCTTGGCCTGGGCCATCGCGGCCGCGCCGACCAGCGTCTTGCCGGCGCCGCAGGGCAGCACCACCACTCCGGAGCCGCCGGCCCAGAACTGCTCGACCGCCTCCTGCTGGTAGGACCGCAGCGACCAGCCGGGACGCCCGTCGCCGCCGGCGGTGTCCAGCTCGATCGGGTGCGCCTCGCCGTCGACGTAGCCGGCCAGGTCCTCGGCCGGCCAGCCGAGCTTGAGCAGGCCCTGCTTGAGCCGGCCCCGCTCGGACGGGTGCACCGCCACCGTGTCGTCGTCGATCTTGTCGCCGAACATGCCGGCGAGCTTCTTGCTCTTAATCACCTCGGTCAGCACGGCCCGGTCGGTGGTCCGCAGCACCAGCCCGTACGCGGGGTCGTTGGCCAGCTGCAGCCGGCCGTACCGGTCCATGGTGTCGGCGACGTCGACCAGCAGCGCATGCGGTACCGGGTAGCGGGAGAACTTCAGCAGCGCGTCGACGACGCTCTCGGCGTCGTGCCCGGCGGCGCGGGCGTTCCACAGGCCGAGCGGGGTGAGCCGGTACGTGTGCACGTGCTCGGGCGAGCGCTCCAGCTCGGCGAACGGGGCGATCGCCATCCGGCACGCGGTGGCGTCCGGGTGGTCGATCTCCAGCAGCAAGGTCTTGTCCGACTGGACGATCAGTGGTCCGTTGTTCACTGTCGGTATCCCCCTTCTGGCCGACCCACCAGTCTCGCACGCGACTGCCCGACCCCGGGCGGCCCCGGTGACCGACGCCACTGTCGGAGTGACGATCGTTGCGTACCTGGTGAATATCGCAACCTCAGCGGCGGCTGCGGCGTCTTACACCACGACGGCTGTCCCGCTCAGGGCAGCGTCACACTGGCCGGTGCCGACGGACGCGTTCGATCCGCACCGTGACCCGTCCGGGCCGGAGAGGCAGCCCGGGGAGCGGCGACGCGGGCGGAGCAACGGGGGCGAGCGGTCCGCACCCGCACGACGGCCAGCTGGTGGCCACCGGCTGCTGGCGACTCTCCAGCGAGCAGCCGGTGGCTACCACCTCAGCGAACCGGGGTGAGCCCGACGCCGGGGGTGTACCGCACCGGGACCGGGTCGATGATCTCGCCGACGAACCGCCCGTTTAGGTGGTCCAGGAAGCCGATCAGCTGCCATCCGTCCTGGTCGGCGTCGGGTACGAGGCGCGGTGCGTACAGGCCGGGGTGGGTGAACGGCCGCGCGGCGGCGACGTCCCACGGGCCGGTGGTGGCGGTGCCGGGCACCACCCAGATCTGGTCGGTGGTCGCGCCCCGGGCCGGCGAGACGGCGTTGTTGGTGCAGAACAGCAGCAGCGGCTGTCCGTCGATCACCACCACCTGGGGGACCTCCAGGTGCCCGAAACCCGCTGGTACGGACAGCGGTGGCCGGACCTGCCAGGTGATCAGATCGTCCGAGGTGGCGTGCCCGATCACGCCCCGGGTGTCGGTCGGCCCGGTGGCGGACCGGGCGGTGATCAGCATGTGCCAGCCCGCACCCGTCGGATCCGGAAAGACCCACGGGTCGCGCCACGCCTGTTCGTACCAGGCGTCCCGGTCGAGCAGTTCGTACCAGGTGGGGTCGGCCTCGACCAGCGGTTCGGTGCCGTGCCGGTGCCAGGTCATCAGGTCGTCCGAGACGGCCAGGCCGATCCGCTGCACCAGCCCCTGCTCGGCCCGGCTGACCCCGGTGTAGAAGAGGTACCAGCGGCCGTCCGGACCCCGGACGGTGCTGCCGGTCCAGGTGGCGAGGTCGTCCCAGGCGGGTGCGTCCGCTGGGACCAGCGCGTCGGCGACCAGCCGCCAGTTGCGCAGGTCGGTGGAGACCGCGTGGCCGATGCTGGCGCGGTGGTGCCGCCGGTGCGGGTCGCCCAACGCCCGGGAGGCACGCAGGAAGAACACGTGCCAGCGGCCGCTGTCGTCCCGTGCGTACCAGCTGTCCCACACCCAGTGATCCGGTAGCCGAAGCATGCCGGAAACCTAGCAGTGAATCGGTTTAGCGCCAAATCTGTGTCGCTACCCGGCGTGCTGGGACGGACCTCCAGGGGCCGGCCGGCGTCGCTGCTCAGCCGCCGTCCGCCGGTGCGGCGATCGACTTCCGGCGATGCAGCGGCATCGGCACCACGCACCGCTCGGTCGACTCGCCGTCGAGCAGGATCTCCACCGCCCGCTGGCCCATCCGCTCGTGCGGCAGCGCCGCCGTGAACAGACCGGGCCGCAGCCAGGTGGCGATCGGGTCGTCGTCGAACGAGACGACCGAGATGTCGGTGGGCACGCTCAGCCCGGCGTCGGCGATCGCCTGGTACGCCCCGAAGGCGAGGCGGTCGTTCATGCAGATCACCGCAGTGGGTGGGACGGCTCGGGCGAGCAGGGTGCGCATCGCGGTGTAGCCGTGCTCGGGCAGCCACTCCCGGCAGAACGGCTCGGCGTAGAGCGTGGCGTCGGCGGCCGACAGGGCGTGCCGGATGCCGAGCAGCCTGGCCTCGGCGGCCAACGACACCTCCGGGTCGCGTTCCTTGAGTCGGTTGCGCCCGATCAGCGCGATCCGTTGCCGGTGGCCCTGCTTGAGCAGGGCCTCGGTGACCGCCCGACCGGCCAGTTCGTCGTCCGGCAGCACACACGGCAGGTTGTCCGGGCTGGTGGCGTTGAGCAGCACCACCGGGCCGCCCAGGATGGCCGGTGGCACGGTCAGCCGGCGGGTGGCCATCGCGGCGTAGATCACCCCGTCGACCTGCCGGTCCAGCATGGCCTCGATCGCGTACCGCTCGAACTCGGCGTCGCCCTGCGTCTCGGTGATCAGCAGTACGTGGTCGCGCTCCCGGGCGGCGTCCAGCGCGCCCCGGATCAGCCCACCGGCAAAACGGGTAGTTGCCACGATGTCGGACACGAAGGCAATCGTGGCGGTTTTCCTGGTCCGGAGACTTCGTGCGGCGACGTTCGGGCGGTAGCCTAGTTCTTCGGCGGCGGCGAAGACCCGCTGGTGCGCCTCGACGGAGAGGCGCGTTCCCTCCCGCCCGTTCAGCACCATCGACGCGGCGGTCTTGGACAGCCCGGCTCGGCGGGCGACATCGGCCAAGGTGGCCCTGTTTCGCACCGTTGATCCTCTTGATAGGGGTTCACTGTCCACAGCACTGCCTCCGCCGGTCATGCCCATGCTCCATCATGCGATGCCGCCCCTGGTCCGGGGCAGGCGGGCTGACCCGCCACCTGTGAACGAGCCGTTTCCGGACCGTTGCCAACTGGTCCTTGACAGCAACGAGCTTCTCGCAGCATGCTCTGCTAAATCAGTTTAGCTAGAACGATCCGCCAGATCAGTCACGGCGGAGCACCAGGCGACGGTGCACCGGAGCCGTCGCAGGCGAAACATCACGAACCGCTGCGCCGCGTGGGATCGGCGGGGCGGCGACAACTCAAGGAGTCCCGAGATGCGTAGATATGCGCGGAAGCTCCACGCCGGTCGCCCGGCGCTGGTGCTGGCGCCGCTGATGGCGGCCGCCCTTGCCATCACCGCCTGCTCGGCCCCGGGTGCCGACCCGGTCACCGAGGACGACGGTGACACCGAGGTCAGCACCGAACTGGGCAGCGACCCGATCACTCTGGAGATGTACGCCGAGACCGGCTTCCCGCTGGCCAAGGCGCTCGCCGACGAGTTCAGCAACCAGTACCCGAACGTCACGTTCAACGTGCGCGAGGACCAGTTCACCGTCATCGTCGAGAACGCTCCCCGGGTGCTGGCCGGCGACAACGCGCCGGACATCATCCGGCTGCCCACCATGATCGACCTGGTCTCCGACGGCCTGCTGAAGAACCTCGACCCCTACTTCGACGCGTACGGCTGGGACAGCTTCCCCGCCTCGCAGCTGGAGCAGCTGCGGATCGCCGAGGACGGCACCCGGGGCAGCGGCTCGCTCTACGGCATGGGCCTCGGCTACAGCGTCACCGGCGTGTTCTACAACAAGGAACTCGCCGAGCAGGTCGGGATGACCGAGCCGCCGGCGACCATCGCCGAGTTCGAGGAGCTGCTCGCCGCGGCCAAGGACGCCGGCATCCAGCCGATCATGCAGTTCAACCAGGACACCGCCGGGATCAACTTCCCGCACCAGGCGCTGCAGAACCAGTACGGCGACCCGCAGGAGATCGCCGACTGGATCTTCCAGAAGGAAGGCGCCACCTTCGACACGCCAGCCGCGCTCAAGGCCACCCAGACCATCGAGAAGTGGGCCCAGGCCGGCTACTTCCCGGCGGACGCCAACGCCATCGACTACACCGCGATGATGGGCCAGTTCCAGGAGGGCAACGGCCTGTTCATGTTCAACGGTGACTGGGAGTCCGGCAACCTGGACGCCAACATGGCAGGCGAGGTCGGCTTCTTCCTGTTCCCGGGGGAGACCGCGGACGCCCCGCACGTGGCGATGTCCGCCCCGAACACCTTCGGGGTCGGCGCCAAGGCCAAGAACCCCGACGCCGCCGCCTTCTTCCTGCACTGGGTGCACACCAACGAGAAGGCCCGGGAGATCTCGGTGCAGGTCGGTGGCTCCAGCCCGGGCGGCCCGGCCGACCTCGAGGTGCCGACCGCCGCCGAGGGCACCGTACTCGCCCAGACCCTCGCCGCCAGCGGGCAGCTGGCCGAGGAGAACGGCGCGGTGGACTTCACCGCCAACGCCACCGGCTCGATCTTCGCCTCGGCGATCACCCCGGAGATGCAGAAGCTGATCGTCGGCGAGCAGACCCCGGAAGGGTACGTGCAGGCGGTCCAGGCCCAGTACGAAGAGGAACTGTCTCGATGACGCTGCCCGCTACCGGCAGCACGTCACCCGCGCGGGCCCACCGGAACCGGTGGGCCCGCGCGGGCCGCTGGTCCGGCTGGTTGTGGGTGGTGCCGGCCCTGGTGATGTACGTGGTCTTCGTGGTCCGCCCGTTGACGCTGACCTTCCAGTACTCGCTCTACGACTGGAACGGCATCGGCGTCGCGCGGTGGGCCGGGCTGGACAACTACCTCACCGTCTTCACCGACTCCGACCTGCTGAAGATCATCGGGAACGCGTTCGTGCTGATCATCTTCTTCAGTTTCGTCCCGGTCGGGGTCGGGTTGCTGGTGGCCAGCCTGGTCCGGCGGATGGCCACCGGTCTGTTCGGCACCGCCGTCCGGACGATTCTGTTTCTTCCGCAGGTCATCCCGTTGGTAGCCGCCGGCATCGCGTGGAGCTGGCTGCTCTCGTCGTCCGGCGTGGTCAACCAGGCGCTGCGCGCCGTCGGCCTGGGCGGGCTGGCCCGGCCGTGGCTCGGCGACTTCGACACCGCCCTGCCGTCGGTCGGCATGATCGGCGCCTGGGTCTCCCTCGGCCTGTGCACCATCCTGCTGATCACCGGCATCGGCAAGATCGACCCGAGCCTGTACGAGGCGGCCCGGATGGACGGTGCCGGCCCGGTCCGGGAGTTCTTCGCGGTCACCCTGCCCGGCCTGCGTCGCGAGATCGGCGTCTGCCTGACGGTGACCGTCATCGCGGCGCTGGCCAGCTTCGACATCGTCTACATCTCGACCAGCGGCGGACCGGGTTACCAGACCACCGTGCCGGGCCTGGAGATCTACCGGCTGGCGTTCGCCCAGCGGCAGGTCGGTCTCGCCTCCGCGCTGGCCATCGTGCTGATGGCGCTGGTGCTGCTCTGCGTACTGCCGATCCAGCGTCTGACCCGGGAGGAGAAGGGATGAGGCTCAGTCGCAGTGAGCAGGTGACCGGACGGGTCTTCCTGATCCTGCTGGTCCTGGTCACCCTGCTGCCGTTCGTGAGCATGCTGTCGGCGGCGCTGCAGCCCCGCGGCACGGTGCCGACCGGGCTGACCTGGCCGTCCGACCCGCAGTGGGGCAACTTCGCCGACGCCTTCACCGTGGCCAACATGGGCGCGCTGCTCAAGTCCAGCGGCCTGATCGTCGCCGGGGTGGTGCCGGTCGCCGTGGTGATCGCCACCATGGCCGGCTTCGGCCTCGGTCACCTGAAGATCCCCGGCGCCCGGTTCGTCTTCGTGTTCTTCCTGCTCGGCCTGACCATGCCGTTCGAGGCGGTGATCACTCCGCTCTACTACCAGATCCAGGACTTCGGTCTGCTGAACACCCGGTGGGCGATCATCCTGCCGCTGATCGGGCTCTTCATGCCGTTCGGCGTGTTCTGGATGCGGACCCACTTCATCAACGTGCCGGCCGAGTTGTCCGAGGCCGCCCGGGTCGACGGCAGCAGCACCTGGCAGCTGTTCTGGCGGATCCATCTGCCGCTGGCCCGGCCGGCGATCGCCTCGCTGACCATCCTGCTGTTCCTCTGGACGTGGAACCAGTTTCTGCTGGCCATCGTGCTCGTCGACGACGGCACCAAGCGGACCATGGCCGGGGCGCTCGGCGCCTTCCAGGGGCAGTGGGGCACCGACCAGGTGCTGCTGTGCGCCGGGTCGCTGCTGATCCTCACCCCGACGCTGATCGTCTTCCTGGTCTTCCAGCGTCAGTTCATCAAGGCCCTGCTGCAGGGGTCGGTGAAGGGGTGACCGTGTCCAACGATCCGATCGTCCATGGCGACGTCGCCGACGGCTTCGGCCGGGTCGCCGACGTGTTCCGGGACAACTTCGCCACCCGGGGCGAGGTCGGCGCCGGCCTGGCCGTCTACGTCGACGGTCGACCGGTCGTCGACCTGTACGGCGGGCTCGCCGATCCGCGTACCGGCCGGGTCTGGCAGCGGGACACCCCGGCGGTGGTCTTCTCCTGCACCAAGGGCATCCTGGCGGTCTGCGCCTATCTGCTGGTGCAGTCCGGCCGGCTGGACCTGGCCGCCCCGGTCACCCGCTACTGGCCCGGGTTCGGTCGCAACGGCAAGGCCGACATCGTGGTCCGTGACCTGTTCACCCACCGGGCCGGCCTGCCGGCGCTGGACCGTGACCTGACCCGGGAACAGGTGCTGGCCTGGGATCCGGTGATCGCCGCGATCGAGGAGCAGACCCCGCTGTGGCAGCCGGGCACGGCGTACACGTACCACGCGCTGACCTACGGCTGGCTGGTCGGCGAGGTGATCCGGCGGATTACCGGCGTACCGGTGGGGGAGTTCTTCCGCGACACCCTGGCCGGGCCGCTCGGCCTGCGGACCTGGATCGGGCTGCCGGCCGCCGAGCGCGACAGCGTCGCCTGGACGCTGGCCCCGCCGGACAACCCGGTCAGCTACCCGGACCGGGTCAGCGAGCGGTCGTTGACCATGGGCGGCGCGTTCGACTTCCCGGCGGACGCCGCCGGCCTGGTCAGCTTCAACGACCCGGCCGTCCAGGCGGCCGAGGTCCCCGGGGCCGGTGGGGTGAGCTCCGCCGCCGGCCTGGCCCGGCTGTACGCCGCCTGCGTCGCGCCGGTGGCCGGACCACCGCTGCTGACCACCGCCTCGGTGGACGACGCGGTGGTGGTGCGCTCGCAGGGCCGGCAGCGGTACGGCGGTCCGGACGCCGGGCAGCGCTGGGGGACCGGGTTCCTGCTCGGGTCGCCCCGAATCCGCCCGATGCTCGGCGACCGCAGCTTCGGCCACGACGGGGCGGGCGGGCACCTGGGCTTCGCCGACGACCGCTACCGGGTCGGGTTCGGGTACGTACTGAACCAGATGGGCGCGGCTGACGACGACCGGGCCAATCGGCTGACCGCCGCGTTGCGGGACTGCCTGGACTGAGGGCGCCGACCGGGTATCCCCCGTCCCACCAGCAACAACTGTATGTCCAGCCGATTTCTGGCACGTGTCTTGACACAGCCCGATCGCGGCGAGCATGCTCAGCTAAATCAGTTTAGCGTCGATCTACTCGCCCAGTTCGGCTGCCGGGTCCCCCTCTCTTTTCCCCCGGCCCGCAGACCTGGCTGGGCACACGCGCTCGCGCGGGAAGGAAGGACGCATGACCCTCCGCAAGAAGGCGGTCGCCCTGCTCACCGCAGCCGCGGTGCTGAGCACCGCCGGGGCGGCGAACGCTCAGGGCGGCAACGGCGGCGGCATCACCACCGGCATCCAGAGCATCACCCCGATCACCGAGGTCTACACCTACGGCCAGCGGGTCTCCGCGGTGGCGGTCGAGTACGGCGAGATCATCAACCCCGACTCGATCGACCCGAGCACCTACACCGTGTCGGACACCGTGTACAACTTCCGGTTCAACCCGATCGAAGACCTGACCAAGATGGCCGATCGGACCATCACCAACGTCTACACCAACAGCCGGGCGCACACCCGGTTCGACCAGCGGTCGGTCACCGGCCGGTACGTGATCATCGAGCTCGATCCGGCCGACCCGGGCGGCTGGACCGTGATCGTCTCGAAGTGCCCGACCTTCCTGTGCACGGTCAAGGTCAACCCTGACCTGCCGACCACGCTGACCCAGCGCAAGCGGATCCACGCCAAGCCGGGCAACGGCAACGGTCTGGGGCCGGTACTCGCTCCGGGCACCCCGCACCGGGTCCGGGCGATGACCGAGGAGCCGGTGAACCTGCTGGTCGACGAGTTCACCTACGGCTCGTACCTGAGCGGCGGCATGGTGCTGCCGTACCACTACCACCTGCCGAAGAACTACAACCCGACCAGGCGGTACCCGCTGATGGTCGTGCTGCCCGGCCACGGCATGGGCTTCGACGGGGACAACACCGGGGTGCAGATCGCGGCGGACATTCCCGCGGTGGCCTGGCTGGAGCGCAAGTGGACCGGCAGCGACGAGGACGTGATCGTGCTCGCCCCGCAGAACCAGCGGGTCGGCGCGGCGGCCGAGGCCGAGCTGCTGATCAAGCTGATCGACCAGTTCGTCGACGAGTACAGCGTCGACCCCAGCCGGATCTACACCACCACGGTCTCCTACGGATCCCAACTGGCCTGGGCCGCGTTCGAGCAGCGGCCGGACCTGTTCGCCGCCGGTCTGATCACCGGTGGGTTCCAGATCAACGAGGCGCAGGCCGCCGCGGTGGCCGAGGCGGAGATGCCGGTGTACGTCACCCACGGCGTCAACGACCACCTGCTGAACATCTCGTTGGGGCGCAACTCCCGGGACGCGCTGCAGGCGGCGCACGTGGCGCAGGGCAAGAGCGAACAGGAGATCGCCGGCCTGGTGCGGTACACCGAGTACGACAACGACGCGTTCTCGCTGCCCGACTACCACGCCGCCTACGGTCCGACGTACGAGGACCGCAGCATCCTGAAGTGGCTGCTCAGCCAGCGCAACGACAGCGCCTCCTGAACCGGCGGACCCGAACCCGGGCAACCGGGTCCGGGTCCGGGTCCGCCTGAGCGCCACCCGACCGTGAGCCCGCCGGAGGATTTCCGAATCCTCCGGCGGGCTCACGCGTGTCTGCGGCCCGGCGTCGGCCACAGCGGCGATCGAAACGGTTCGAAGAAGCTTGTTATCGTAAACATCTGCCGGTTGGATGAGGGTGGACGGTAGGGCCGAGGGGCGGCAAGGGGAAAGCGCAATTCCAGTTACATCGTTACAACGCCTCGCCTGTAGATCAAGCTCTCTCTATGCCTTGAAGGTGTTAGCGATAACATCTATGCTCCTGCTGTGAGGCTCAGGGCACGCCTCACCTACATCCACCGGCCGTGTCGGGAGTCGGCCGGGGGTGGTCGCCGGCAGCTTCTGCGCCTTTCGAGCCGGGCCTCGGGCGTCGTTCGCTGCGGGCAGGCCTCGTCCACCTCGGTCAAGCGTCCCGGGTCACGCCGCACGACGCGGCCGCCCGGCGGTGCCGGTGCCTGCCGGTGCCGGCCACGGTGCCCAGCCCGCACCGTGGCCGGCACCTCCCCATCCCCACATGCGACTCCGCTGGAAGCTTGCTGACGGATATCCGGCGGCATCGGCACCGGTACCGCAATGGAGCGCCAAGCGGCTGTTCTTCAGCTCCGTCACCGTCGGCGGTCCGACCTCAGTAGGCCGTGGGCACATCGCGAATTCAGGAGAGGAAAGGTAATGATAACGGTCAGAAGCGTACGCACGATGGTCGCGTTCGCCGCGACGACCGCGGACGGCGCCGGCGGCCTGGAAGACCAACGACAGCCGGATCAACGGCGGCAAGCTGCGGACCGACGGGAAGACCACTCTGGTGATCCTCAACCGGTCGAACAGCGCGGTCAACGGTGCGGTCGTCCAGGCCCCGCAGAACGTCACGCGGGCGGAGCACTACCTCACCTCGCAGTACTCCAACGCGGCCAGCCAGTCGGTCACCGTCAACGTGGGCGCACGCAGCATCTCCACCGTCGTGCTCACCCACTGAGGCCCTCGGCGCCGGTGCGGGTCCCCGGCCCGCATCGGCGCCGGACACGTCGGCCGGTGCCGGTTACTGTCCGATCCCGCCCCGACCTGCCAGTCTGGAGACAGCGAAGGGCAGCGATCGGGGCGGGAGGCGGTCATGGCGGTCAACGACAGCGCGGATCGACCAGGGCCGGCCGACCGGGGCTACCCGGCGTCGGTCTCGCGGGCCACGTTGTTCTGGTACGCGTTCGCGTCGACCCTGCTCGTCGGCTGGTTTCTGTTCGGCTGGCTGGTCCTGCGTCAGGGCTTCGTCGACTCGGTAGGCGAGGCGCTCGGTACCGGATTCGTGCTGCTGCTCACGGTGTCGGTGATCGAGGCGGCCCGCCGGCACCGGCACGACGGCCGGCCCACGGGCTGACGCCCGGTCGGAACCCGACCGACCAGACCGACCGCCACGGATGAGCCGCCGCGCGGTCAGTCGTGCACCACCGCGGCGGTCACCCGCTGCAGCGCGAAGGTGTGCAGCGTCTCGGTCCGCTCGTCCTCGGCCCGCAGGTAACCCCCGCCGATCGACACCGGACGGACCAGCCGGGAAGCGGCGGCACCGTGCGCGTCCACGTAGCCCACCCAGACCAGCGCCTTGTCCCGTACCGCCTGCTGCAGCACGGCCAGCGCCTGCGAGTGCGCCTGCACCGCCGCCAACCCGTCGACCGCCTGCCCGTTCGCCGCCCGGATCGGGCCGGGGGTGCGCCGTACCGCCCGGGCCGCCGCCTCCCCCCGACGCAACTGCTCGACCAGACCGCTGATCCGGGGCGCGGTCAGCTTCGGCGCGGCCAGCGGATCGACCGACCGCAACGTCACCGGATGCCGCGCCGGTGCCCGCCGGGCCCGGGGCCGGCCAGTACGCAGCGCGGCCCCGGTGCCGTCCTCCGGTACCGGGGCGTAGCCGGCCTGTCGCAGCGCCTCCAGCATCCGGCCGGCGGGCACCACGCAGACCAGCACCGTCGGCGCCAGCCGACGCAGTGCCAGGGCGGCCAGCCGGCGGTCGGCCAGCACCGTGGCCAGCAACGCCTCGTCGTCGCTGCGCAGATAGCCGCCGGCCGATCCGGCGCGCAACCCGCCATGGGTACGGGCTGAGTCGTCGATCAGGTAGGTGAGGCCCTGCGGCACCGGGGTGCGGGACCGCCGGGCGAACAGCTCATGCAGCTCGGCCGCCTGGTAGCCGGCGTCCAACGCCCGCCGCACACTCGCCGGCGTGACCCGGTGCACACTGGCCGCCCCGGTCGACTCCGGCTCGGCGACCAACTCCAACTCGGCAGCCAGGGCCGGCTCCGGTGGACCGGGCACCACCACGGTCAGGTCGGCCTGCACCAGGACGTGGTCCACCGGGGACGGCAGCAGGTCGTCCAGCGCACGTTCCACCGTCGACGCCGCACCTCGGTGCTCCCGTTCGGTGGCCCGTACGCCGAGCGGATCGTCGTCGGCCGAGATGTCCCGAGCGTCCCGGCCCTCCCCGGCGAGCAGCGAGCGGCCGTACCCGGTCAACACGCCCAGCCCGGTGACGCCCAGTTGAGCCGCCTCGTCGAGCACCTCGCGGTGCAGCTCGTCGCGGCCCCGGCTGCGCCGCGGCGCCTGCCAGGCGAGCAGCGTGAGCACTTCGTCGGCGGTCGGCGCGGCCCCCGGCGGCAGCGCGGCCAGCACCCCCAGCACGGTACGGCGTACCGTCGGCGCGCCGGCCCGCTCCACGTCGGTGGACAACGCGGTGATCGGCCGGTCCCGGTCGTCCCGGCGGCCGATCAACCCGGCCCGCCGGGTCATCGCCAGCCACGCCCCGGCCAGCCGCTCCCACCGCCGGGCCACCGGTTCGTCGATCCACTGGTCGTAGTTGCCGGTCGGCAGGATCTGCTGGTCGACGGCGGTGCGGCTGGCCGAGGCGGGCAGTTCGGCGGCACCGAGCAGCCCGGCGGCGTACCCGACCTCGACCAGCAGCCCGGCCAGCGACTCGCTGACCCCACCGGCGCGGGCCAGCCGGCGCAGCTCCCGCACCCCGATCCCGCCGGTACGCAGCAGCGGCGCCGGCTCGGCTGCCAACGCCTCCAGCAGCGCGCCGGCCTGCCGGACCACCTCCATCGCCTGCCCGGCACCGGTCGAGTCCACCGCCTTCGGATCGCGTTCGGCGGAACCGGCCGCAGGCGGGTCGGGGCGCAGCGCGCCGAGCGGCCCGGTGTCCCGGCGCAACAACAGCCCGACCTCGCGGGGCAACTCCACGGCCTGGCTGCCGGCCGTGGCCGGCGCGTCGGTGACCACCGCCAGCAGGCCGGCCTCGACCAGCCAGCGCACCGGACTCACCCCGTCGCCCGGACCGCCGCCGGCCAGCGTGTCGGCGGCTTGAGCGCTGGTGGCCGGGGCAGCTGTGTTCACCGTGCCGAGCGGTGGGCCGGCGGCGAGCCGGTCGAGTACCGCCCGGGCCGCCGGCGGGGCGCTGAGCAGCGTCCGGCGCAACGCGGCCGGATCGGCGCACCGTCGCGCCACCCGGTCGTCCAGGTCGGCGGCGGGCCGGCCCAGCCCTGCCGGGTACGGCGAACTCGCCTCGTCCACCCCGCCGGCCACCCGAAACCGCCCGGCCGACCCGTACAACAGGCAGCGGGCCAGCAGCCGGTCCACCGCCGCGCGGACCTGAGCCGCGGTCGCCCCGCTGCCCGGCGCGGTGGCCATCGCCAGCACCGCGTCCAGCTCGACGGCGGCGTCGGCGGAACTGTCCGCGTGAACCGTAGCGGCCGAACCGTCCCGGGCCGACGGCTCCCGGCACAGTCGCGCGGCGTCCAGGATCCGCAGGGTGAACTCGTCCAGGTCGTCGAGCGCACGGGCGGAGGAGACCCGGGACTGGGCCCGGGCGGCCAGCGTGGCGATGTCGGTCGGCACCGGCACCACCAGGTCCGGACGCAGGCGCAGCAGGTCACCCAGCTCCGCGTCGGAGCGGGAACGCAGGTGGTCGGCGAGTGTGTTGGCCATGGTTGTTCCACGCTAGCCCGCCGGACGCCCCAGGTGGCCTCGGCCGTCCGGAGCAGATGCGCCGGCTCGGGAGTCGCCCGCATAGGCTCACCCTCCGGCCGCCACCCGACCGGCCACCAGCCGGCCGGACCCACCCATCGTGGCGGGCGTGACGAGGGAGGGACGTGCGCATGTCGCCGGTGGTCGGATTCGACCTGGACATGACATTGATCGACTCGCGGCCAGGGGTCGCCGCCACCTACCGGGCGTTGACCGAGCTCACCGGGGTGCAGGTGGACGCCGAGGCCGCGGTGTCCCGGCTCGGCCCGCCGCTGCGCCACGAGATCAGCCGGTGGTTCCCGGCCGACCAGGTCGATTCCGCGGTCGAGCAGTTCCGGTCGCTCTACCCCCGCTACGCGGTCGGTCCGACGCTGCCGATGCCCGGGGCGGTCGCCGCGCTCGAACAGGTCCGGGAACGGGGTGGGCGGGTGGTGGTGGTCACCTCGAAGCTCGGCCGGCTGGCTCGACTGCACCTGGACCATTTGAGGCTGCCGGTGGACGAGGTCGCCGGGGACCTGTTCGCCGAGGGCAAGGCGGCCGCCCTGCGCGAGTACGCCGTACAGCTGTATGTGGGTGACCATACGGCGGACATGGTGGCCGCGCGGACCGCCGGGATTCCGGGTCTCGGGGTGGCCTCCGGCCCCTGTTCGGCGGCTGAGCTGCGGTCCACCGGAGCGGCTGAGGTGATCGACGACCTGACCGGATTCCCGGCGGCGGCCGACGCTCTGCTCCGGCTAGCCTGGTGAGGTCAATCCTGCGAGTGAAGTCGAGGTCAGTGGTGCCGACGGGTCGAGTGAAATGGTACGACGCGGGGAAGGGGTACGGATTCGTCACCAGTGACGAGGGTGGCGACGTGTTCCTGCCCAAGGGTGCGTTGCCGGCTGGCGTCACCGACCTCAAGTCCGGGCAACGGGTGGAGTTCGGGGTGGTGGACAGCCGGCGCGGTGCGCAGGCGCTCGGCGTACAGCTGCTGGAGGCCCCGCCGTCCGTCGCCGAGCTGCGTCGGCGACCGCCGGAGGAGCTGCACGGACTGGTCGAAGACATGATCAAGGTGCTGGAGGCCAAGGTCCAGCCGGACCTGCGGCGGGGCCGGTTCCCGGACCGTAAGACGGCGCAGACCGTGGCCCAGTTGGTGCACGCGGTCGCCCGCGAACTGGAGGTCTGACCCGCGGTCGCGGTCCCCGGACCGCGGCGGTCGGCTGTCTACCGCCGCAGTAGCTGGTCGTCGGGCGGCGGCACGAGTAGCCCTGCCGTCGGTGGGGTGAGCCCTTGCGCCGCCGCCCGGTCGAGCAGTGCGGTGACCGCCGCGTACCCGTCGGTGCCGAGGTCGGCGGTGAACTCGTTGACGTACAGCCCGATGTGCCGGTCCACCACGTCCGGCTCCATCTCCTGGGCGTGCGCCAGCACGTAGTCCCGGGAGGCGCCCGGATCGGCCCAGGCCAGTCGGACCGACTCGCGTACCCAGCTGGCCGCCTGCGCCGGATCGACCACGCCCCGCCGGGCCAGGATCGCGCCCAGCGGGATCGGCAGGCCGGTGTCCGACTCCCACCACGCCCCGAGGTCGACCAGTGCGGTGAGCCCGTACCGCTGGTAGGTGAACCGCGCCTCGTGGATCACCAGGCCGGCGTCGTACCGGCCGGCGGCGACGCCGGGCATGATCTCGTGGAACGGCACGACCTCGATCCGGGCCGGCGGCCGGCTCGCCGACCAGAGCCGGAACAGCAGGTACGCGGTGGTCCGTTCACCGGGTACGGCGACGGTCGCCCCGGTCAGGTCGCCGGCCGCCCAGCGGCCCTGCCCGGCCGTACCGCCGTCCGCCGTACCGCCGGCCGCGCCGGTCAGCAGTAGCGGGCCGCAGCCCCGGCCCAACGCACCCCCGCAGGGCAGCAGATGGTAGTCGGGCAGCAGCCAGGGCAACGCGGCGAAACTGACCTTGACCAGGTCGAACTCGCCGCGTTCGGCGGCGGAGTTGGTGACGTCCACGTCGGCGTACCGGACGGTGATCGGCGGGGCGTCCGGCACCAGCCCGTGCACCAGGGCATGGAAGACGAACGTGTCGTTGGGGCAGGGGGAGAAGGCCAGCCGCAGGGTCACGTCAGCCACGGTAGTCGGCACTGCGGCTGATCAGCGCGCTGGCCACCGTGGTCAGCGCGGCCAGCGCCGACGGGATCCGCCAGCCGGCCCGGTCGCGCGGGCCGACCGGGTTGGAGATGGTACGCAGCTCCGCGAAGGGCAGCCCGGCCAGCTCGGCGGCGCAGGCCACCCCGTACCCCTCCATGGCCTCGGCCACCGCGTCGGGGTAACGGCCGGTGAGCGTACCGGCGGTCGTCGCGGTGCCGGTCACGGTGTTCACCGTCAGCACCGCGCCGGGTACGGCGTCCGGCAGCGCCGCGCGCAGCCAGCTGGTGAGCGCGTCATCGGTGGCGGCGACCGCGGTGCCGAAGCCGAGCTCGTCGATCGGCAGGAACCCGTCCGGCGACTCGGCGCCGAGGTCGGCCCCGATGCTGCGGGTGGCGACGGCGGTCTGCCCGACGGCGATCCGGTCGGGGAACCCGCCGCCGATCCCGGCGCTGACCACCGCGTCGTACGGGCGTCCGCTGCTCGCCGCGAGTGCCAGCTGTCGGCTGGTCCCGGCGGCGGCGGCCGCCGAGCCGACCCCGACCACCGCGACCTCGACGGCCAGGTCGGCTGCGTCGGCCGTCGTGCCGTTACCCGCTGTTGCGTCGGCCGTCGTGCCGCTGCCGGCCGTCGTACCGCCGACCGGGGCGATCCCGCGCCGGAGGGCGACCGCCTCGGCCTCGACCGCGGTCACGATCAGAATCCGCACCTGCCGCACCCTACCCACCGCGTCTTCCTGGACCTACCGGCCGCCGGGCAGGGTCTCTTGCCCGGCCACCCGCCACCTGCCCGTGGATCAGCGTCCGGCGTCCGGCCCGTCGGGTCGGTCGTCCTCGGCCGCGCGGTGCAGCGTCGACGACGGGCGGTAGATGTGAAATCCGGGTGGTGTCGGATCGTCGTCGTCGGCTTGGCCGTCGGCCCGGTCGTCGTCGTGGTGACCGGCAGGTGCGCCGGCGGCCGGGACACCGACCGGCTCGGCGCCGACCGGGCCGGTGCCGCCCTGCCCGGCGCCGACCGGCGCCGGCGGTGCCGGCGTCGGCGGGGCGGGTCGCGGACGTGGCCGGATGCGGGCCGGGACGATCGACCGGCGGGCGCGTGGCGGAACAACCGTGCCGCCGGCCTCGGGCGTACCGGGTTCGGCGGTGCCTGATCCGGCGGTGCCGGGTTCGGGCGGGTCCGGGACGTCGCCGGTCGCGTCGTCGGCTGCGTCGCCGGCTGCGTCGACCGGTCGGCCGTTGAGCCGGTCCTTGCGCTGCCGGCCGGCGACGATCATCGCGCGGGCGGCGGCGAGTACGCCGAAGCCGGCCGCCGCGACGAGACCGACCCGGCCGTCCACCGGGATCAGCCCGAACGCGCCACCGGCGACGAACGACAGCATCAGAATGGTCTCGGAGTGGGCGAAGGCGCTGGCCCGCAGCCGTTCCGGCAGCCGCTCCTGGATGGTGGCGTCCACCGCGAGCTTCGCGATGCCGCTGATGATCGCGGTGACGAAACAGAACAACGCCACCATCAGCAGCGAGAACTGCAGGGTGGCGAGTACGCCGACGCCGGCCACGATCACCAGCCCGCTGGACTGCAGGGCGAGCGGACGGTGGATCCGCATCCGGCTGCCGATCGCGGTGGCGGCGAAGCTGCCGGCCGCCAACGCCGCTCCGACCAACCCGAGCGCGCCCTCGTCGCCGAGCTGCTGGCCGATCACCACCGTGGACAGATCACCGGCCTTGACCGCGAAGGCGAGGAAGAGCAGCAGGAAGCCGTAGAGGCAGCGCAACGTGCCGCTGCCGACCAGGGTGGCGATCACCAGTCGGCTCCCGGTGAGAACCCGCTGCCGGTCGGTGCCGCGCCGCAGCCCGAACACCCGGAACGCGCGCGGTACCCGCTCGGCGGGCTCGGAGTCGGCCCGGGGCGGCAGCCGCAGTGCGATGACCATGCCGACCAGGAAGATCACCGACGCGACCCGCAGCGGCCACTGCGGCCCGAACCAGAACGCCGCCAGCCCCAGTGGTGCGACCAGTGCGCCGGCGATCGTGCCGTAGACGCTGGCCCGGGCCCCGGCCTGGGACAGCCCCAGCCCGGCCGGCAACAGCCGCGGCACGGCGGCGGAGCGGCCGACGCCGTACGCCCGAGACAGGGCGAGCACCCCGAACGCCGCCGGATACAGCCCGAACCCGTTCAGGTGGTCGGCGATCAGCCAGGCCAGGAAGGCCCGGCCGAGCATGGTGGTGGCCAGCGCGTACCGCCGGCCGTGCCGGAAGTGGTCGAGCACCGGGCCGACCACCGGGGCCAGCAGCGCGAACGGGACCATCGTCACCAGCAGGTAGAGCGCCACGCTGCTGCGGGCCTCGCCGAGCGGAGCGCTGAAGAAGATGGTCCCGGCGAGCCCGATCGTGATCAGGGTGTCCCCGGCGCAGGAGGCGGCATGCAGGTCGAACAGGCGCGACATGCCCGGTTCGCCGCCCGCCCCGCGCTGGCGTACCTGCAGAACCTTGTGTCCGGCCCAGCGACCGCTGTGCGCCGTGCCGCGCAGCACCGCGCGGGTGCCGCGGAAGGCGGTCCCGGCCGTGTGCCCGAGCGAGCGAAACAGCCCCATGCGCCCATCCTCACCTATCCGCAGCCGTCCCGTCTCGGGCTGTGCCGGTTTTCGCGGTCGTGAGTGCGGGTCGGCGGGGGAGTGCTTGGCAACAACCAGTCGCTGTCGTCGGGGGAGTGCCTGTCGGCGGTGCCGGCCGGTAGGCAACAATGGGACGGTGACCAGGAGCACCGCTCGTGCCGCCCGCCTCGACTCGGTCTGCGCCAAAGCCGTCGACGTGGCGTACGCCGCGCTGACCGACGCGGTGGATCCCGCCGAGGTCGGCGAGCACCTGCAGGCAGTCGCCGAAGGTGAACGGCTGGTGACCCACCTTTTCGACTGTCATCTTGCCGGGTACCAGGGCTGGCGGTGGGCGGTCACCGTGACCCGGGTGTCCCGCAGCCGGCAGGTGACCGTCTGCGAGACGGTGCTGCTGCCCGGTCCCCACGCCTTGCTGGCTCCGGGCTGGCTGCCCTGGCACGACCGGCTGCAGCCCGGTGACCTGGGCGTCGGTGACCTGCTGCCGACGTCGTTCGACGACGACCGGCTCGCGCCCGGTTACCTGCAGTCGGACGACCCGGCCGTGGAGGAGGTTTCCTGGGAGCTCGGGCTCGGCCGGAGCCGGGTGATGTCCCGCGAGGGCCGCGCCGACACCGCGCAGCGCTGGTACGACGGCGAACACGGCCCACAGGCGCCGATCTCGGTCGCCGCGCCGGACACGGCCCGCTGCGGCACCTGCGGGTTCTACCTGGTGCTGGCTGGGGCGCTCCGGCAGGCGTTCGGGGTGTGCGGCAACGTCTACGCACCGGACGACGGCCGCGTGGTGAGCGTGGACCACGGCTGCGGGGCGCACTCGGAGACGCTGACCGGTCCGGCGGTAACTCCGGTGGACGAGCTGCCCACGGTCTACGACGACGGCGAGGTCGAGACGGTCACGGTGCGTTCGGGTCCGGCTGGCGACTGACCTGGTCGGCGTGGCGCCGTCGCCGGTTGGCGTCGTGCCGCAGCATCACCGCGAGCCCCGGAAGTCCGAGCAGGAAACCGGCCAGGCAGGTCCAGAGCCAGTCGGTACGCCCGGTGTCGGCCAGCCAGTCCCGGGCGAGCAGGCAGACCAGCCCGGCGACGGCCCAGGCGATCATCCCGCCGACGGCGAACGGCACCATTGGTGGGTCCAGCGGCGCCGGTCGGGGTGCCCTCGGTAGCCGCACCGGGCCGGTCGGGGCGTCCGGCGGGGTCATCGGCGGCGAGTCAGGCACCGTACCAGGGTACGTCCCGGTTGATCGAGACCGCCGCGACGGGCCGGTCGCCCCGGACGGTGGGCGGCCGGATCGGCGATGTCGCGGGACGTTACCGGATGGACCTCCACCGGTAACCGCTGATCTGAGACGATGCGCGCAACCCAGTCCAACCTGATGATCAGCTGTGAGGACCCATGGCGACAGTGCCGGCGGAGACGACCGGGTCGACTCCGGACCGCAGCCCACGTAACGCGTTCGACCGGTTCTTCGAGATCACCGCCCGCGGCTCCACCCCCGGCCGGGAGGTACGCGGCGGCCTGGCCACCTTCTTCACGATGGCGTACATCGTGGTGCTCAACCCGTTGATCCTGGGTAGCGCGGTCGACGGCGAGGGCGCCGCGCTGGCGATCCCGGCGATCGCCGCCGCGACCGCCCTGATCGCCGGGTTGATGACACTGTTGATGGGGGTGGTCGCCCGGTTCCCGCTGGCGCTGGCCGCCGGTCTCGGGGTGAACGCCCTCGTCGCCTTCGAGATCGCACCGCAGATGACCTGGGCCGACGCGATGGGCCTGGTGGTCATCGAGGGCGTGATCATTCTGGTTCTGGTGCTGACCGGGCTGCGTACCGCCGTCTTCCGGGCCGTGCCCACCCAGCTGAAGACCGCCATCGGGGTCGGTATCGGGCTGTTCCTCGCGTTGATCGGCTTCGTCAACGCCGGGTTCGTCACCGGCGGCACCGCGTCACCGCCGCTCGGCCTGGGCATCAACGGCATGATCGCCACCTGGCCGGCGTTCGTCTTCGTGCTCGGCCTGCTGCTCACCCTGGTGCTGGTGGTCCGCAAGGTACGCGGTGCGATCCTGATCGGCATCCTGGGCTCCACGGTGCTGGCCATCGTCGTCGAGGCGATCGGCGGATTCGGGCCGGCCGGCGGCCCGGACGGCCAACCCGGCGGCTGGGCGTTGACCGTGCCGAGCCTGCCCGACCAGGTCTTCGGCATGCCGGACCTGTCGCTGCTCGGCAACTTCTCCGTGCTGGGCGCGTGGGACTCGGCGACCTGGCTGATCGCCCTGATGTTCGTCTTCACCCTGCTGCTGACCGACTTCTTCGACACGATGGGCACCATGGTCGCGGTCGGCCAGGAGGGCGGCCTGCTGGACGCCGAGGGGATGCCGCCGAGGACCAAGGAGATCCTGGTCGTCGACTCGATCGCGGCGGCGGCGGGCGGCATGGCGAGCACGTCGAGCAACACCTCGTACATCGAAAGCGCCGCCGGGGTGGCGGAGGGCGCCCGGACCGGAGCGGCGAACCTGGTCACCGGCGCCTTGTTCCTGCTGGCCGTCTTCCTGTCCCCGCTGGTCGAGGTGGTGCCGTTCGAGGCGGCGTCGACCGCGCTGGTGGTTGTCGGCTTCCTGATGCTGACCGCGGTGCGCACCATCGACTGGACCGACTACGAGATCGCCATCCCGGCGTTTCTCACCATCGTGCTGATGCCGTTCACCTACTCGATCTCCAACGGGATCGGCGCGGGGGTGATCACCTTCGTGCTGATCAAGCTGGTGAAGGGCCGTGCGGCGCAGGTGCATCCGCTGCTGTACGGGGTGGCCGCGCTGTTCACCCTCTACTTCCTGCGGCACCCGCTGGAGTTGCTGATCGGCTGAGCCGACCGCCTCGTCGCTTCGTCTGCCGGCACCGGCGGTACCCTGGTGCCGCCGGTGACGGCGGTCATAACGGCTGGTCGATCGGTGTGTTCGTTAGTTAGGCTAACGAACGTGACGGAGTGGGCGGTGATGGGAGAGCAGCAGGTCACGGCCGCGCAACTGGCGACGTCCCTGCGCGATGCCATCACCCGACTCAACCGGCGGGTCCGACGGGCCCGGCCGGTCGGCGATCTGACGGTCACCCAGCTGTCCGCGCTCACCAGCCTGGAGCTGGCCGGTGCGATGACGCCGCGGGAGCTGGCCGACATCGAGCGGGTTCAACCGCCGACGATGACCAGGATCGTCGCCAAGCTCGAGGAGCGCGGACTGGTGCAACGCACCCCGCACCCGACTGACGGCCGGCAGGTGATCCTGTCGGCCACCGAGTCGGGCCGGGAGGTGATCGCCGGGTTCGAACGGGTACGTGACGAGTGGCTCGCCACCCGGCTCGCCGCGCTGAGCCCTGCCGAACGGGACACGTTACGGCAGGCGGCGGAGATTCTGCAGCAGGTCGCCCGCGGCTGACGCGACAGTCGCCACCGGGTCCGCTTCGTCCCATGTGGATGACGCGTACGATCCGAGGAGGCGCACCCCGAGTGCGGGCGACACTGAACACCACCTTCCAGTCCCTACAGGTCCGCAACTACCGGATCTTCGCCACCGGGCAGCTGATCAAGCTGATCGGTGTGTGGATGATGTTCATCGCGCAGGACTGGCTCGTCCTGCAGCTGTCGGACGACTCTGCCACCGCGCTCGGAGTGGTCGTCGCCCTCCAGTTCACCCCGGTGCTGCTGTTCACCCTGATCTTCGGTCGGCTTGCCGACCGTTACGACAAACGGCTGCTGCTGTTCGTCGCCAACGCCATCTGGTGCGTGCTGGCCCTCGTGATGAGCGTGCTGGTGCTGACCGGCGTGGTGGCGCTCTGGCACGTCTTCGTCTTCGCCGGCCTGCTCGGCGTCGGCAACGCCCTGGAGACCCCGGTCCGGCAGGCGTTCGTCTCCGAACTGGTCGGCACGCCGCTGCTGCCCAACGCACTCGCGCTGTCCTCGGCGACGTTCAACACCGCCCGGATCGTCGGCCCGGCCGTGGCCGGGCTGGCCATCGCGGCGTTCGACGTCGGGCCGGTCTTCCTGATCAGCGCGCTTGCGTCGACGGCCCCGCTGGTCGGACTGGTCCGGATGCGCTCCGGCGAACTGCACCGGGTCGGCCTGCCGGTCGGAGCGCAGCGGGACGCCGCCAAGGTGGTCGACGGGTTGCGCTACGTCGCCCGCCGCCCCGACCTGATGCTGCCGATGGCCCTGATGGCCGTGCTCGGCTTGCTGCTGTTCAACTTCCAGCTGACCCTCGCCGCATTGGCCAAGACGGTGTTCGAGACCGGTGCGGCGTCGTTCGGGCTGTTCACCACGGCGCTCGCGGTCGGCGCGCTGGCCGGTGCCCTCGCTGCCAGCGGCCGGCGCGACCGGCCGTCGGTCTACGTCGTGCTGGGCAGCGCGTTGACCTTCGCCGGCCTCGGCACCCTGGTCGGCCTGGCCCCGACGTACTGGCTGGTGGTGCTCCTGCTGCTGCCGACCGGATTCTTCATGGTCTACTTCGCGCAGGCATCCAACCAGCGGGTGCAGCTCGGCGTCGACCCGGCTTTCCGGGGCCGGGTGATGGCGCTGTGGGTGCTGGTCTTCCTCGGCACCAACCCGGTCGGCGCGCCGATCATCGGTTGGGTCGCCGAGCGCTTCGGCGCCGGGGCCAGCATCTGGCTGGGCGGACTGCTGTCCTTCCTGACCGCCGCCGCCGCGCTGGCCTGGCAGTTGCGGCGCACCGGCGGCCGGCTACGGCTGCGGTGGGCACCGATGCCCCGGCTCTATGTATTGCAGGCCCAACCCGCGCCGGCCCACGCCGGAGCCGTCCGAGCCTGACCCGCTCCGGCGGGTCAGGAACTCGCGCGGTCGGCCGGGCCGCTACCGAACAGGACATCGTCCCAGCTCGGCAGTCGCTTGCGGGGCTTGCCGGAGCTGTCGGCCGGGGTCTCGGTGGCACCGGACGCGGCGCGCCGGGGCCGCAGCACCGCCAGGGACGGCACCGCCGGGACCTCCTTGGGCGCGTCGGCGTCGTCGTCGAAGGCGGAACCCGCGCCACCGCCGAGCAGGGCGGCGGCGCCGCCGGCCACCGGCCGCTGCCGGGGCGTCTCGGCGTTGGCCGCCGGCTCCAGGCCGCGACCGGCCGCCGAACCGAGCGGTCGGTCCAGTGAAGCGAGCAGCGCGTCCCGCCCGGCCCGGATCGGGTCCCGGCTGGGTCGTGGCTGGTCACCCGGGGCAGCAGGTAGGCCGTGCCCGCCGCCCCGCCCCGGCTCGGCACGCGACGGACCTGGCAGCGCGTGCCCGCCCCGCTCCGGCGCCGGTTCCTGACCGAGGATCTGGGTCGGCCGCTCGGTGCAGAGATACTGCGCCATGTCGTCGTGCGGCGAGATCACCTGGCGGCTCTTGTCGAGCTCCCAGATGGCCTGGGCGGTGGCCTTGCCGGACGGCCAGGTGGCAATGATCCGCCAGGTGCCGTCGTCGCGCCGGTACGCGTCCCAGGAGATCTTTTCCGCGTCGATGCCGTGCTGGGCCAGCCGGCCGTCGACGACCTCGGCGAGCGGGGCACCCTTGTCGGAGTTCTTCAGCCTGGTACGCCGGGCGTGCTGAGCGAGCATCGCCCGCTCCTGCAGCACCGGTCCGGCGTAGCGCAGCACCCGGTCGACCGGTACTCCGGCGATGCGGGCGACGTCGTCGGCCGACTCGCCGGACCGGATCCGGGCCTGGATGTCCCGGGGGGACAGCGACGGCTGGGGATCGCCGGGCTGGCTGGCCACCGTCAACGTGGTCGAGCTGTCCGGGTCGGCCTGCACGGCGGTGGAGACACGGTCGTCGATCGGCAGGGCGAGCAGTCGGCCGACCTCGTCAGCGAGGACCAGGGCCTGACCGTCCTCGGAGAGGGCGACGAAGCGTACCGGGCGCATCGCGTTGCCTCCGTCCCGCTGAGCTGCCCCACGCCGCAAGGTCGACCGCCCGCGACGTCCTCTGCACACGGTACGCCGATATGCCACCCGATGGGAGTAGGCCACGCCGGGCATGTCGAGTGAGCTGCCCCGATCCGTCCGGCTGGGCGGGGCGGGTGGCGGACGGTGATCGAGCGTCGGCGATCACGATCGATCACGGATGGTCAGCGGTTGGTCGTCATCCTAGAGCAAACCGGCCGGTTCGGCGACAATCAACGCCGAACCGGCCGTATCGCGCGATATGCCTCAGAGTCGCTCGATCACGAAGTCGACGCAGGCGGTCAACGCCTCGACGTCGGCCGGGTCGATCGCCGGGAACAGCGCCACCCGCAGCTGGTTGCGGCCGAGCTTGCGGTACGGCTCGGTGTCCACGATGCCGTTGGCCCGCAGTACCTTGGCGACCTTCGAGGCATCCACTGCGTCGACGAGGTCGATGGTCGCCACCACGTTGGACCGCAGCGCCGGATCGGTGACGAACGGGGTGGCCACCGCGGACCGCTGAGCCCAGCCGTAGATCGCCGCCGCGCTCTCCGCCGTCCGCTTCGCCGCCCAGGCCAGCCCACCCTGGGCGTTCATCCAGTCGGTCTGCTCGGCGGCGAGGAAGATCGTCGCCAGCGCCGGGGTGTTGTAGGTCTGCTCCAACCGTGAGTTGTCGATCGCGGTGACCAGGTCCAGGAACGCCGGGATGTATCGGCCGGACGCCTTGACCTGGGCGGCCCGGTCCAGGGCAGCCGGCGACATCAGGGCCAGCCAGATGCCGCCGTCCGAGCCGAAGCACTTCTGCGGGGCGAAGTAGTAGACGTCGGTCTCGGTCGGGTCGACCTCCAGGCCACCGGCGCCGGACGTGGCGTCGACCAGCATCAGCGCGCCGTCGTCGGCCCCGGCGACCTGCCGGATCGGCACCGCGACCCCGGTGGAGGTCTCGTTGTGCGGCGTCGCGTAGACGTCGACGCCCGCCTCGGCGACCAGGGCCGGGGCGCTGCCCGGCTCGGCCTTGTGTACCGTCGGCTCGCCGAGGAACGGCGCGTCGCGTACCGCCTTGGCGAACTTGGCCCCGAACTCGCCGAAGCTGGCGAACTGCGCCCGGTCGCGGACCAGACCGAACGTGGCGACCTCCCAGAACGCCGTCGTACCGCCGTTGCCGAGAATCACCTCGTAGCCATCGGGCAGCGCGAAGAATTCGGCGATGCCGCGCCGCAGCCGGGCCACCTCGTCGCGGACGGTGCGCTGCCGGTGGGAGGTGCCCAGGTAGCTGGTGGCGACCTCGGACAGCGCCTCGACGGCTGCCGGGCGGACCTTCGACGGGCCGCAGCCGAACCTGCCGTCGGCGGGCTTGATCTCGTCTGGGATGCGGATGGTCGCAACGTCAGCCACGGTGGTCAGCAGTCCTTCCAGAGGCGCTACGGGTCGACCAATCCTCGCACCCGACCGGCTGGCCCCGGGGTGTGGTCCCACGTCTACGACTGAGGCGTGTCCCACATCCCCGGGCCGGTGCCGGTGAATCCGTACCGGATCCGGACCGGTGCCGGATCAGACGTCGTGCGGGACCGCGTCCCAGCCGGCGACCTGCTGCGGTTTGCGCGGCTGCGGGCCGACGTACCGGGCGGACGGGCGGACCAGCCGCTTGAGCCGCTTCTGCTCCAGGATGTGAGCGCTCCAGCCGCCCATCCGGGCACAGGTGAACATCGAGGTGAACATGTGCGCCGGCACCTCGGCGAAGTCGAGCACCACCGCCGACCAGAATTCGACGTTGGTCGCCAGTACCCGGTCCGGCTTGCGGTTGTGCAGCTCCTCCAGAGCGGCCTTCTCCAGCGCCTCGGCCACCTCGTAGCGGGGCGCGCCGAGCTCCTTGGCGGTGCGGCGCAGCACCCGGGCGCGCGGGTCCTCGGCCCGGTACACCCGGTGACCGAACCCCATCAGCCGTTCGCCGCGGTCGAGCACGCCCTTGACGTACGACTCGGCGTCGCCGCTGCGCTCGACGCCCTCGATCATGTGCAGCACGCGGGACGGGGCACCACCGTGCAGCGGCCCGGAGAGCGCGCCGATGCCCGACGAGATGCAGGCGGCGGCGTCGGCTCCGGTGGAGGCGACCACCCGGGCGGTGAAGGTGGAGGCGTTCATGCCGTGTTCGGCGGCGGAGATGAAGTACGCGTCGACCGCCTTGACGTGCCGGGGATCGGGTTCGCCTCGCCACCGGCGCATGAACCGCTCGACGATGGTCTGCGCCTTGTCGATCTCCTTCTGCGGCACGGCCGGCAGACCGAGCCCGCGGGCCGACTGGGCGACGAACGACAACGCGGTGACCGACACCCGGGCCAGGTCCGCGCGGGCCTGCTCGTCGGAGATGTCGAGCAGTTGGGACAGCCCCCAGTACGGGGCGAGCATGGCGACCGCCGACTGCACGTCCACCCGGATGTCGCCGGAGTGCACCGGCACCGGGAACGGCTCGGCGGGCGGCAGACCCGGCCCGAACCGGCCGTCGACCAGCAGTGCCCAGACGTTGCCGAAGGAGACCTGTCCGATCAGATCCTCGATGTCGACGCCGCGGTACCGTAGGGCACCGCCCTCCTTGTCAGGCTCGGCGATTTCGGTCTCGAATGCGATCACACCTTCGAGACCCGGTTTGAAGTCGGACATGTGGCTCTCCTGGGTGGGGATTTGGCGGTGCTGCCCGAGCGCCCGGTAGAACTGCTGCAGGCTGCCCTGAACGGCTTTCACTGACGTCCGTGTGCTGCGGTGACTGGTCGTTCGTGCCCGGTGGGTGACCGGTTGTTCGTGCCTGGTGGGTACCCAGCGTAAGTTCGGTGCCAGGGGTAGCCCTAGTTCAGGAGAGCGACGTGACGGGAGACACACCACGGCCGAGTCTGACGCGTCGTGACTATCGCGGTGGCCCGGAACTGCGTCGCCGCGACCTCGCCGTCGACTGGCACACCCAGTTCGCCCGGTGGTTCGCCGAAGCGGTGGCGGCCGGGTTGCCGGAGCCGAATGCGATGGTGCTGGCCACGGCCGACGTCGATGGGCGACCGAGTACCCGGACGGTGCTGATGAAAGGGTACGACGAGACGGGAATCGTCTTCTTCACCAACTACCGGTCCCGCAAGGGCACCGAGGCCACCGACAATCCCTCGGTCAGCCTGCTCTTTCCGTGGTTCGCGATGTCCCGGCAGGTGGAGGTACGTGGGGTGGTGGCACCGGTCCCACGGGCGCAGACCGAGGCGTACTTCGTCACCCGGCCGCGCGGCTCCCAGCTTGGCGCGTGGGCCAGCCCACAGTCGCGGGTGGTGCCGAACCGGGCGGCGGTTGACGCCGGTCTGGCCGCCGCCCGGCGGCGGTTCCCGGAGCCGACCGTGGTGCCACCGCCGCCGCACTGGGGCGGCCTGCGGGTGACGCCGTGGACCGTCGAGTTCTGGCAGGGTCGGGCCGACCGGCTGCACGATCGGTTGCGGTACCGGCGGGATGCCGGCGGTGGCTGGTCGATCGAGCGGATTGCGCCGTAGCGCAACCTTTAATTTACTCTTAGCTATTGTGGATCATTGGTCGGCGGGTGACCCGCGAGCTGGTTTGAACCGTTATCGTCGCCGCATGGACAACGTCGATGCACGTCCGGGCCCGCCGTCCGGAGCGCAGTGGACGATCGCGGCGGACGGGCACGAGGCCGTCGTGGTCGAGGTGGGTGGCGGGCTGCGGGCGTACCGCGCCGGTGGGGTCGACTACGTTGACGGGTACGCCGAGGACGAGCTCTGTGTCGGCAGTGCCGGCCAGGTTCTGGCTCCGTGGCCGAACCGGATTCGCGACGGCCGCTACACCTTCGCCGAGGTCACCCGGCAGCTGCACCTGTCCGAGCCGGACCGGCACACCGCGCTGCACGGGCTGGTCTGCTGGCTGCCCTGGCAACTGATCAGCAAGACAGCGGACGAAGTGGTGGTCGGCTGCACCCTCTTCCCACAACCCGGCTACCCGTGGTCGCTGGTGCTGCGTACCCGCTGGGCGGTCGGCGCCGACGGACTGCGGGTGACCCATCAGGTGACCAACGCCAGCGCCGAGCCGGCACCGTTCGGGCTCGGGGTCCATCCGTACCTGCGGCTGCCGGACACCGCCGTCGACGACCTGACCCTGCACCTGCCGGCCCGCAGCCGGCTGCTGGTGGACGGCCGACTGCTGCCGATCGGTGCGGCCAAGGTAGCCGGTGGCGAGTACGACTTCACCAAGCCGCGGCGGATCGGTCCGGTGGTGCTGGACACCGCGTTCGGCGATCTTGACCGGGATTCGTCGGGCGGCTCTGCGGTCCGGTTGTCCAACCAGGATGGATCGGAAGGCGTGACGATCTGGGCCGATGCCGCCTTTGGCTGGTGGCAGTTGTTCAGCGGGGACACTCTGGCGGAGCCGCGCTACCGGCGGTCGGTGGCGGTCGAGCCGATGACCTGCCCGCCGGACGCGTTCCGGTCCGGGCGGGATCTGATCGTTCTGGCGCCGGCCGAGACCTGGCAGGCGAGCTGGGGCATCCGGGCGGGGCAGGAGCCGGCGGGACCGGGACCGGAGGGCCGGTGATGGAGTTCCGCGACGCGGTACGTCGGCGGCGGATGGTCCGCAACTACGATCCGGACCGCCCGGTACCGCCCGAGATCGTCAACCGGTTGCTGGAGCACGCCATTCACGCGCCGTCGGCCGGGTTCTCCCAGGGTTGGGCATTCCTGGTGCTGGACCGGCCGGACGACCGGGCGGCGTTCTGGGCGGCGACCACCCCGGTGGCGGCGGACCCGGACACCGAGCGGCGCAGCCGCTGGCTGGCCGGCATGACCCAGGCACCACTGATCATCGTCCCGCACGCCAACCGGTCGGCGTACCTGGACCGGTATGCCCAGCCGGACAAGGGTTGGACCGACCGCGACGAGGCGCGCTGGCCGGTGCCGTACTGGCACATCGACACCGGGTTCGCGGCGTTGCTGATGCTGCTGACCGCCGTGGACGAAGGGCTCGGAGCCTGCTTCTTCGGTATCCCGCCGGAGCGCACACCGAATTTTCGGGAGGCGTTCGGCGTGCCGGACGAGTTCGTCCCGATCGGTGCGATCACCGTCGGCTACCGGGCACCCGACACGCGTTCCCCGTCGCTGCGTCGCGGTCGCCGTCCGGTCGACGAGGTGGTTCATCGTGGCCGGTGGAACGGTTGACCGGGGCCGGTTGCGGGCGGTGACGCTGCGGTACGGGCCACAGGATCGCTCCGATCGGTCGCGGCAGGTCGCTACGCTGGCAGACGCGCTGGCGTACGGTGGCGTCCGGCCGGCGGGTGGCGGTTCGGCAGACAGACGGTTCGGTAGGCGACATGGGAGGAGCGCGCCGTCGTGATCTTCAAAGCGGTGCGGGACGGTCGTCCTTACCCTGAGCACGGTCTGACCCTGAAGCAGTGGGCAGAGATTCCGCCCCGCCCGCTGCGGCTCGATCAGCTGATCACCACCAAGCGGGAGCTGGCGCTGGACAAGCTGCTCGCCGAGGACTCGACGTTCTACGGCGACCTTTTCCCGCACGTGGTCCAGTGGAACGGCGGTCTCTACCTGGAGGACGGCCTGCACCGTGCCCTGCGGGCCGCGCTTCAGCAGCGCAACCAGATCCACGCCCGGGTGTACCTGCTCATCCAGCAGCGGGCCGCCGGCTGACCCTGCCCGCCGGCCGGCTCCGGATGCGGTTGTCGTACCGGGGCCGTACGGTGAGTCCAGACGTCCCGGCGGTGGGCCGGCGTCTGGTGAGGACGGTGATGTGGATGTCCCGTAGCGGCGATGTCAACACTCCTACTCGGGAATTTCCGGAATATCCCGACGGTACGCCGGAGCCGGTCGGGCCGGCTAAGCCGCCGGCGGAGTCCGGCGGACGTCGGCGCGGGCTGCTCGGGCTCGCCGCCATCGTCGGCCTGGTCGTGGTGCTGCTGCTGTCGACCCAGGCCGCCGGGTTGCTGCCGAGCTGGCGCAACCCCTTTGCCCAACAGGAGACCGATCGCACCCAGCCGCCGGTGCTGCAGTCGATCCAGGATCTCAGCCGGTTCGTCGCGGCGGAGGGCAACTATCAGGTTGTCGTCGACCTTGAGCAGGACCGACGGCACGTGCCCGATTTCCTGCTCAACGAACGGACGCTGTTCGTCGGGGTCGGGACGGTCGAGGCGTACGTCGATTTTGGGCAAATCGGTGAGGAAACCATATCTACCTCTGAGGATGGGCTTTCTGCGCAAATCGAGCTGCCGGCCCCGCAGCTGACCGAAGCGGATCTCGATCTCGACAACAGTTACGTCTTCGCCGAGGATCGTGGCCTGCTGAACCGTCTCGGTGAGGTGTTCGGCGGTGACCCGAACCGGCGGCAGCAGGTCTACCAGTTGGCCGAGGACCGGATCGCGGCCGCCGCCCGGGAGAGCGGGATCGCCGGGCGGGCCGAGGAGAACACCCGCAAGATGCTGACGGGGCTGCTGCGCTCTCTGGGATACGAGGAAATCTCAGTAACCTTTGTGACGCCGTAGCCATTTCGCAAGCTGAAACCGCCCGTAAAGGGTGGTGATCCGCCGGGCCGAATCATCCTTCGGTCCGGCGTTTTCTGTCCAGGGGCGGGCACTCGTTCCGCGTGGGTCGCGCTAGAGTGCAGTCGAGGGCCGGATCCGCGATAACGGCGGGCCAGACAATGAAATTGACTCATGACTGGTACGGCGGCCTGACTGTGGTCAGTCTCTAATTCGGGGGTGCACCCGTGGCGCGTTCGGTGCGCAACGACGAGGTCGAGGTCACGGTCCTTCTGCCGTGTCTGAACGAGGCGGAGACGCTGGAGGTGTGCATCCGCAAGGCCCGCCGGTCTCTCGACGAGCTCGGGGTCCGGGGCGAGGTCCTGGTCAGCGACAACGGCTCCACCGACGGCTCGCAGGAAATCGCCGTACGCGCCGGTGCCCGGGTTTCGCACGCCCCGATGCGCGGCTACGGCGGAGCACTGATCAACGGCGTCGAGCAGGCCCGCGGTCGGTACGTCATCATGGCCGACGCCGACGACTCGTACGACCTTTCCGACCTTCGACCTTTCATTCATGAATTGCGGCGCGGTCGGGACGTGGTGATGGGTAACCGGTTCCGCGGCGGTATAGCCGACGGTGCGATGCCGTTTCTGCACCGTCATCTCGGCAACCCGGTGCTCTCCTGGCTCGGCCGTCGGCTGTTCAACCTGAATGTGGGTGACTTTCACTGTGGGATCCGCGGCTTCAACCGGGACCGGGTCCGGCAGTTGCAGCTCTGCATGCCGGGCATGGAATTCGCCTCCGAACTGGTCGTCCGGGCCGCGCTCAACGGCTACGACATCACCGAGGTTCCGACCACGCTCCGTCCCGACGGCCGGAGCCGGCCACCCCACCTGCGGACCTGGCGGGACGGCTGGCGTCACCTGCGGTTCCTGCTGGTGTTCGCCCCCCGAAAGATGCTGATCTGGCCCGGTGCGGTGCTGTTCACGGTCGGCCTGATCGGCACCGTCACGTTGGCCGTCGGCCCGTTGGTCGTCGGCGGGATCGGGTTCGACGTCAGCACCCTCGTCTACACCTGTCTCGCCATGCTGGCCGGCGCACAGCTGCTGCTCTTCGGAGCGTTCGCGCTGATCTACGGCAGATACGAGGGCATCACCGACCTGCGACAGTCCGACCGGTGGAGCCGGTACGTCAGACTGGAGACCTGCACGGCCGGCGGGATCGCGTTGATCCTGCTCGGTCTGGCCGGCACCATCCTGGCGGTCGCCACCTGGGGGGCGACCGGCTTCGGTGCCCAGGACGCGAGTGACACCATGCGGGTAGTGCTGCCCTCCTCGACCGCGATCGGCCTCGGCGCGACACTGATCTTCGCCGGGCTCTTCTCCAGCCTGCTCAGCCTGCGGCGGGTCTCCGTCGCCGTGGCCGATCAGCAGACCTCGGAGCTCGGCCCGCTGGTCGTCAGCACCCACTGACCAGGACGGCCCGCCGATTCACGACACGGCCGGCGCGCGTCACGACGACGATCGGTTCCGCGGAGCACCATGACTGTCGAGACATCCCCGGCCGGCACGGGCGAGCCACCCGGCCGGGAGGCAGGTTCGCCCGGCCGGGAGGCATCGGGCCGAATCCCGGAGCAAGACAATCCGGACGGATCTCGTAGACCGGAGCCAGGGCCAGGGCCAGGGCCAGGTCGGCCCTGGGCCAGCCGGTCGCGGTCACTGGCCGGCCGGCCGGGGCTGCTCGCCGTACTGACCTGGCTGGTGGCCACACCGGTGGCGGTCGTGCTGCCGTCGGTGGCGCGCGCCGACCCCTTCACGGTGGCCGGTCGGGCGTTGCCGGTCGCCAGCGGCCTGCTGCTGGTCTGCCTCGGCGGACTGGCCGCTGCCGCCGTACGGCGATGGCTGCCGGCCGCGATGCCGGCACTGGCCGGAGTGAGCGCCGGCCTGGCCTCGGCCTGGCTGGCGCTGATCCTGCGGGCCGCGCTGTACGGCACCCCGTTCGGCTTCGGCGGCCTGTCCGGGGACATGCTGCGGATGACCGCCACCGCCACCCGGTACACGGTCACCGTGGCCAGCGCGGACACCACGGTGTCCGGGCTGCCGTCGGAGTATCCGCCGCTGTATGCCTGGCTGGTCGGCCGGGCGGCGGTGCTGCTCGACCAGCCGGCCTGGCGGTTGCTCGGCGACGCCGAGGTGCTGTTCGTCTCGGCGTCGGTGCTGGTCGGTTTCCTGCTGTGGCGCCGCCAGGTGGGTCCCTGGACGGCGCTGGCGATTTCCTGCGCGGGGGTGCTGGCCTGGTCCGACCCGCGAAAAGCGTACGAGGTCCTCGCTTTGATGATCTTTATCCCGTGGGTGCTGGAGACCTTCACCCGTCCGCCGCGCAGCCGGCTGCACTGGCTGGCCTCCGGGCTGCTCGGGGGTCTGCTGGTGGTGCTCTACCAGGCCTGGCTGGTCTACGCGGCGCTCGGCCTCGCGGTGATCGTCGGGTCGGCCTGGCGGGCCGAGCCGGACCGGTGGGCGTACCTGCGGCGGCTGCTGCTGGTCGCCGCAGTCGCCACCGTCTCGTCGGCGTGGTACGTGCTGCCCTACCTGTGGGCGTTGATCACTACCGGCGGCGGGCAGCTGGTTTCCGACCTGTTCGTGTCGCCGTACTACCTCGATGGCCTGCTGCCGTTCCTGGAGCGAGGTGACCTGCCGCTGCGTGGTCTGCAGCTGGCCGGCCTGGTGGGGCTGGTGTGGCTGATCCGGTCGACCTGGTGGGCTCGGCCGCTGCTGCTGATCGCCGCTGGCGCGTTCGCCTACCGGCTGCTGTCGATGGTGCGGTTCATGCTGACCGGGCACACCGCCTTCGCGCACTACACGGCCCGGCTGTACGGCGTGGTGCTGGCCGTCGCCGGGGTACTGACCCTGGTGCACGTGGTGCCGCTGCTGCTGCGCCGGCTGCGGATCAGCCCGCCGGTCGGAATGGCCGGCGTGCCACTGGCGGTGCTGCTGGCCTGGGCGGTGCCGGTCTACTCGACGAACTGGATGCCGGGCACCAACGGCTCCGGTCCGAGGTACGCGACGGCCGCGCACGCCGAGCCGCTGCCCGGTGGCGGCTATCCCCGGTACGCGCCCGACACCGGCCGCGCCGACTGGTTCCCGGTCGAGCCGGTACGTCGAGCGGTAGAGCAGGTCACCGGGCCGGACCCGGACCGGGTCACGCTCAGCGTCGACGAACGGCTCTTCTCGTACCTGCCGTGGCCCGGTTACCTGAGCAACGACCGGACCGCGGCGGGCACCCTGTCCCGGTGGGACGAACGCTGGGCCGAGCTGCGCGACCTGGCCGACCAGGAGGACCCGGCGGCGTTCGCCGCCGAGTCGGCGGCGACCGCGTTCGGGCCGATCGACGTCTTCGTCCTGACCCGGGACGGCGACGAGCTGATCTGGCAGGACCTGCGGTTCCACCGTGACCAGTTCGACGAACGGTACTGGGTGGTCCGTGACGACCTGCCAGGACAGGTCGTGGTCACGGTCCGTCGGTGATCGTCGTCGGCCGTCCCCCGGGCGGGCGGTGCCCGGGTTGGGTGCTCAGTACGACGTGGCGAGGTTAGGGTCCTCGTTCGGCATGACGATCCACAGCGCCAGGTAAATGATCACCTGGGTGCCGGGCAGCAGCAGGGAGAGCAGGAAGATCAACCGCACCATTCCCGCTGAGATGCCGAACCGTTGGCCGAGCCCGGCGCAGACGCCGGCGATCATCCGTCCGTTGCGGGGACGTACCAGTTTGCGGCTCATCGGGCGCTCCTTCGGGGTGTCGTTGCTGGCCGGTCTGCCACATTCCACGGTAGGTGCGCCGGGACCCGGTGACCTCGGTCCACGGACCGATTCGCGGCGTGGCTCCCGTACGGCGTTACCCTGACCGATTCAAGATCATTCAGCGGCCGAGCCAGAGCGGCGTCATCTCACGGACGTGCGAGCTACCCGCATTGTTCACCGACTGCTAATCTTGCCGGCGTTGCCCTCGCCGACGGTGCCCCCACCCTCGTCGGCAGGTTCGGGCGACGACACCCCTCGGAGCGCCTCGCGCGCTCGTCTAGACGGAAGCGCGCGAATGTGACACTGGCGATCCTGATTTCGGCGAACCGGGCTCCTGCTACCCCGACCAGCGTCGATGCCGGAGAGTTGCACACAGTAAGTGGGTTGTCGCTTGACGATCGCCTCCGGGAGCAGCTCGTTGCGGCCGGCGCCGCCGAGGTACGGACGGCGGAGCCGGCCGCCGTCGCCGACCTCGTCGAGCGGGCCGCCGGGCCGGTTCTGCTGTGCGCCACCGACGTGGTCGCCCACACCGAGGTGATTCGACTGCTCTCCGTGGCGCCGGCCGAGACCACCCGGGCGCTGCTGCTGCCCGCTGTGGACGGATCCGGTGGCGGTCGGGCCGCCGCCGTCAGCGCTCTGCGCGGTCGGATCGTCGCCGTCACCCCCGACCCAGCCACCACTGACCCAGCCACCACCGACCCGGCCGGTGCCAGTTCGGCCGGCGCCGGCCGGCTCCCGCTCTTCGGCGGCGTACTGCGGGTCGGCGTCGGTGACTTGTCCGCGTTGGCCACGGCGGCCCGGGCCGCCGCTACTCGGCGGCTGCCCCCGGGCACCCATCCGCTGGACGCGATCCTCGCCGAGTTCGTCGCCGACGGCGCAGCCGTCGGGGCGTACCCGTTGCGGCACCTGGTGGCCCGGCGGGTG
Organism: Micromonospora sp. LOL_021; assembly: GCF_048060215.1. Taxonomy (NCBI): domain Bacteria; kingdom Bacillati; phylum Actinomycetota; class Actinomycetes; order Micromonosporales; family Micromonosporaceae; genus Micromonospora; species Micromonospora sp. LOL_021. The sequence goes on along the minus strand of NZ_JBHMIN010000002.1, from coordinate 263,332 downwards.
GCCGACCCGGTCGGTCTGTCCGACGCCGAGGCCCGGATCCGTGCCGTCGACCCCGACCGGGCCCGCCTGCGCCTGGTGGTCAAGGAACAGGACGACCTGTTCGCCACCTATTTCGTGAGCAGTTGGTCGCCGATAGTTGCGAAGGTCGCGGCCCGGATCGGGCTGAGCCCGACCGGGGTCACCGCGATCTCGGTCGCGTTCGCCGCCGCCGCCGCGCTGTTGTTCGCCGTCGGTGACCGGCCGTTGCTGCTGCTCGGCGCGGTCCTGCTCTATCTCGGCTTCGTGCTCGACTGCGTCGACGGCCAACTGGCCCGCTACACCGGCCGGTTCAGCGCGTTCGGCGGTTGGCTGGACACCATCGCCGACCGGGGCAAGGAGTACCTGGTCTACGCGGGGCTCGGCGTCGGTGTACACCAGGCAGGACTGGCCGACGGGTGGGCGGCCGACGGGTGGGTGCTGGCTACCGCCGCCATCGTGTTGCAGACCGTCCGGCACATGACCGACGCCTGGTACGGGGCGCTGCACGACGAAGCCGCCCACCGGCCGCGGAGCCAGCCGGCCACCGGCGCGTCGGTGGCCGGGGTCGGCGGTCGGCTCAGCCAGGCCTCCGACCGGGTGCTCGCCGCGCCGCGCTCGCCGATCTACTGGGCGAAACGGACCATCGTCTTCCCGATCGGCGAGCGGTGGGCACTGATCGCCGTCACCGTGGTGCTGTTCGGCCCGCTGGTCAGCCTGTGGGCCGTACTCGGCTGGGGAGCGATCGCGGTTCTCTGGACACTGTGCCTGCGGACCCTGCGGGCCCGGTCGATGCGGGTCCCGGTGCTGGCGGCGGTGGACACCGCGAACTACCGCGACGACGGTTTCGTGGCCGGTGGGATCGCCGGTCGGCTGACCGGTCGGTCCCCCGCCGGGCAGTTTCCCCTCGCGGTGGCCGCCGCCGGGACCGCCGCGATCCTGCTGGCCCTGACCACGACCGGCACGCTGTCCGGTGCCGGTGCTGTCCTCGTCGGCGCGGCGGCCCTGCTGGCGGCCGGCTCGGCCAGCGCGGCCCGGCCGGCAACCGGCGCGCTCGACTGGCTGGTGCCAGCGGCGCTGCGGGCGGCCGAACTTCTCTTCGTCGTCGCGGCCGGCGTGGTCGCCGGCGTGCCGGCCGCGGTCACCTACGGACTGCTGCTGATCCTCGCCCTGCACCACTACGATCTCACCGCCCGGCTGGAGAAACGGCTCGACGGACCGCCGCTGCGCCGGTGGAGCCTCGGCTGGGACGGCCGAATACTGCTGCTCGCCGCCGCCGCTGCCGCACCGATGCTGCCCGCCCCCGGGCTGCCCGCGACGGTCACCCCGGTCGCGGTGACCACCGGTGTTGTTGCCGCGTTCGCCGGCTACCTGCTGCTGCACTTCCTCGTGACCGCGGTGCTCGACCACCGGCCGTCAGCACCGGATCGAGCAGCGGACCATCGCCCGCCGGGCGCCGTCGCCCGGATTCCGGCACCCCGCCGGCCGCCGGCCGCCATGCCGGCCGGTCCGGCTCCCTCCCTCCACCCCGCCGGCCGCCCCGCCGGCACGATCGCAGGTGATGACCGATGACGTTGATCAGTATCGTTGTGCCGGTGTACAAGGTGCAGGGCTACCTGCGGGAGTGCCTTGACTCCATCCTCGGGCAGTCGTTCACCGACGTCGAGGTGATCGCGGTCGACGACTGCTCGCCGGACACCTCCGGGCAGATCCTCGCCGAATACGCCGCCCGCGACCCCCGGCTGACGGTGCTGTCGCTGCCGGCCAACGTCGGCCTGGGCAAGGCCCGAAACGCCGGCCTGGACGCGGCGACCGGCGAGTACGTCTGGTTCCTGGACAGCGACGACTGGCTGACCGATGGCGCGCTGCGGGCGGTCGCCAACCGGCTCCGGGACACCACGCCCGACGTGCTCATCGTCGACCACGTACGGGTTTTCTGGAACAACTACCAGGCGGCTAGCGCGCTGCGCCAGGCGTTCCCGACCTCGCCCGGCGCCGAGGTGTTCGACGTACGGACCCGGCCGGAGACGCTCAAGGTCCTGCACACCGCCTGGAACAAGGTCACCCGCCGGGAGTTCCTGGTCGATCTCGGGCTGCGGTTCGAGACGGGCTGGTACGAGGACGTGTCGTTCACCTTCCCGCTGCTGGTCGCGGCCGAGCGGATCACCGTACTCGACCGGGCGTGCGTCAACTACCGGCAGCGCCGCACCGGGGCGATCACCCGGACCCGCAGCGCCCGGCACTTCGAGATGTTCGACCACTGGAGCCACACCTTCGACTGGTTGGACGCCCGCGGCCCGCAGGCCGATCCGGTCCGGCCCGAGCTGTTCGGTCTGATGATCTCCCACTATCTGATGGTGCTGGGACACGGCGGTCGGCTGCCCCGCGAGCTGCACCGGGAGTTCTTCGCCCGGGCACACGCCGACTACCAGCGGCGGCTGCCGGCCGGTGGCTATCCGCAGCCGGACGGCGTGGAAGGGCTGAAGCGGCGGCTGCTGGCCGCCAACCGGTGGCGTACCTTCGCCGCGTTGCGGGTCGGTCAGCAGGTCCGCAAGCAGCTGCCCTCGATCGCCCGACGCTTCGGCCGGCCGGTCAAGCGGCGGCTGATCAACCTGGCCCGGGCCGGCCGGCGGACGCTGCTGCGCGGCTACTACCGGCTGCAGCTGCGGCTGCCGATGGACGAGTCGCTGGCGCTGTACGCCGCGTACTGGTATCGCGGCTACAGCTGCAACCCGGCGGCGATCCACGCCAAGGCGGCGCAGATCGCCCCGCAGATCAAGAGCGTCTGGGTGGTCCGGCGGGACCGGGCGGCGAGCATGCCGCCCGGGGTGCCGTACGTCGTCGCCGGCACCCGGGGCTACTACCGGGCCCTGGCCCGGTCGAAGTGGCTGATCAACAACGTGAACTTCCCCGACTACGTGCGCAAGCGGGCCGGCTCGGTGCACGTGCAGACCCACCACGGCACGCCGGTCAAGGTGATGGGCCTGGACCAGCAGCGGCACCCGATCGGTGCCACCTCGATGAACTTCTCCCTGCTGCTGCGCCGGGTGGACCGGTGGGACTACAGCGTCAGCGCCAACCACTTCTCCACCCAGATGTGGGAGCGCGCCTACCCGGCCGGATTTGAGTCGCTCGACACCGGTTATCCGCGCAACGACCGGCTGGCGCTGGCCACCGCCGCCGAGGTGGCCGCTGCCCGCGAGGCGCTCGGCATCGCTGCCGGCGAGCGGGTGGTGCTCTACCTGCCGACCCACCGCGAACACCAGCCCGGCTGGCGGCCCGACTTCGACGCCGACGCCTTCGCCGAGGTCCTCGGCCCGGACGCCTGGCTGCTGATCCGCAGCCACTACTTCCACGACCGGCAGCGGACCGGCCGGGCGCCCAACGCCCCGGCCAGCGGCCGGGTCCGCGACGTGTCGGCGCATCCGGTGGTCGAGGACCTGTACCTCGCCGCCGACGTGCTGATCACGGACTACTCGTCGGCGATGTTCGACTACGCGATCCTGGACCGACCGATCGTGATCTACGCGCCGGACGCCGCGGCGTACGCGATGGCGCGGGGCGTCTACTTCGACATCACCGCGGAACCGCCGGGAGCGGTCGCCACCACCTTCGGCCACCTGCTGGACGTGTTCCGTACCGGAGCGGTCGACGACGATGCCGCGACCAAGGCCCGGACCCAGTTCCGGGGGCGGTTCTGCCACCTCGATGACGGGCACGCCGCCGAGCGGGTGGTCCGCCGCGCGTTGCTTGGCGAGCCGGCACCGCCGGCCGCCAGCTGATTTTGAGGTGGGGCGGGCGGCCGGTGGTCGGTCAGCTGTCGGTACGGCGGGACGTCAGCCGCCGCCGACCGGACCGGGCCGTCCGCCATGCCCGGCGGAGCAGGTTCCGGCTCTGCCGGGCACCCATCTCGGACAGCCACTGCGGGCTGCGGGCCAGGGTGCCGGCGGTGCCGTCGGTGACGACCAGCGTCGGCCCGGCGGAGTCCGGCGTCAGCCAGAGCACCCGGGTGCCGACCCGGGTCGGTCGGGTGCCGAGGGTGCCCCGCCCGCCGCGCTCCGGACCCGGTGGTACGGCGTACTCGCGGCCGCTGTCCCGGACGACCAGCCGGACCGGGTACCGGCCGGGGGCCAGCTCGCCGGCGGCCAGCCGGCAGGACCAGCGCAGATCGTTGCTTCTGCGGTACTCGACGGTGACCGGTTGGCGGAGCAGTCCGTCACCGATCTCCAGCAGCAGGTCGGAGCGGACCTGACCGGGTTCACCGTCGATGCCGGCACAGCGCACCGTGCCCTGGACGGTGACTGTCGGACCGGTACCCGGCCCACTGCCGCGCAGGCCCTGCACACTGACCGTCACCTCACGAATCCGGAGCAGATCACGATAGGTGTCGAAGTCGGGGTGCCCGAGGTAAGGCTGGCCGGCGTTCACCCGCAGCGGTCGACTGGAACGTGGCCGGCGTACCGTCGCGGCATCCTGCTCGTAGATCGCGACGGCGCGCAACCCGGCCCCGGCGTTGCCGACGAACTCGCTGGCCAGATGGATCGGGATGTCCTTGAAGAGGCTGTGCATCCGGGCGGTGAACTCGGCGAGCTGGTCGTCGTCGCAGCCGGCGGCCGCCCGCCACGCGTAGTGCAGCTGCACGTAGGCGATCCATCGGTGCACCGCTTCGCGGTCGTCCGGGCGCAGGTCACGCACCTCGTCGGCGAGCCGCTCGATGATGGTCAGGTGCTGCATGATCCGGGCCGGCTGGCTGCGGGAGTCCATCAGCGAGGAATTGTCCCCCCGTTGCCGGTAGAGGTAGCTCAACCGGGGGGTGAGGATCGTCCGGGGTGATCTGGCCAGTAATGGAATGGTGAACAACACGTCCTCGAACGTGGTGCTCTCGGTGAACCGGACGCCGACCGCGTCGACCAGATCCCGGCGGAAGATCTTGTTGCAGGCCGACGGGTTGCCGACCAGATCCGGGGCGTGCGCGATGTGCTCGACCACCCGCTCGCCGACGAGCAGTTCCCGCCGCCAGGCGGGGTTCGGCCGGGGCGGCAGCCCTTGCATGTCGCCGACGGCGATCGCCGCCTCGTGGCGATCGGCGAGCCCGGTCAGGTGACTGAGCGCCCCGTCTGGGTAGATGTCGTCCGAGTCGAGGAATGCCAGGTAGCGGCCGGTAGCGAGGCGTACGCCGTGGTTGCGGGCCGCGCCGAGTCCGGCGTTGTCCTGCCGCACGTAACGCACCGCGGTGGCCTGGTCGGCGTACCGCTGGGCAATCTCGGCTGACCCGTCAGTCGAGCCGTCGTTGACCACGACGACCTCGATCAGGTCCCGGCCAGGCTGGCGTTCGATCGATCCGAGCGCTTCCGCGAGCCACTTCTCTGTGTTGTAGACCGGCACGACGACGCTGACCGTCGGGGATGGCACCGCGTTCACCTCACGTCACGACTGGGTAATCTGGATCGGTGACCCTTATGCGTAGAGTACGTCGCGTGCTGCGTCCGGCACGGCGGATGGTCGGTCGGTTGCAGCGCAGGGCCGGCCGGCCGGCGGCGCAACTCTACAGCCCGAACGTTACTGCGAGCGACGTTCGTCTGATCGCCGGCATCGCCGAGCGCAAGGGCGATCGTCCCGGCGTGACGGCCGCCCTGCTCCGGTTGGTGCAGCGCGGGGCGGCGAACGAGACCGAGCAGCGGCGGGTCCGGTCCGTCGGCGTCGGTGCACCGGCCCCGGTCGCCGACCCGCCGCCCGCCGGTCGACTGGTCGGCGACGCGGTCCGGCTCACCCTGCACCGACCCGATCCCGCAGCCCCGATCGAGGCTACCGTCACCGGCCGACCCGCACCGTTGTCCTACTGGCGTCCTGCCTGGGCAGGGCTGCCGTCCGACCTGCGAGACCAGCTCACCGCCAGCGTCCTCACCCGATTCGCGGCGACCGGCGGCGTCACCGAGGTGCGCGCCGGCGACCTGGCCAGCGCATCCGTCGCCCGAGCGGTCGCCGCCGGCACCGGCGCACGGTACGGTGGGCAGCCGTGATCGTTCCCTGGCGCCGTGGCACCTCGGCCGGACACCTGCTCGACGACGCGTTGAGCGCGCTGGCCGCCGCCGACTGGTCCGACACCGACCGCCCCCCGGTCGCCTGGTTGCACTGGCCGGTCGACATGGCCAACCCGTACCAGTCGTTGCTGTACAGCCGGTTCGCCCGGCACAACCTGACGCCGATCCGGGTCCGCCGGCTCGACCAGCTGGACAAACTGCTGCCCGCGCTGCCCGACGGCATCGGCCGGGTGCTGCACGTGCACTGGCTCTACGACGTCACCTCCGGTTGCACCACCACCAGCCAGGCCGAGGCGGCGGTCGATGTCTTCGCCAAGCGGCTGGACACCCTCCGCGGTCAAGGCGTACGGCTGGTCTGGACGGTGCACAACCTGCTCCCGCACGAGACCGTGCACCGGGCGACCGAAACCCGGCTGCGCCAGGTGATGCTCGCCGCCGCCGACGTGGTGCACCTGATGCACGACAGCCACCTCGACATCCTGCGCGATGCCTTCGGTGCCGAGCCACGGCGCGTGGTGATCGCCCCGCACCCCACCTTCGCCGGTGCCTACCCGGACTGGGTGGACCGGCCCGCCGCGCGCAGCCACCTCGGCATCCCGCTCGGCGCCCGGGTGCTGGTCACCTTCGGGCAGGTCCGGCCGTACAAGGGGCACGGCGACTTTCTCGACGCGCTCGACGTCGCGGTCCGGCAGGACCCGCGGCTGCGCTGGCTGGTCGCCGGCAAGGTACGCGAGGAGGCCGGCGGCCCCGAGTTCATGCGCCGGGCCGCCGAGCACCCGGCGGTGATCTTCCATCCCGGCTTCGCACCCGACACCGACGTGCAGTACTTCCTGCGGGCGGCCGACGCCGCCGTCTACCCGTACCGGTCGTCACTGAACTCCGGCGCGCTGGCGCTGACCGCCGGATTCGGCCTGCCGGCGTACGTGTCGGCCGGCACCACCGTCGGTGGCCTGCTGCCGGACGCCGCGCTGCGCCGGTTCGATCTGTCCGATGCGGACAAGACCGCCGAGACGATCACCGAGTCCGGCGGGGCGTGGGACCGTGCCGAGTCGGTCCGCGCGGCGGTCCGCGACCACGCCGAGGATCTGGCCCCGGCGAAGGTCAGCGCCCGGTTCGCGGCCGAGTTGCGGCGGCACCTCGACCCACTGGCGTGACACGTACCTGGCCGGTGTGCCCGCGTACCTAATGGGATCGATTGGTGGCTAGTCTTGTCGGCATGTCGAGCCCCGTTCCACCGGTGCCTCCGTCCGGTCCGGACCGCAGACTGGTGTGGGCGTCCGACGAGGTGCGGGTCGGTATCGCCGAGCAGGTCCTGCCGCTGCGGGACCGGCAGGCCAGGCCGGCGACGGCCGTACGGGCGGCGGTGTTCGTTTACGTCTTCACCTGGCCGCCGGCCTTCGTCGTCTTCGCGGTGACGACGGCCGCCGCGCCGACGTCCACCAACCACGCCAGCGTCGCGACGACCGCCGTCTGGGCACTGCAGTTCGCCACCCTGATCGCGGTCTGGGCGGTGGTCGGGGCGTTGACGTCGCGGCGGGCCACAGCGCCCGACGGGGCCGATGACGCCCCACCGGCCCGCCGGGTGCTGCTCCGCGCGTCCGGCGGCGCGCTGGTCACCGCCGGAGGCGCGGCACTGGTGCTGGCGCTGCACGGACTTTCGATCGGTCAACTGGCAGTGCCTGCCGGCATGCTCGTCGTCGTCCTGCATCTGCTGCCCGTACTGGTCGCCCGGCTGCTGCGTCGCCGTCGGCGCGACCGGGCCGATACGCCGGACCCGGCGACGTGACCGTCCGTGCAACTGCCGTCCGGCCTGTCAGCTCCGTCCGTCAAGCCTGCCCGTCAGTCCGGTTCGACAGGCAGCCACAGCTCGCAGGTGGCGGTGCTGAAGTCGGCGGCACGTTCGAGGAAGGCCACCATCGATGGACCGGGCCGCAGCCGCCACGGGTTTGACGGGAACCACTCGGTGGCGGTCGCGGCCCAGGCGGCCTGCAGGGTCTGCGGGTGCGGCCCGGCGGTACGGAACACCGCCCAGGTGCCGGCCGGCACCTCGAGGGTTTCGAGGTCGGTGGGTACGGCCGTGTCCGTGTCGATGGCGACCCCGTGCAGGTAGGTGAGCTCGCTGCCCTCGGTGCTGTCCGGGTTGAGGTCGTGGAGGACCTGCAGCAGTCCGGCCGGCTCAGCGTTGCCGAGCGACTTCAGCCGGGAGTGCTCCTGGGCCGGTAGCGCGGCGATGTGCCGCTGGATGTGCGGGTTGACGCCGTGGTGGATCAGCGGGACCCGGGCCGCGTGTCCGACGAGCCGGAACGCGGGCCGGTCGACGATTCGGGTGTGCATCGGGGTGTTCCCTTCGACGGTCAGGCGGAACCTGAGCTGTGACTGGGTGCGAAGGGGGCCTCCGCAGCGGCGGACGTCACCCGGGCCGACACCGTGTACGGCCCGGAACGCCCGTCCGAACGCCTCCGTCGAGCCGTACCCGTACCGGACGGCGATGCTCAGCAGATCGTCGCCGCCGCGAACGAGGTCGGCGGCGGCGACGGTCATCCGGCGGCGGCGGATGTACTCGGACAGTGGCATGCCGGCCAGCGACGAGAACATCCGGCGCAGGTGGTACTCGGTCGTGCCGAGCCTGCCGGCCACCGCGTCGACGTCGAACTCCTCGGTCAGGTGCTCTTCGACGAGGTCGACCAGACGGTTGAGTGCCGAGATCACGAGGCCTCCCTTCGCCGTTCAGCCTGGCCGAGGCCACCTCGGCGGCGCCCGACTTCTGCGGCCCGATCCGATCATCCGCGACCGGCCCGACCCGTAGCGCCGCCGGTCGGAAGGTCAGCCGATGATCGGGCTGCGGCGTTCGAGGAGGACGACGTCGCGCCAGCGGCCGTGATGACGGCCGATGCGTTCGCGGGTGCCGATGGTACGGAAACCGCACCCGTGGTGCAGGGCGATGCTGGCGGTGTTCTCGGGGAAGACTCCGGACTGGATGGTCCAGATGCCGGCCTGTTCGGTCGAGGCGATCAACTGCTGGAGCAGCAGCCGGCCGATGCCGCGCCCGCGGGCATCGGGGTGGACGTAGACCGAGTGCTCGACGACCCCGGCGTAGACGCACCGGTCCGAGACTTGGGCGCAGGCCGTCCAACCGAGGACGGTGTGCACCCCGGCGGCGGGGTCGACGGCGACCCAGCGGTGGTCCGGCGGGCGGGCGGCGGTGAACCTGTCCCAGGGAGGCGGCTCGATCTCGAAGGTGGCGTTGCCGGTGGCGATGCCGAGCCGGTAGATGTCGAGTACGGCGTCGCGGTGCGCGTCGGACATCGGGGCGAGGATCATCGGCGGTGCCTCGTCGGCGGCGGTCACCGGGGCGCTCCGGTAACGGTCATCGGGTGACTCCGGTAGCGGCGATCGGGACGTCGAGCAGCTGGGACAGGGCGGCGAGCCGGGCCGGGACGATCCAGTAGTACACCCAGGTGCTGCGGCGCTCACAGTCGATCAGACCAGCCTCGCGCAGCACCTTGAGGTGGTGCGAGATCGTCGGCCCGGTCAGGGTGAACGCGTCCGTCAGGTCGCAGACGCACACTTCGCCGCCGGCCTGGGACGCGATCAGGGACAGCAGCCTCAGCCGTACCGGGTCGCCGAGGGCCTTGAAGCCGCGGGCCAGGCTGGCGGCCGCGTCGTCGGTAAGCGCCTGGTCGGTCAGCGGGGGGCAGCAGCTCGACGCGTCCAGCACGACCGGCAACTCTTGTCTTGACACTCGTCTAGTTTGACAATCGTCGAGTCAGCCCGCAAGCTCGTTGTCTAGATGCTCGTCTAATCAACCTGGGAGGTGCGGGATGTCCCGTGTCCAACTGGCCCTGCGCGTCGCCGACTTGGAAGCGTCGGTCGCGTTCTACAGGAAGCTGTTCGGCGTCGAGCCGGCCAAGCGGCGGCCTGGCTACGCCAACTTCGCGATCGCCGAGCCACCGCTGAAGCTGGTGTTGCTCGAAGGTGCCCCCGACCAGCCGACCGTGTTGGACCACCTTGGGGTCGAGGTCTTCGACGGCGCGCAGGTCACCGCCGCGACCGACCGGCTCACCGAGGCCGGCCTGATCACCCTCACCGAGAACGACACCTCCTGCTGCTACGCCCTGCAAGACAAGGTGTGGGTCCGTGGCCCAGGCAACGAGCCATGGGAGGTGTACGTCGTCAAGGGCGACTCCGACGACATCGGCGCGTCCGGCGTCGCCGACGCCTCGGAGACCTCGGCGGAGCCCGCAGCCGTCGGATCAATCAGCTCGCCTGCGGGCGGCTGCTGCTCGTAGGAGTCCGTTCACCCGACTCCGACCGCCAGCCGGGGCCAGTGGTGCAGGTCGCGCAGCAGTTGACGGTCGTGCGAGGCGACCACCACCGCCGCGCCGGTGGCGTCGAGCGCCGCGACGAGCTCGTCCACCAGAGCGATCGACAGATGATTGGTCGGCTCGTCGAGGATCAGCAGATCGGGGCGCTCGGCGAGGCGCGTCGCGAGTTCCAGCCGGCGCAGCTGACCCGTGGACAGCCGGCTCACCGGCGTACTGCGGGCCGCACGGTCGAGCAGGCCGAGGCCGGCCAGCGGGACGGCCTCGGCCTGCGCCAACCGCCCATGGGCGATCAACCGGGCCACGTGGTCGTCGTACGCCCGGGCCGCCGAGTCGGCGTCGGCCAGCCGAGGCGACTCCTGAGTCACCAGCGCAACCCGGGTGTCCGACGATTTCCGTACGGTGCCGGACGTGGGCTCCAGGGTGCCGGCGAGCACGGCGAGCAGCGTCGACTTGCCGGCCCCGTTCGGCCCGGTGACCAGCAACCGGTCCGCCGGCCCGAGGTCCACCGACATCGGCGTTTCGAGGCGGCCGGCCACGGTGACGTCGACCGTGACGACCAGGCGTGGGCCGGTGCGGCGCGACCCGGCCCGGCCCAACCGTGGCACGCGCAGCTCAAGCGGTGGCTCCGGCACGGTTATCTGGTGCGCCTCGAGTGCGGCCCGTTGCCGGTTCACCGCCTGGACCACACCGGGGGTCCGGGTCTGCCGCTGATGTTTGTTGGTGCCCTTGTCCGGGCGCCACCCGGTACGCAGCCGGGTCTGTGCCTGGGCCAGCGCCTCCTGCAGCCGGCGTCGATCATCCTGCTGGGCGGCGTACTCCTGCTCCCAGCGGGCCCGCTCGCGGACCCGCCCCTCTCGCCAGCCGGCGTATCCGCCGCCGTAGCTGCGCGGCCGCCCATCCCGGCTCGGGTCGAGGTCCATCACCTGGTTCGCGACGTCGGCCAGCAGCGCCCGGTCGTGGCTGACCACGACCACGCCGCCCCGGTGCTCGCCGAGCCGGCGGGTGAGGAAGTCCAGTCCGCCGCCGTCGAGATGGTTGGTGGGTTCGTCGAGCAGGAGCAGGTCGAGATCCGCGCCGAGCAGGCAGGCCAACCGAATACGGTACCGCTGCCCGACCGAGAGGGTGGCCAACGCCCGGTCACGGTCCCGGCTCGCGTCCAGTGCGGCGATGGCGACGTCCAGGTGCCGGTCGGCGTCCCATGCGTCGAACGCCTCACACCGGTGCAACGCGGTGGCGTACGCCTCGTCGGCGCCGGGCACCCCGTCGGCGAGGTCGGCGGTGGCCCGGGTGAAGGCGGCCAGCGCGGCGTGCGGGGCGGCGAGCGCCGCGTCGAGCAGGTCGCCGACAGTCGATTCGGGGTCGCAGTCGAGTTCCTGCTCGGCGAGGCCAAGGGTGCCGACGCGGTGCGCGGTACCGGCGTCGGGGGTGAGCCGCCCGGCGAGGGCATGCAGGAGGGTGGTCTTGCCCCGGCCGTTCTCGCCGACGACGGCCAGCCGGGTGCCGGCGGCGACGGTGAGGTCGACCTGGTCGAGAACCACCCGTCCACCGCGTACGACGGTCAGCCCGGCAGCGGTGAGCTGGGCGTTCTCGCGGGCGGGGAGAAGATCGCCGGCCTCGGCGGGAATCTGGTCGTCGGCCGGGTTGGCGGTGCTGGCGGTTGCAGTGGCATCAGGGTGCTGCGTAGGCACGGGGTTCTCCGCGGTCTCGGATCGAGAGCCGGAAGGCACCTGGAAGTGCCGCCCGGCGGGGACGCCTGGGACGGCAGCGGAGAGAGGGGTGAAGGTACGCGCTGCCGTCAGGCGGCGGCGCGGAGCCTCAGGGAACCGGTACCTGTGCACATGGCATCCATGCTAGCGGGTGGTCCGCACCGTCGGTGTCGCCCGGCCAGGCGTACCGCCGTCAGCTGGCCACGCTCCGGGGCCGGGGCTCGCGCCACATCGGCCAGATCGGCGGGCCATCGGGCAGCCGGACCGGTCCGTGCGGTCGGTAGCCGTGCCGCAGGTAGAGGTCCCGGTTGCGGGGCGTGGTCGCCTCCAGGTAACCAGGGGTGCCGTAGCCGTCCAGATGGCGGTGGTGGTGCCGCAGCAGCGCGCTGCCCAACCCACCGCCCTGCCGCCACGGTGCCACCGCCAGGTAGGCCAGATGCCAGTGCGGCTGCCACGGATGGTGTGCCGCCAGGATTCGGCCCAACGCGGCGAAGCGGGGCTGCCACCGCCCTGTCGCGGTGAGGAGTTGAAGCTCGTGGTCGCTGACCGTCTCCGGCTCGGTGGGCGTACGTCGCCCGCGCGGGTGCCAGACCGCGACCCCGCTGAACTGGCCGGCGATGTGCACCGTACCGCCGGCCCGGATGGCGTGATCGAGTTCGATGGTGAACAGCGTCCGGAAGATCTCTGCCCGCGCCTCCAGGTCTTTGACCAGCCACTGCGACACCGGCGCAATCAGGAACGCCTCGGTGAGCAGGGTGGCGGCCTGCGGGAGGTCGTCCACTCCGGCGGTACGGATCGTCACGGCGGCTGGGTGGATCGCGGTCATCAGCGGACTCCTGCCGGTCGGCGTATCTGCGTGACGGGTGGCCCAGCCGGTGGGCCGGGCAATGCAGGTGACGCCCGTGGGACCGGGCCGGATGGCGTAGTGGCAGGTCAGATGCCCGACACTTGTACCCTCGGTGGTGAAAACTGCAATACGCCGACCGGCGTCGGTGTGACAGCTGGTCCCGTTTGTGGCAGCTGAAAGCCGAGTGTGCTGGAGGCTCGATGGCGACGTTCGTACTGATCCCTGGCGGTGGGACCGATCCGTGGTACTGGCACCGGCTGGTCGACGAGTTGCGGGTCCGTGGGCATGAGGCGATCCCGGTCGACCTGCCGTGCGAGGACGACGCCGCAGGGCTCGACGAGTACGCCGACACCGTCGGCGCCGCGATTGGCGGCCGAGCAGACGCCGTGCTGGTCGCCCACTCGTTCGGCGGCTTCACCGGGCCGCTGGTGGCCGCCCGGGTGCAGGTGCGGATGCTGGTGCTGCTCAGCGCGATGATCCCGGCGCCCGGTGAGACCGCCGGGGACTGGTGGGCGAACACCGGCCATGCGGCTGCCCTGGGCGGACAGCCCGAGTCGGACGTGCTCGCGTTGTTCACCCACGGGATGCCGGACGACCTGGCGGCGGAGGTGCTGCGGCACGACCGCGACCAGTCCGGCACGCCGTTCCGGCAGCCCTGGCCGCTGCCGGCCTGGCCGGATGTGCCGACCCGGTTCGTCGTCTGCCGCGACGACCGGTTCTTTCCCGCCGGGTTCATCCGTGGCCTGGTCGCGCAGCGGCTCGGCATCACGCCCGACGAGATCGGCGGTGGCCATCTGGCGGCGCTCACCCACCACCGGGAGCTGGCCGACCAGTTGGAGGCGTACCTCCTCGACTGACCCAACCGGATTGCCCGCCGAGCGTGAGCCCGGCGCGCAACCGGACCGGGGGCGTCGCAGACCTACGACGCCCCCGGTCCGGTGCAGTGCCTGTCGGAGCCGGTCAGGGTTGACCCGACCGGGTCCGGGGCAGGGTCACAGCTCGAGCGACCAGGTGTTGATGTAGCCGGTGTCGCCGCTGAAGATGTCGCGGACCCGCAGCTGCCAGGTGCCGTTGGCGGTCTCCGACGACAGGTTAACCGTGTACGTCTCGATCACGTTGTCGGCGCCGTCGAAGAACGCCCAGCTCTTCAACCGGTAGGAGGAGCCGTCCGGGGCGATCAGGTCGACGATCAGGTCACCCCGGTAGGTGTGCTGGATGTTGACGTCCACCGTCGACGACGACGAGGGGGTGCTGCTGCAGCCGCTGATCGAGATGCTGCTGCTCACCCACGACCCGCTGTCCGGGATCGCCACGTCGGTGCCGTTGGTGCCGGTGCAGCTGCCGCCCGGACCGATCACCGTCAGGGTGAACGTCGCGGTACGGGTCGCCGAGCTGCCGGTGCCGGTGACGGTGACCGGGTAGCTGCCGCCCGGAGTGCTCGCCGAGGTGCTGACGGTCAGGGTGGCCGAGCCGCCCGAGGTGACGCTCGACGGGCTGAAGCTGGCGGTCGCGCCGCTCGGCAGACCGCTGGCCGAGAAGCTGACCGTCTGCGCCGAGCCGGACGTGGTGGCGGTGGAGACGGTCGCCGTCACCGAACCACCCGGCGTGGTCGAGCCGGACGTCGGGCTGACCGACATGGAGAAGTTGTCCGCCGGCGGGGTGCCGTCGTTGACCACGTACAGCAGCCGGTTGGGCGAGCCGCTGCCCGGGTTGCCCACCGCGCCCACCGTCGCGTTGTCGTACAGGTAGTCGCGGACCTCCTGCGGGCTCCAGCCGGGGTTGACCGAGGCGACCAGGGCTGCCGCGCCGGCCACGTGCGGCGCGGCCATCGAGGTGCCGCTGATGGTGTTCGTCGCGGTGTTGCTGGTGTGCCAGGCCGAGGTGATCGACGACCCGGGAGCGAACACGTCCAGGCAGGTGCCGTAGTTGGAGAAGCTGGACCGATTGTCGTTGCTGGTGGTGGAGCCGACGGTGACGGCTTCGGTGACCCGGGCCGGAGAGGTGTTGCAAGCGTTGGCGTTGCTGTTGCCCGCCGCCAGGCTGTAGGTGACACCGGCGGCGATCGAGTTGCGCACCGCGGTGTCCAGCGAGGTGTTGGCGCCGCCGCCGAGGCTCATGTTGGCCACCGCCGGCAGTTCGGCGTTGTCGGTCACCCAGTCCACCCCGGCGATGACGCCGGCGGTGGTGCCGCTGCCGGAGCAGTTCAGCACCCGGACGCCGACCAGGGTGACGCCCTTGGCGACCCCGTACGCGCTGCCGCCGACGGTGCCGGCGACGTGCGTGCCGTGGCCGTTGCAGTCGTCCGCCGACCCGCCGTCGACGGCGTCGAAGCCGCTGACCGCCCGGCCGCCGAAGTCGTTGTGGCTGAACCGGATCCCGGTGTCGATGATGTACGCGTGCACGTTGGACGCGGTGTTCGGGTAGGTGTACGAGTCGTCCAACGGCAGATCGCGCTGGTCGATCCGGTCCAGCCCCCACGACGGCGGGTTCGGCTGGGTGTCGGTGATCCGTACGGTGTGGTTCTGCTCGACGTACTCGACGGCCGGGTGGGCCGCGATCCGGGCCGCCTGCTTCGCGTTGGCGGAGATCTCGAAGCCGCGCAGCGCGGCGGTGTAGGTGCGGGAAACCGTCCGACCGTGCTGGCTGGCAAGGGTGCGGGCGGTCGCGGCGACCTGTCCCCGGGTGACCGCGCTCTTCTTGAAGACCACGATGTAGCTGTCCGGTACGGCGGTCGGTCCACCAGCGTGCCGGATCGTCCCCTCCGGTTCGGCGGCGGTGACCGGTCCGGTGACTGCCGCCACCATGGCCAGTGCGGTGGCACCGACGATGATGATCCTGCGGGGGAGATTCATCTCCCGTCCTCCCATCAGATCGGCAGGCGTCAGTCCGCTGACGGTGACAGCGGATCAGTGAACGCCGATCTTGCTGAGAGTAATCTGAGCCGACACTGGGAAGTTATATTCCGAAACGTCTATACCACTGGTGCGATGGAACCGGCGGGATCATCGCCCACCTGCAGGGCCGTGCCCGGAGGGCGGGTGGTGCCGGGCCGCCCGAAACAAGGAATTTTCATGATCGCCCTTGGTTTCACGGTTGCCCTTGGCGGGGGCGGTTCATCGAGGCTCAGCGGGAGATTAGCCGACGGCGTACCCCGCGGGCGTACTTGCGGGCGACGAAGACGGTCGCCCGGCCGAGGCTGCGGGCCCCACCGACGGTGACCGTCTGCCCGGCCCGTCGGCCGCCGCGTGGCCCGGCCGTAGCCGGGCCGCCCGCCGCGCCCGACCCGGCCGCGGTCAGGTCGACGACGTCGTACTCACTGCCGGTCTCCCACCGTTGACCGTGGCTGGCGGCGACCGCCTCGACCAGCGCGCCGTCGGCGGTACCGGCGTGCAGCGCCCGGCTGCGGGCTGCGGTGGACCACAATTCGACGGCGTGGGTCGGGGCACCGGCACCGGCCGGCAGCACCCGCAGCAGACCGCACCGCCACTTCTCCATCGCAGCGACCAGCGAGCCGACGGTCCGCGGACCGACGCCCAGCCGGGACGGCACCCGGAGCAGGTATGGCGCGGGGAAGGCGGTCAGCGGGGCGCTGCTGACCATCCGTACCCGTGGTTCGCTGCGGTACTCGGCGGCCAGCAGCCGCAGGTCGCTCCCGCCGCTGTCGGCTCGGCCGACTGCGGTCCCGCTGCTGTCGGTCCCGCTGCTGTCGGTCCCGGCCGCGGCCCAGTCGCCGACCAGGGCCACATGCAGGTCACGCTCGTCGCCGCCGAGTAGCCGGTCGACGCAGGACCGGACCACCTGGTACGGCTGGTCGACCGGCACCACGGCGGTCACCAGCGGCACCTGCCAGACCCGGCCGGGCCGGTTGCGACGAGCGCGGGGGAACGGCACCAGGTCGGTCAGCTCGGCGTCGGCCCGCTGCCCGGCGGTGACCGGATCCGCGAGGGCGGCCGTCCACAGCGTCGCCGCCGGCTCCGGCACGAACACCGCCCCAGCCTGCGCCAGCCGATAGGCGACCTCGACGTCAGTTCCCTGGAACCGGTCGGAGCCGGCCTGGTAGCGGTCCCGCTGGAAGGCGTAACCGGTGCCGGCGGCGGCCAGGAAAACGAGATGGTCGGCGGTGCGGAGCTGATGCGTGGTGTCGAGCAGCCGGGCCAGCCCGGGGTCGACCGTACTGCCCGGGAAGAGCTGGCCGAGGGTGCCGGCGCTGGCGTGGGCCACGATCACGTCCGGGTCCGGGGCCCGGCCGGAGAAGATCATCGGTACGGCGACGCTGACCGCCGCCGGACTGGCCTGCTGCCAGCGGGTGAGCGCCGAGACCAGGTCCGGTGCCGGGACCGCCCCGGCCGGAATCCGGACGATGATCTCGCCCTTCGCGGTGCCGACCTGGTCGGCGAAGTCGCTGTCGGTGGTGACGGTGACGATCTGCAACAGCCGGTCCGGGTACCGCTGCTGGCGCAGCGCGGCGACGGTCCGGGCGGCGGCCGCCGGGTCGCCGCCATCGCCGACCACCAGCACGCTCACCTGGGCGGTGGGCGCCGGGTGACCGGGCTCTACGGGGGCGATCAGGGTCCAGTCGTTGTGTGGTGACGGAGCGGCGGACACGGCACCAGGCAGGGACACGCGTGCAGCGTACCGGAAGCCTGGCCGGTAGCCTCTGCCGTGATGTGGGTCGGGCGTCGCGCGCGTCGGCCCGACGTGGTGCTCCGAGCCGGAACGACAAGGTGGCGCAGGGTGGCGGAGAATGCGGTGGGTGGCGTCGTGCGCGGCGGGAGCCCCGATCACCGGCGCTGGTGGTGGCGGGTCCGGTTGACCGATCGACCGGATGGCAGCCCGGTGTCCGGGCCGACCACCGGGACGGCCCGCCGGGCGCTGGTGGACGCCGACTCGGTGGCGGCGCTGCGCCGCCTGCTGGCTGAGCCGGCCGCGGCCACGCCGACCCGCCAGCTGGTGGTTCGGGTACGCCGTTGGCGTCCGCCGACCGCCGGCTGGTCCGGCCGGCTGGGCCCGGTACCGGGACTGCGGCGGCACCGGGTGCGGCTGCCGCGCGGTGGGGGCAACGCACGGCTCAGCGTCGACCTGGCCGAGCCGGTCCCGCTGCACGATCTGCTCACCGCCGCGCTGGCAGTGCTGGCGCCGGTCCGGCCGTTGCCCCGACCGGCCAGCGCCGACGTCGCGGCGGTCGGGGTGGCGCCCGGCTGGCTGCCGGTCGACGCCAACCATTCGGTGACCGGGGCGTTGACGACGAACCCCGAGATCCGCGGGTACGACGTGGTCCTCGCCCCGGACGCGGCGACGCTGGCCGCCGGGTCGGACCTGGTCGGGGTGGCGGTGACCGCAGGTGGCACCGGCGCCCGGGTAGCCAACCGGCAGCCGCTGGTGCTGATCGATTCGGCGGTGGCGAACCCGGTCGGCCGGGGCCGCCGGTACGGGCCGACGGAGCCGGCCGGGGCGCTGGAGTTTCTGCCCGGCGACCCGGTGCCGGGCTGGCAGGTGCGGCCGGCTGAGTCCGGCCCGGCCGGGCCGGACCTGGCACCGGCCGGGGCGGATTCCCCGGTGGCCGGTGCGGTGCCGGTGGCGCGCGGCGGGTTGGCCGGCGTACCGCTGTCCGGTGACCAGCTGGCGGCGATCCGCCGGTTCACCCATCTGATCTGCCCCGATGTGCCGGCGATCGCGCCGGCGGCGGAGGCGACGCTGCTGGCCCAGCTGGCGGCGACCGGTGCCGTGCTGCGGGTGCCGCAGCTGCCGCCGGCGGTGGCGGACCGGTTGGCCGAGCCGTTGCTGGCGGTGCTGCGCAGCGACCTGCCCGGGGTCGGCGCGGATCCGTTGGAGTGGGAGATCCGCAGCGTACGGCAGCGGTCGGCGGCGTTGCGTGGGCACGCCGCCGCGTTCGCCGCCGGTGACGTCACCGGCGACACCTTTCCGGCGCTGGCGGCGCCGCCGTCGGTGAGCGCGGTGCTGGTCACCCGGCGTCCCGAGTACCTGCCGGACGTGGTGCGGCAGCTGGCCGGGCAGACCTACCCGGAACTGGAGATTGTGCTCTGCCTGCACGGTATCGAGTTGACGGCGGACCTGCGGGCGCGGCTCGGTGAGTGTGGCCGGCCAATCCAGATTTTCAGCGCGCCCGCCGGGTTCAGCTTCGGCGAGGTGATGGGCGCGGCGACCGCGCGGGCGCGGGGCAGCCTGGTCACCAAGGTCGACGACGACGACGTGTACGGCCCGGAGCACATCTGGGACCTGGTGCTGGCCCGGGAGTACTCGGGCGCGATGCTGGTCGGCAAGGCGGCCGAGTTCGTGGTGCTGCAGATGCTCGGGGTCACGGTCCGCCGGGCCGCGGTGCCGCCGGAGGCGTACGGCGCCCCGGTGGCCGGCGGCACGATGTTGATGGCGCGCGGTGACCTGGAGGCGGTCGGTGGTTGGCGGCCGGTGCCCCGGTCGGTGGACCGCGGCCTGATGGACCGGGTGCTGCGAGCCGGCGGGCTGATCTACCGCACCCATCCGCTCGGCTACCTGTACGAACGGCGGGCGGCCGGGCACACCTGGGACGCCGGTCTCGACTACTTCCTGCGTCGGGGTGGCCAGCAGTGGGACGGGGTACCCCGGCATCCGGAGTTCGGTACGTCGCCGGTCGGGCTACCCGAAGTAACCGCTCGGTAATCCACCCGCTCTTCTGGTAATCGAGCTGTCACAATATGAACATGGCACGTTTACCCGATGTGCCAGGGCGATGGCGCTCGTCACAGTCATTCGGGGGCCGGCAACCGATGGCTGGGGGAGGTGACGGTGACCACCGTCGCGCTCAAGGATGTATCCAAGGTCTTTGCCGACGGGACCGTCGCCGTCGACAAGGTCAACCTCGACGTCAACGACGGTGAGTTCATGGTGCTCCTCGGCCCGTCCGGCTGCGGCAAGTCGACCGTGCTGCGGATGATCGCCGGGCTGGAGGATCCGAGCAGCGGCGCGGTGCTACTGGACGGCGAGCTGGCCAACGACATTCCGCCCCGGGACCGCCGGGTCGCGATGGTCTTCCAGGACTTCGCCCTCTATCCGCACATGTCGGTGGGGGACAACATCGCCTTCCCGCTGCGCCTGTCCGGAGTGGAAACGGCTTCCCGGCAGGAACGGGTGGCTGACGTCGCCAGCGCGCTGGGCATCGGCGACGTACTCGCCCGTAAGCCCAGTCAGCTCTCCGGTGGCCAGCGGCAACGGGTGGCGATGGGGCGGGCCATCGTCCGCCGTCCCGGCCTGTTCCTGATGGACGAGCCGCTATCCAACCTGGACAGCGGGCTGCGGGCCGAGCTGCGGGCGGAGATCTCCGGGCTGGTCCGCGAGCTCGGCGTCAGTACCGTCTACGTCACCCACGACCAGGCCGAGGCGCTCACCATGGCCGACCGGGTGGCAATCATGCGCAAGGGCGTGCTGCAGGACGTCGGCACCCCGACCGAGGTGTACGGCCGCCCGGCCACCCTCTACGTCGCCGCGTTCCTCGGCAGCCCTCGGATGAACCTGCTGGAGGCCTCGGTCTACGTCCATCTCGACCGCTACGTCGCGCTCAACCTGGGCGAACAGACCCTCTACCTGCCCTGGACCGATCTGCGCGCCCGGGCGGTGTCGCACTACCACGGGGAACGCATCGTGGTCGGCCTGCGGGCCGAGGCGCTGACCCCGGTTGCCCCCGGCAGCCCGGGTGACGTGCTGCAGGGCCGGATCCGGTTCCTCGAACATCACGGCCACGAGTCGCTGGCCTACCTCGACATCGGGGCCACCGCGATCGTGGTCGACGACCTCGCCGGCACGGCGGTGGAGCCGGCCGGTGCCGGCGGCCGGCTCCACCGGTTCAGCGGCGTGATGCAGCGCCTCACCGGTCGGTCCGTTGGCCGGGCAGCCGTCGCCGAGCAGTCGGCCGAGTCCGGCCCGGACCGGGAAAGCGTGCTCAGCGACCCGGGGCGGCACCACCGCCGGCCGGCCGAACTGGCCGTGCGGCTGGCTCCGTACCCGGCAGTCACCCCCGGCCATCCCCTGGCCGTCTCGGTCCGGATGGACGCCCTGCACTTCTTCGACGAACGGGGCGATCGGATCGATGTCGGATGGCGATGAGTGACTGACTGGTCACCGTGGGCAGGCGCGCCGGTGGAAACCGAGCCGGCCGACCGGAGATCAGGTTAGATTGGCTGCGTGCTCGGTCTACCCGCTCATGTGACCGCCTGCCTGTTCGACCTCGATGGGGTGTTGACTCAGACCGCGAAAGTGCACAACGCGGCGTGGGAGGAAACCTTCAACAACTTCCTCCGCGCCCGGGCCGACGAGACCGGCCAGCCGTTCCAGCCGTTCGATCCGGGTGCCGACTACAGCCAGTACGTCGACGGTCGACCGCGGGCCGACGGGGTGCGTTCCTTCCTCGCCTCGCGAGGCGTTGAGCTTCCCGAGGGGTCGGCGGACGACCCCCCGGAGGCCGACACCGTGTACGGCATCGGCACCCGGAAGAACGAGGTGCTGCTGCGACGCATCGCCGAAGACGGGGTGCAGGTCTACGACGGTTCATTGGCCTACCTTCATGCTGCCCGCTGGGTCGGGCTGCACCGGGCCGTCGTCTCGGCCAGCGCCAACTGCCGGGACGTGCTGATCGCGGCGGGGATTGAGGAGTTGGTCGAGGTGCGGGTAGACGGGGTGATTGCGCGCGAGAAGGGCCTGCGGGGCAAGCCGGAACCGGACACGTTCCTGGCGGCTGCCGCGCAGCTCGGCGTCGAGCCGGGCAACGCCGCGGTGTTCGAGGACGCGCTGGCCGGCGTGACGGCGGCGCGAGCGGGGGAGTTCGGCTGTGTCATTGGTGTCGACCGGGTCGGCATCGGTGACGAACTGCTCGCCAACGGTGCCGACATCGTGGTGAGCGATCTGGGGGAGTTGCTGGTCGGAGCCGAACGGTGATCCGCGAGCGGGCCTATCCCGTGGAACCATGGCACGTGCGGGAGACCCGGCTCGACTTCGACATCCTGGCCCAGTCGGAGTCGGTCTTCGCCCTCGCGAACGGGCACGTCGGATTCCGCGGCAACCTGGACGAGGGCGAACCGCACGGCCTGCCCGGCACCTACCTGAACTCGTTCTACGAGTTGCGACCGCTGCCGTACGCCGAAGCCGGCTACGGCTTCCCCGAGTCCGGCCAGACGCTGGTCAACGTCACCAACGGCAAACCGATCCGGCTGCTGATCGACGACGAGCCGTTCGACGTACGCTACGGCGATCTGCTCTCCCACGAGCGGGTGCTCGACCTGCGGGCCGGTCTGCTGGACCGCAGGCTGGAGTGGCGCTCGCCGGCCGGGCGTACCGCCCGGGTCCGCAGCACCCGGCTGGTGTCGTTCACCCAACGGGCGGTCGCGGCGATCTGCTTCGAGGTGGAGGCGGTCGACGAGCCGCTGCGCATCATCGTGCAGTCCGAGCTGGTCGCCAACGAGGAGCTGCCGGCACAGAGCAAGGACCCGCGCGTCGCCGCCGTGCTGGAGACGCCGCTGCAGGCCGAGGAGCGGCTGGTACAGCCCGACGGCGGGCTGCTCATCCACCGGACCAAGGCCAGCGGGCTGCGGATGGCGGCGGCGATGGGGCACGAGATCGACGGCCCCGGCGAGGTGTCGGTCAGCACCGAGGGTTTCGACGACTGGGTCCGGACCACCGTCTCCTGCCTGCTGGAGCCGGGGCAGCGGCTGCGGATGGTGAAGCTGCTGACGTACGGCTGGTCCAGTCAGCGCTCGTTGCCGGCGCTGCGCGACCAGGTCGGCGCGGCGTTGGCCGGCGCGCGGATCTCCGGCTGGGAAGGGCTCTGCGCCGAGCAGCGCAAGTACCTCGACGACTTCTGGGGCCACTCGGACGTGCGGGTGGACGGCGACCCGGAGATTCAGCAGGCGGTCCGGTTCGGGCTGTTCCACGTGCTGCAGGCCGGTGCCCGCGCCGAGCAGCGGCCGATCGCGGCGAAAGGGCTGACCGGCCCGGGGTACGACGGGCACGCCTTCTGGGACACCGAGATGTTCGTGCTGCCGGTACTGACCTACACCCAGCCGGGGGCGGTCGCTGCGGTGCTGCGCTGGCGGCACTCGACCCTGGACCAGGCGCGGGAGCGGGCCCGGATGCTCGGGCTCAACGGGGCTGCGTTCCCGTGGCGGACCATCCGGGGGCAGGAGTGCTCGGCGTACTGGCCGGCCGGCACCGCCGCGTTCCACGTGGCGGCGGACATCGCCGACGCGGTCCGGCGGTACGTGCACGCCACCGGGGACGTCGAGTTCGAGCGGGAGATCGGCCTCGAACTGCTGGTGGAGACTGCCCGGCTGTGGCGTTCGCTGGGCCACCACGACCGGCACGGCCGGTTCCACATCGACGGGGTGACCGGGCCGGACGAGTACACCGCCGTGGTCGACGACAACATCTACACCAACCTGATGGCACAGCGGAACCTGCTGACCGCCGCCGACTGCGCGCTGCGCTACGCCGACCGGGCCTGGGTGCTCGGCGTCGACGACGAGGAGACCGCGGCCTGGCGGGACGCGGCGCTGTCGATGCACGTCCCGTACGACGACGAGCTGGGCGTGCACCCGCAGTCGGCCGGGTTCACCCGGCATCAGGAGTGGGATTTCGCCGGCACCCCGCAGGACCACTATCCGCTGCTGCTGCACTACCCGTACTTCGATCTGTACCGCAAGCAGGTGGTCAAGCAGGCCGACCTGGCGCTGGCGATGCACTGGCGGGGCGACGCGTTCACCGAGGAGGAAAAGGCCCGCAACTTCGCCTACTACGAGCGGCGTACGGTGCGGGACTCGTCGTTGTCGGCGTGCACCCAGTCGGTGATCGCCGCGGAGACCGGCCATCTGGAGCTCGCCCACGACTACATGGGCGAGGCCGCGTTGATGGACCTGCATGACATCAACCGCAACACCCGCGACGGCATCCACGTGGCCGCCCTGGCCGGGGCGTGGCTCGCGCTGGTCGCCGGCTTCGGCGGGATGCGAGACCACGGCGGCGAGCTGACCTTCGCCCCCCGGCTGCCGCAGCGGATCAACCGGCTGGAGTTCGCCATGATGTGGCGGGGCCTGCGGCTGCGGGTGGCGGTCCAGCACGACGAGGTGACCTACTCGCTGCGCGACGTCGACCCGAACGCCACCGTCGACCTGACCCACCACGGCGAACCGATCACGGTGACCGCGGACAAGCCGGTCACCCGGGCGATCCCGCCGGCCGGCCCGGTCGGTCCGCCGCCGCAGCAGCCGACCGGCCGGTCACCGGTACGCCGGTCGGCGCGTACCGACTGACGGACCTCTCGCGCGGTGCCGGGCCGGCCCGGCACCGCGCGAGGTGAGGTCAGGTCACAGCAGGGACAGATGTACGTGGTTGGTGTGGTCGCTGTTCGGGTCGCCGCCGGCACCGCTGTACGAACTCCAGCCGGTCGTCGGTGACCAGAACTGGCGGTACCAGATGACGTACAGGATCCCGAGCTTGTCGGCGTTGCGGACCAGGAAGGCGGTCAGGTTGTTGCCGTACAGCCGGTCGTCGCCGAAGGCGTCGCCGCCGAACCCCTGCTGCTGAGCGGAGAAGTCGCAGGCCCGCCCCTTCGGGTGCTCGAACGGGCCGCCGGGGCGGAAGCAGGAGACGAAGCGGGTGAAGCCGGCCTTCTTCGCCTCGTTCAGCGCGTGCATGGTGCGCGGCGTGATGCAGCCGCTCGTGGTGGGGTCGTCCAGACTGCACGACTGGGACGGCCAGGAACCGTCCGAGTTGCGCGGCGCCTGGGCGGCGACCGGCGAGGTGGCCGAGACGAACCCGTTGGTGGCGACCGCGCCGACCAGCTGCAGGGCCTTTTCGGCCTCTTTCTTCTGGCGAGCCATCGCCTCGAGTTGCTGTTCCTCGCGGGCCACTTCGGCGTCGATCGCGGCGACCGCCCGGGCGGCCTGTTCGCGGGCCTCGTTGAGTTCCCGGATCCGCTTGTTGTCGTGCATCGCGATCATGTCCAGGCCTTCGGCGCGTTCCAGCAACGCGTCCGGGTCGGCGCTGTTGAGCAGGACCATCACCGGGGTGATCCGACCGAGACGGTACGAGTTGGAGGCGACCTGGCCGATCTGTGGGGTCAGCGCCGCTATCCGTTCCTCGACCTTTTCCAACTCGAGGTTGAGCTTCAACTGGCGTTTGCGGGACTCGTCGACCGCGGCTTTGGCTTCGACGAAGCCCCGGCCGGTTGATTCGAGCACTTCACTGAGCAGTGGCGGGGCGCCTTCGTCGTCCGGATCCTGAGCGGCGGCCGGCGACGCTACGACGAAGCCGGCGAGCAGGGCGGCGACGGCGGCGAGAGCCGCGGCCGTCGGAATCCGCCGGCGGAGGGGTGCGGTCATCCTGTTCCTTTCCTTGGCCGCCGACCGAGTTAGCTGACGGGTTCGGGACGGAACGATCCCTACCGCTGGCGCGGATTCACCCCGGTGGAAACGTGGTTCCCCGGCTCACCCCGGAGGGTGATTGGGCGGCGGTCACCGCCGGCGCCGGTGGGCGCCGCCTGGCGGAGACCGCCGGCAAGCTTACCGGATCGGTCACCGGCATCAACACCTCGACAATCCTGACTGAGCTGGAAAAATCCGTTACCAGACAACGACTTTCGGTGATGTCCACTGTCTGCGTCCGGCGGCGTACCGCAAGTCGTCGGACGGGCCGGATACCGCTGCGCCGAGGTTAGCGGCTGACTACAGTGCGTATGAGGAAAAGCGGGAAAGTCGTAGCGTCGGACGGATCCTCGGTGAGAGATGACGATTCCCCGGTCGGGCCGCCGGACGCCGACAGCGTGGCGGTGATCGGCCTCGGCCGGTTCGGTGGTCAGGTCGCCCAGTCCCTGCTCCGCCTCGGCCATCCCGTGCTGGGCATCGACGAGCATCCCAAGCGGGTGCACCGCTGGTCTGAGCGGCTGCCAAGGGTGGTCGAGGCGGATTCGACCGATGACCAGGCGTTGCGCCAGTGCGGTGTGGCCGGTTACCCCCGCGCGGTGGTCGGCATCGGCTCGGACGTCGAGGCCAGCATCCTCACCGTGGTGGCGCTGACCGAGCTGGGTGTGCCGGAGATCTGGGCGAAGGCGATCACCGCCAAGCATGGCCGGATCCTCGCCTCGGTCGGTGCGCACCATGTGATCTTTCCGGAGGCGGCGATGGGTGACCGGGTGGCCCACCTGCTGGCCAGCCGGATGCTCGACTTCATCGAGTTCGACGACGGGTTCGCCATCGCCAAGGTCTGCGCCCCGCCGGACGCCGCCGGTCGGACGTTGGCCGAGTCCCGGCTACGCCAGCGGTACGGCATCACGGTGGTCGGGATCAAGGAGCGGGACCGGCAGCTGCGGTACGCGGGACCTGAGACGTTGATCCCGCCGGATGCGCTGCTGATCGTCGCCGGGGCGACCACGGCGGTTCAGCAGTTCGGCCGGTGAACATGGGCGTGACCGCCTCATCACACCTTCATTTCGTGAGCTGATCAGCCGCTGGACTTTCGCAAACTCGTGACTCAGGCTACAGTCCCTGCATGGGAGCGCTTCCATCGATGGATGTGCCCCCACTGAGGTAGTCGACGCGTGGCGCGGCGATGGCGACATCACCGTGTCAACCGCACAGCTCCCGAGGCTGGCGGCGGGCCAAGCCCGGACTCCGCCGCCAGCCCGCGCACCACCTGTCGAGAGGAGGTGGAACCAGAGCCACTCGCGTGGCCCGGCTCCCGCGCGTCACGCACGACCTGGACGCCAGACCGCTCGTGCGTGTGTAGCAACTGATGGTGGGGACGGGGGTTGCCCTCCCCGTCCCCACGCTAGTCCCCGATTGTTACGGCGGGGAATCGCCGACAAGTCAGGACCGCGACGCCGGTCCGTCCGACAGCGCTGCCCAGCCTGCCGATGAATCGGCAGGCTTCGTTGTGCATGGGGCCTGGAGCAGCAGCTGGCTGCCGCGCCCGATCCGCGGCGACGGTCGGACCGAGGTGCGTTTCGCCGTCGCAGAAGGTTCGAGCTCCGTCGATCGGTAGTGGGCAAGCTCACAGTCGGTTGATCCGCTGGTCGCGACCGGACGATCTCGTCGCCCGCTGTCGCGCGGTGGTGCCCGACTGATCGATCGACAATCATGGATGTCACAGTCGCTGGTCCGTCCCGGCGTCCGCACCGAAAGCGAGATGTCCATGCCGCAACCGCCGCACCACTGCCGCCGGTGGATCCGGCGCGATCCCAACCGCACACGACGCCAGCTCGGCGTCGCGGTCGCCGCCGCACTGCTCGGCCCACCCCTGCTGCCGGCGTCCGCGGCGCTCGCCGCAGCGGACACCGTGCCGCCGACCACCCCCGGCACCCCGACCGTCGCCGCGATCAGCACCACCGACGTCACCCTGGTCTGGACGGCGGCCACCGACGACGTCGGGGTGACCGGCTACGAGGTGGCCCGACTGCACACCGACTACATCGTGATCAGCACGACCCCCGACAACGAGATCACCATCGACGGTCTGGGGCCGTCGCAGACGTACCAGTTCTGGGTGTACGCGCTCGACGCCGCCGGCAACCGTTCGCCGGCCAGCCCGAGCCTGCGTCTGACCATGCCGCCCGGCGACGACCAACCACCCACCGCGCCCACCGCGCTGACCGCCACCACGATCGGCACCGACTCGGTCACCCTGCGGTGGCAGCCGTCCGCCGACAACGTCTACGTCGCCTGGTACGAGGTGCTGCGGATCAACCCCGACGGCTCCACCACCCCGGTGGCGACCGCCCCGCAACACCCACCGACCGGACCGACCGCCCGGGTCGGCGCACTACAACCGCAGACCGCGTACACCTTCGTGGTGCGGGCCCACGACGACGCCGGCAACACGTCACCACCGTCCGAGCCACTGACCGTGCGGACCCTGCCGGCGGCACCCGACTGCAAGGTCAGCTACCAGGTGGTGAACCACTGGCCCGGAGCCTTCCAGGCCCAGTTGACCATCCACAACGCCGGACCGGTCGTGATCGACGGCTGGACCCTGCGCTGGACCTTCCCCGGCGATCAGCAGATCAGCCACCTGTGGGGCGCCGAACCGATCGACCTGGTGCCGCCGGACATCACCGTCGCCAACACGACGTGGAACAGCCGGATCCCGGTCGGCGGCAGCGTACAGCTCGGTTTCGTGGTCAGGTACCCGGTCAGCAACCCGCCGCCGACGGACTTCCTGCTCAACGGCAACCGGTGCGCGTCCTCGGGTTGACCCTCGTCAAAGACGCGCTGGTGACGGCGGCTTGCTAGCCTCGCCCGCATGCGGGTGCTGGTGGTCGAGGACGACCCCGAGGTACGCAGTGCCGTCGTCACCGCGCTGCGCTCCGGCGGATTCGCCGTCGACCAGGCGGCCGACTGGAGCCAGGCCGACCTGAGCATGAGCATCAACGACTACGACTGCCTGGTGCTCGACCGGATCCTTCCGGAAGGCGACTCACTGCACCAGCTCGGGCACCGACGACGGGCCGGGCTCACCACACCGGCCCTGGTGCTCACCGCGCTGGACAGCGCCGGGGACCGGATCGCCGGCTTCCAGGCCGGCGTCGACGACTACGTGGTGAAGCCCTTCGTCACCGCCGAACTGGTGCTGCGGGTCCGGGCGCTCTGCCGACGCCGCGGCGCTACCACCCCGCCGCTGCTGCGGGTGGCGGATCTGGAGGTCGACGCCGCCCGCCGGGAGGTGCGCCGCGCCGGCGTCCTGCTGACGCTCACCCGCAAGGAGTTCGCCGTACTGGAGATGCTGCTGGTCCGGCGCCCGGCGGTGGTCACCCGCAGCGACCTGTTCGAACACTGCTGGGACGAGCTCGCCGACCCCAGCTCGAACGTGGTGGACGCGGTGGTCGCCCAGCTGCGCCGCAAGCTCGGCGAACCGCAGCTCATCCACACCGTACGCGGGGTCGGTTACCGGGTCGGCGGGGCGCCGTCGTGACCGCCGGTCGGGTCGGCGGGGCGCCGTCGTGAACCGCCGTGACCGGCGGGGCGGCAAGCCGCTGCAGACCGCCGACCGGCTGCGCAACCTGCGGATCCGGATCACGCTGCTGGTGATGGCGATCAACGTGGTCGGCCTGGCCGGGATGGGTGCCGTCGCGCTGCTGGTCGACGGACGGCAGCGCGACGAGGTGGTCGCCGCCGAGCTGCGGCGTACCGCCAGCACCGCCGCCGCCCTGCTCTACTACGAGTCCGGGGCGCTGCAACTCGACAAACTGTTCGACAACGCGGTCGCCAACGGCACCACCGCCGTCTACGTGTACGAGGCCGGCCGGACCGACCTCAGCCTGGTCTTCGCGTACCCGGCCCGGCTGCCGGTCGTCCCGCCGGACAACCTGCTGACACCGGCCCGGACGGTCTGGACCTCCGGCACCGAGCTCGCCGACGGAGTCGGCGACACCGCCGGTACCCCCACCCCGCTGCTCGCCGTACCGTTCGAGCACGCCGTCACCGGGGCGGTGGCCGGCGCCGTGGTGGTGCTCGGCGACACCGGGCCGGCCGAGACCGCCAACCGGCGGCTGGCCCTGGCCCTGGTCGCCGGCGGCGTCAGCTTCACCGCGCTGGCCTGCGCCGGCGGTTACCTGCTCGCCCGCCGTGGCACCGAGCCCATCGCCGACGCGCTCAACCAGCAGGAACGGTTCGTCGCCGACGCCGCGCACGAGCTGCGCACCCCGTTGACCGTGATCCGTGCCGTCTCCGAGACCGCGCTGGCCGAGCCGCAGCGCCGCCCGGCGGCGCTGCGCCAGGTGGTGCGTTCCGCCGACCGCCTCGCCGACTCGGTCTCTGTCCTGCTCACCCGGGCCCAGCTCGTCGCCGGCCTGCGTGACCTGCGCCGAGAGCCGTTCCGCCTGGACCAACTGGCTGAGGAGGTGCTGACCGACACCGTCGTCGCGCCGCACCGGGCGGTGCCGGTCACCGAGGCGGTGGTGGCGTACGGCGACCCGGCGCTGGTCCGGATCGCGCTGCGCAACCTGATCCAGAACGCGGTCCAGCACGGTCGGGCCGCCGACCAGCCGGCCGAGATCCGGCTCGAGGTCACCGCCGGACCGCCGACGGTACGGGTACGTGACCGCGGCACCGGGCTCAGCGAAGCCGTCGCCGCCGCGCCTGAGCAGCGGTTCCGCAGCGGCGCCGAGGACGGCACCGGGCTCGGGCTGGCCATCGCCAGCTGGGTGGCGCAACTGCACGGTGGGCAGCTGCGGCTGGTCAACGCCGAAGGCGGCGGTGCCGAGGCCCGGTTGCGGCTGCCCGGCGGTCAGGGCGGGTAGGACGGCATGCCCGAGCGGACAGGTCAGCGTGCCGGGACCACCCGATCAGGGCACGTAGACCGCGTTGTCGCCGTCGGGGCGGATCGCGAACCAGATGCCCGACTGGCCGTGACCGTTCGCGTCGCCGGGCATCCGGTCACCGGCGTAGCCGTACAGCGGCCAGCCGGCCAGGCTCAGCTGCCGGCTCCCGTCGGACCGGTCGAAGCAGCCGACCAGCTGCCGGTCGATCCCCTCCACCCGTACCTCGCCCTCGCAGGGTGCCGGAAGCCAGGATTGGCGGCACTGTCCCTCGCAGGCGGACCAGGTCGGTGCCGCGGTGTCCCGGTCGGACCGGTACAGCACGAACCCCTGCGCGTCGATGACGATCTCGTCCAGCGTCCGGGAGTCGACCGCGTACAACGCGGTGCCGGTCGCGGTGGACGACGGCGCGGCGGAGACACCCGCCGGGGTCCCCGCCCCGGGGTCGCTGCACCCGATGAGGACCAACCCGGTGAGGATCAGCACCGCGCCCCGTACAAATCGTCTCATCAAAACCTCACGCTCCTACCAGCAGGATATGCGGGTCATACCGGGTACAGGAGGTGGACGTGCGTACGTCGCTGCGGCCGACGGCGGTGCTCGGCCTGCTGACGGTGCTGACCGGATGCGTCGCGGCCGGCGGCGAGCAGCCGGCACCGGCCAGCGCCTGCGGCAGCCGCATCGCGGTCCTCGGCCCGCTCTCCGGCGACTCGGCCGACCTCGGCGGCAACGTCCGCGACGGTGCCCGACTGGCCTTCGACCAGTACCGGGCGGAGCATCCGGACTGCCCGGTGGAGCTGGTCGAGTTCGATTCGCAGGGCGACCCGAAGCAGGCCCCCGCGCTGGCCCAGCAGATCGTCAACGACGTCCGCATCATCGGGGTGGTCGGTCCGGGTTTCTCCGGCGAGGCCGAAGCGGCACTGCCGATCCTCGACCAGGGTGGCGTCGCCACGATCACCACCTCGGCGACCCGGACCGAACTCAGCGAACGCGGCTGGTCCACCTTTCACCGGCTGGTCGGCAACGACGCCGCGCAGGGGCGTGCCGCCGGTCGGTACATCGACCAGGCGTTGGGCGGCACGGCGGTGTTCGTCGTCGACGACGGTGGGGCGTACGGCCAGGGGCTGGCCGACCAGGTGGCCGCCAGACTCGGTGCCAAGGTGGTGCAGCGGGCGACGGTCGCCGCCGGAGCGACCGACTTCAGTGCGGTCGTCGGGCAGATCCGTTCCGCCGACGCCGACGTGGTCTTCTACGGCGGCTACTACGCGGAAGCCGGTCGGCTACGCCGCCAGCTTCGCGCGGCCGACGTCGCGGCGACCTTCGTCGCCGGTGACGGGGCGAAGGCGGACGGCTTTCTCCGCGAGGCCGGCGACGACGCCGAGACCGGGGTGGTGATCACCTGCCCCTGCCTGCCGCCGGAGCGGGCCGGGGCCGAGTTCCCGCAGCGCTACCGGGAACGCTTCGGGGTGGAGCCGGGTACCAACTCCGCCGAGTCGTACGACGCGGCGACGGTGTTCCTCGCCGGAATCCAGGCCGGGCACGGTGACCGGGCCGCGATGGCCGCGTTCGTCGACGACTACGACGGCTCCGGCGTCACCACCCGGATCGCCTGGACCGGCACCGGTGAGCTGGTGGCGTCGTCGGTGGTGGTCTGGGCGTTCCGCGTCCAGCAGGGCCGGTTCGTGGCGGAGCGGTCCATCCCGACAAGTTGACCTGCGCGCCCCTGACGGGCGCGTCCGTGAACGTGGCAGAGGAGTTCAGTCATGACCCTACCGACCACGGCCGGCGGTGCCGGCAACGCCTGCACCGGGGCGGACAACCGGCCCGGTGGTGGCACCGAGAAGGTGCTGCGCGCCGTCGCGGCCGGCCCGCTCGGCGCGTACCCGTTGCTCGAGGCCGCGTTCTGCTGGAACGAGCGGCGGCCGGTCGGCTGGCGCCGGCTGGGGCCGGCGTCGGCCACCGCGGACCGGCAGCTACCGGTGGCACAGACCGAGCAGCCGG
Organism: Micromonospora sp. LOL_021; assembly: GCF_048060215.1. Taxonomy (NCBI): domain Bacteria; kingdom Bacillati; phylum Actinomycetota; class Actinomycetes; order Micromonosporales; family Micromonosporaceae; genus Micromonospora; species Micromonospora sp. LOL_021. The sequence continues at coordinate 231,107 of NZ_JBHMIN010000002.1, read as the reverse complement.
CGGCTGCGGCCCGGACCGCCCGCCTGCTGTCCACGATCACCTGGTCGGTGACCAGCCCGGTTGGCGCATCCACCTCGCTGACCAGGGTGGAGGTGTCCTCGGACGGGTACCACCGGGTGTTACGGGCGTTGGCCGGCGCGTGGCGCGACGGGCGGCGGATGCTCGGCAGTCCCGGGCTGGCTGCCGCGCACTACCCCGCCGCGCTGGCCGTCTGGCGGATGGCCGCGCTGCTGGCTCCGGCGGACCGGACCGCCGGGGTGCTCGCCATCTCGGTGAGCACCCCGGCGGCGGCGCTGCTGCGAAGTGCCGCGCCGGCGTTGGCGCTGCCGCACACGGTCGTCGAGCGCAGCGGGCGCAGCACCGTGATCCGGGTGGACCGTCCGACGCTGTTCCGCCGGCTGCTGACCGAGATCGACCCGGCCGCCGCCGGTCCGAGCGACGGCACGCCTACCGGACGGCCGGTGGTGGCGGTCGGACGCCGGCTGCCGGCCGAGTCGATGCGCCGGCTGGCGGCCGCCGGTTGACCGGACCATCGGCCCGGCCGGCGGAGTCCGCAGCCGGTCAGCAGGTCAGCCGGCTGTGGCGGGGCCGGTCCGGCGGCGGGGCCGACGGGTCAGCCCGAAGCCGACCACGCCACCGACGGCGGCCAGTACGCCACCGGCCACCGTCCAGATCCATCGACTCGTCAGGCCGGGCAACCAGTCGCTGAACCAGCCGGCGACACTGTCCCACCAGGACTCTTCGCTGACCTGTTCGGCGGCGTCCGCCGTATCGGTGGCGTCGGCCGTATCGGTGGCGTCGGTTGCGCTGGTGAGCACCGCCCCTTGTCGTACGGTCGGCGTCAGCGGCGCCTCCAGCCGGCCGCCCTCCGGGCTGGTGTCGCCCGACATGTCGGCGCTCACCCGCAGCTCGACCTGCACCGGCAGACCGAGGTCCTGCTCCGGCAGGTCGGTGACCGAGAGCCGTACGTAGTAGGTGCCGGGCAGTGGATCGGCGGACCATGGCTCGGCCCAGGCCCGGACCTGCCGCAGTACGCAGCCCGCCCGTACCTGCCCGTCGGTGGCGGATCCGACGGGTGACTGCATGCCCGCAGTGCACGGCTGGCGGCGGCGCAGCCCGTCGAACACGTCGATGGTCCAGGTCGACGCACCGCTGCGCGTCGCAGGATCGGCGAGGGTCACGGTCGCCGCGATCGAGCTGGTCTGGCCGGCCTCGGCCGGGAACGACCAGTACAGGTACTCGCCGGTCGCGGCGGAGACCCGGACCGGCTGGTCGATGTGGACCGCCGCAGCGGTGAGGAACGACGTACCGGCCTTGGTGAGGGTGGCCTCCGCCGGCGCCGGGGTGGGGCCGTCGGCCGCCGCCGGGGTCGCGACGAGAAGGACTGCGGCGCCAGCGGCGCCGACGACCAGGCCGGTGCGGGTCAGCCGGAATCTACGACGGGTCAACTCAGCTCTCCTTCCAGACAGTCGTCCACCAGCGGGTCAGCCAGCCGGCGAGGACTCCGGTGACCAGCCCGGCGAGGCTGAGCACGATCAGCAGCAGCCAGCCGCGGCCCAGACCCGGGCTGTCCGGGGTGGGGGAGGCGGCCACCAGATCGACGGTGAGCTCGATAGGCATGCCCGGGGCGTCGCCGGCCCCGCCGGCAGCGGCGAACGAGTTGCTGACCACCAGGCAGACCTCGAACGGTGGTCGTTCCGCACCGGCGGCCGTCGGCGCGGCGGTGGACGCGGCACCGGTCGGCGTACCGGCCAGTTCAGAAGTTCCGTCGGTGTCGTCGGCCCGGTCGGTGTCGTCGGCCAGGTCGTCTTCCGGGCCAGCGGACCATCGCAGGCCGGTGGACAGTACGTCGGCCCGGCCGCTGCCGGCGTCGGTACCCCGGACCAGCTCACGGCCGTTGGGATGGACGGCGCGGAGCAGGATCCCGTAGTCCCGGTTCACCGGGCGGTCCAGCGCGATGCTGACCGAGGCGCGCAGCTCCTGGTCCGCTCGGATCGGTACGCGGTACCAGCGGTGCTCCTCGAAACGTTCCCGGTCGGTGTAGACACCGGCCGCGAGCAGCGGTGCCGCCGTGCAGTCGGTGCTGCCGGTGACCAGCTCCGGGGTCTGGGTGTAGGTGTCCTGGGCCCGGTCGACCAGCTGGTTGATCCGGTCGGCGAGCTGGTCGGCGCTCTGCGCGGTGGTGTACGTGCCGCCGGTGGCCCCGGCGATGCAGACCAGCTGTTGGCGGACCTTGTCGTCGAGGGTGAGGCCGAGCGTGTCGACGATCAGCCGGGTGCCCTGGGCGGCGAGTTCCCGGGCCACGTCACACGGGTCAGGCGGGGCGCAGGTGTCCTCGCCGTCGGTGATCAGGACGATGCGTCGGGCGGTCTCACCGGAGCCGAGGTCCTTGGCCGCCTCCCGCAGCGCCAGCCCGATCGGGGTGAAGCCGGTGGGCCGCAGGCTGGCGATCGCGGCCTTCGCCTGGTCGCGGTCGACCGGCCCGACCGGCACGATCTGCTGGGTGTCCTGGCAGCCGAGGGCCTTGTCGTCGCCGGGGTAGGTGGCGCCGAGGACCCGGATGCCGAGGTCGGTGCCGGCCGGCACGGCGTCGACGACCTCGTTGAACGCACGCTGGGCGACGGCCATCCGGGTCTGGCCGTTCATGTCGGGCTCCCGCATCGAGCCGCTGACGTCCAGGACCAGCTGCATCCGCAGGTTCTCGGTGGTCTCGTCGGCACCGGCGGGCGGGGTTCCGGGCAGGATGATGACGCCCAGTAGTCCGATCAGGACAACCTGGGCGATACGTCTGATGATCACCGGGCGATCTTAGTGATCATCCTATGTGCCCTCCACAGTGGCAGGGCGTGACCGGTGCTCGCCCGGGCGGTCGTCATGCGTACCGGCTCAGTCGCGGTGTGGGGTCTCGAACAGTTCGGTGACCATCTTGGCGTAGTCGCGGGCCATGTCGCCGAACTGGTAGCTGCGGGCGGCGGCCCGGGCCGCCAGCTCCACGTGCCTGCCGCGCAGCTCGGTCGAGGCCAGCAGGGCGTCGGTCAGTCCGTCGCGGGCCGCCGGATCGAAGCCGATGGTGTACGCCGGATCGAGCAGTGCGGTCAACGCGCCCACCCGTGGCGCCACCACCGGACGGCCGAACGAGACCGCCAGATGGAAGCTGCCCGAGTTGAGCACCGTACGGTACGGCAGCACCACCGTGTCCGCCGCCTTGAAGTAGAACTGGACCTCCTCGTCCGGGACCGGATCGAAGATCGCGGTGATCCGGGGGTCACGGTCGCAGCGTTCGGCCAGTCCGTCGCGCGGGTCTAGCCGTTTCGGCGCCCCCGCGACGATCAGTCGCAGCCGGGGATCCTGCTCGCCGGCCGCGTTGAACGCGTCGAGCAGCTCGCTGACCCCCTTGTACGGGCGGATCCCGCCGAAGAACAGCAGGACGTGGTCGTCGGCGGCGTACCCGAACCGGCGACGGGCCGCGAGTCGGCTCACCGAGTCGGGATACACCCCGAGGTAGCTGCTGTGCCGGACGATCCGGATCTTGTCCGGCGGCAGTGGGTAGTGTGGCGCGGTCGCCGCCACCGTCTCCGGGCAGAGCAGGTGCACGACATCGGCCTCGGCGGCGAGGTACCGGGCCAGCTCCCGCTCCACCTCCGGGAACTTCCACTCGTGCGGGAAGACGTTGTGGATGGTCCAGATCAGCCGGCCGCCCCGACGCCGTAGGTCGGCGATCCGGTGCTGGAACTCGGCCAGCCGCACCGCCGCCTGCTGGGCGTCGGTGGCCGGGTGCACGATCGGGTCGGTCCAGTGCACGTGCAGCACGTAGTTGTCCAGCCGCCCGGTGGCCAGGTGCGGGGCGGCGGAGACCCGGACGGCGTCGGCGACCGGGAACCAGCGCACCCCGACGTCGCGGAGCCCCGACATCAGCAGCTGCTGGTACGGATTGTCCAGGTAGTAGGGGTACGTGCCGACGAACCGGCTGTTGGCTCGGCGCGGCTGCGGGTCGAGCCCGTCGATCACCGCGTGCAGGTCCGCCGCCCGGCGGGCGAACGAGTGCCGCTCGCGTACCACCGCGGACAGCTGGCCGGCCAGCGCGACGGTACCGGCGGGGTCGCCGGTCAGCCGGGCGATCAGGTCGCCGAGGCTGGCCGCGTCGCTGTACGTGGGCAGCTGCGCCAGCCCGAGTTCGGCGAGCCCGATCCGGCAGTTCGTCAGTGGCAGCGCGCCCGCCGCCAGGCTCTCCAGCAGCCGGGAGTTGACGTTGCCGTACGGCCGGGTGGTGTGGTTGAGGTCGTCGAGCACCAGCAGCGCCCGCCGGTACAGGCCCGGCAGGTTGAAATAGCTGGTCGGGCCGCCGGCGTACCGGGAGAAGTACGGGTTCAGCCCGCGCTTCTCGCCGAAGACGACGAACGGGAAGGTGATGTCCACCCCGCGCAGGCACTGGTACAGGTGCCGCTCCCGGCCCCACGAGTTGACCGTCGTCACCGCGCCACCGCGGACCTGGTCGGTGTCGGGCAGGGTGAACAGCTCGGTGTCCACCCCGAGCGGCAGCAACCCGACCGGCCCGTCGTAGTGCTCGCGCAGCCGGCTGACCGAGGCGGAGGAGGAGGCGACCACCGTGTCGAACAGGGCGAGGTGCGGATGCTCCCGCCAGCGGTCGGTCTCGTTGCGGACCCAGGCGACGATCCGGCAGCGGTCCGGCACGGTCAGCGGGTCGAACGTCGGGATCATGGCGAGCGCCACGTCGGTCTCCGGTGGCAGCTCCGCCCAGCGCTCCGCCGGCAGGTACGCGACCTCGTAGCCGTGCCGCTGCAGGTAGCGGCCGATCCCGACGGCGACGTAGAGGTCGCCACGGCCGGCGTCCAGGTCGACGGTGGAGACGCAGAACGCCACCCGCACCGCGTCGGAGCGGTGAAACCGGTCCTGCGCGCAGGCCCGCCGGTAGGCGTCGCACAGCACCGGATCAGCGGTGAGCCCGTGGAACTGGGCCGGCACGTTGGTGGCCGGCGCCCTGCGGCCCTCCGAGCCGTCGGCACCGGCACCGGTGCCGGTCGTGGCGCGTCGGTTGGTCGACCGGCTCCGTCGGCGTTTGACGGCCCGCAGGCCCTCGTTCGGCCGGAACACGTACCGGACCATCTTTCCGGCCCGGTACGTGTTGCTGTTGGTCATCTTGTTGATCCGGGTCTGCAGCCTGGTAACCGTCTCCTGCAGTTCCTTGACCTTCTGCTGCGAGTCCTTCAACTTTGCCTGGAACTGCGTCCGTTCCTGCTCGGCCCGGCGCAGCGTCTCGCGGGCCTGCAGCGCGTCGAGTCGTTCCTGGCCGACCAGGTCCTGGGCGAGGCGGAACTGCTCGTCCAGTTGCCGGTGCCGGTGCTGGAGGTCGTCGAGTTGCGCGGTCAGCCGCTCGTTGACGGCCAGCGCGTCGAGGTGGGCCGAATGCTCGGCGGTGAGCCGCTGCTCGGCCAGGCTGATCCGGACCGCTTCGGTGGACGGCCGGCACTCCACGACGTACTGGTAGGTCTCGGCCTCCGCACCGAGCTGGGCCACCACCCGGCGCAGCTCGGCGCTGATCTCGAAGGCGCGGGCGCGGTGCGGAGTCTGCTCGGCGGACCGGATCGTCCGGTGTGTCGCGCTGACCAGGAACCCGTTCGACTCCAGCAGCGTCTGCATGCTGGTCCGGGTGAAGAAGCGCAGGTGGGTCGAGTCCAGCAGGCCCGTCCTGGTGTACTCGAAGTTGCCCGTCATCAACTCGATGATGATCGACTCGTGCGCCATGTTCGGGAAGCTGACGACCAGCAGACCGTCCGGCGCGAGGATCTTGTCGTCCCGCAGTGCGCGCAGGACGGAACCCGGTTCGATCAGATGCTCCAGCACGTCGGCGAGGATCACCACGTCGTACTCGCGGCCGGCCAGCGCACCGGGCCAGTCCGGTTCCCGCAGGTCGACGACCACTGTCTCCTGTACGCCGCCGGCCCGGGCCTCGGCGAGCGCCTCGGCGTCGACGTCGGCGCAGGTGACGGTGCGCCCCGCGACGGTGGCGAGCATGCTGGAGACGACGCCCGGCCCCGAGCCCAGATCGAGCACCCGGGGGCCACCGCTCGCCGCCAGCCGGTAGACGGCGGCGGCGGTGTTGTTGGTGTCCTCCGGCTCGAAGCTGTAGGAGTATCTGCTCACGTCCGCCTCCGCGGGTGCGCCGTGGGCCTCGTCGGCCGGGCGGTGCGTAGTGGGGGCGCAGGGGGTGGCTGAACAGCAACTTTACTGGATCAACGGGGTGACTGGCGGCGAAGCGACAGCAACCATGTCAAGTCCGGTTACCGGGCCGACCCGACCCGGTTAGCGAACCGCCCGTCTGCGGCTAGCCCGAGACGAGTGCGTCGATGTCGTCGCGGCGGCCGAGTCGACCGTCCCGGCCGTCGGCGAGAGCCAGTTCGACGAGCTTTTCGTAGCCGCCGCGCAACTGCGGGGCATGGGTGGCGACCTGCCGGAGCCAACAGGTGACGAACGCCTCGAGCTCCGACTCGATTTCGCTCAGCGGGGCGGTGAAGAACCGCTTGCTGAAGTGCAACCGGTTCCGGCACATGTAGTAGACGTAGTACGGCGGCGGGTACCTGCCGGCCGACCGTTTGTAGTGCCACACCCGGGAGTAGGGCGCGAGGACGGTGCGCCAGCCGGCCTGCTGGGCACGCAGGCAGTAGTCGGTCTCCTCGTAGTAGAGGAAGTAGTCCTCGGAGAGCAGGCCGATCTGGCGTAACGTCTCCCGGCGGATCAGGAAACACGCGCCGGTGACGTAGTCGACGTCGCGTACCGTCCCGTCCGGCACGGACGGATCGAACACCCCGGCGTCGGCGTGGTACGTGGACCCGTGGCCCTTGATCACGCCGCCGTTGAACAGGATGCGGGCCGGGTGTCCGCCGTCGAGGATGCGGCTGCCGACAATTCCGGCGTCCGGGTGCTCCTCGGCGGTGCGCAGCAGGCGGGTCAACGTCTGCGCGCTGACGACCGCATCCGGGTTGAGCAGCCAGACGAACTCGGCGGACGACGCCAGTGCGGCCCGGATCCCGATGTTGCAGCCGGCGGCGAAGCCGACGTTGTCACCGGCCGAGACGACCTCCACGGCCGGATCCAGCAGGTCGGTGAGATCGGGCCCGTGGTGCTCCCGCTCGGTGTTGTCGACAACGATCACCCGCTGGTCGGCGGTGTCACTGGCCTGCAACGAGGTGAGGCAACGGACAGTGTCGTCGTAGTACCGGTAGTTGACTACGACGGTTGCTACCCGCGGCCCGATCCGCACCGGTGACCTCCCGAACGGCAGGCGTCCGCAGCCGGTCCGTCCACCTGGGCCGACGCTATCAGCTCGGCCACCGGGTGTACGGCGGATCGGGCGCAGCCGGTCCGCCGTACACACCGTGGGTCACCGCCAGGTGTCGGTGAGGGTTGTCGCGTCGCCGGCCGGGGTGGCGCTGCGGTTGCCGCCCGACTCCCAGTCGACGGTGCCGTCCGGCGCCCGTTTCACGTACTTGTACTCGAAGGACTCACCGGCCGGCAGCGTGACGCTGCCCGACCAGAGCGGGTAGTCGTCCGCAGCGAGGGCGACCGCCCGGGTCGGGTCCCACGAGCCCAGCGCCGGGACCGAGCCGACGACCAGGACGTCCTGTCCGTACCAGGTGGTCGCGGTGACGTCGAAGGTGACCGCGACGGTGCCCGGCTGCTCTCCGCCGGAGCCGGGCTGGCCCCAGGTGGCGGTGAGCGGGGTGCCGCCGACGCCGCTGCGGTTCGCGCCAGCTTCCCACTCGACCGCGCCGTCCGACGCCACCTTGACCAGTTTCCACTCGAACGCCGTACCGTCCGGGACGTCGACGGAGCCGGTCCAGGTCGGGTAGCTGGCCGCGTCGGTGCCCAGCGGTGCCGCGTCGGCAGGGTCCCAGGAGCCGAGTTCGGGCAGCGAGCCGACCACCCGTACCTGCTGGCCGGGCGTGGTCTGCACGGTCACCGTTACCGGGGTGCCGTCGCCCGGGGGCGGGTCGACCGGGGGGCAGCCGGTCGGGTCGGTGCAGTCGAGCCGTGCCGCGACGTGCAGAGCCACCGCCCGGTTCGCCGGGATGTCGGCGTGGAAGCCGCCGTCGGTGACGGCGATCGTGCCGCCGGTGCAGGTGCCACTGTCCGCCCGGTAGGTGCCCCGGGCCACGTTGCAGTACCAGCCGTCCGGCAGGCCGGTGGTGAAGCTGCGGCTCCAGGTGCTGCCGGTCGCGTTGAACGCGGCGTACCCGCGGTCGGCGCGGGCGAAGCCGAACCGGCCGTTGCCGTCGGTGACGCCGCCGCCGATGCCGGTGCCGGCGGTGGCGTTGCGGAAGCTGACCATGCCGGCGACCTGCTCGTCGCGGTGCTCGCAGATCCACTCGGCGCTGGCGCAGTCGGTCGGCAGCGTGGTGCCGTCGCCGGTGCTGGGCGGGCCCTGGGCGACCACCGGGCCAAAGGCGTAGCTGGACATCAACTGCGGGGTCCCGTACGGGTGGGCCAGCATGAACGCGTCGGCCAGGTAGTAGCGGTCGCCGTCCTGGTAGGTGAGCGTCGGGGTGGCCCGCTGGGTGTCGTGGTTGTCGATGAAGACGACCGCCTGGTCGCCGGTCAGCCCGCCGTAGTCCGGCAGGCTGGCCAGCTGGGCGATGTTGCCGTCGCGGAACGCCGCGGAGACCGCCCGCTGGTAGTCGAAGTTGGTGACCTTGCCGTACGGTGCGTACGCGGTGTACGGAACGGTGCCGTCGCCGTACACCTCGTGGAACAGATCGGGCCGGCCGCCGAAGCCGGGCACGTCGTCGAGCCGGGAGATGATGTCCGCCAGGTGGGCTTCCTGGACGTGTTTGGCGGCGTCCACCCGGAACCCGGCGACGCCGAGGGCGATCACCGAGTTCATGTACTTGGCGATCTTGCGGCGTACCTCCGGGTTGGCGGTGTTGAGGTCGGCCAGGTCGAGCAGTTCGCAGTCCTGCACCTCGGTCTTGCTGCCCCAGTCGCTGATGGTGCGGTAGCAGGGGCCGAAGTCGGCGTAGCCGTAGCTGTCTCCGGAGCCGTCGCCGAACAGGTCGGGATAGCCGTACTTGCTGTAGACGGTGCCGGCGCTACCCGGCCCGCTGCCGACCGATCCGGTGCCGCTCATGTGGTTGAGCACCATGTCGACGTAGATCTTGACGCCCTGGTCCCGGCAGCGTTCGACCATGTCGACGAAGTCGGCCCGGTCCCCGCGCCGGGTCTGGTCGATCCGGTACGAGACCGGCTGGTAGTCCTGCCACCACGGATAGCTGGCGCCTTCGGCGCTGGGCAGCACCACGTGTTCCTGCGGCGGGGAGACCTGGACCCCGCCCCAGCCGTCCGGTCCGAGCGTGGTCTCGCACTCTTCGGCGATGGAGTCCCACCGCCACTGGAACAGGTGCACGATCGCGTCGCCGTTGCCGACGGCGGCGGTCGCATTGGCGGTCGTGGCCGGGGTCGCTGCGTGGGTCGTGGCGGTGGTCGGGGCCGGGGTCGTGGCGGTGGCGGGCGCGGTCAGGGCGACGGCCAGCGGGATCCCGAGGACGGCCGCTGCGGCGGTGGCCATCGGTCTGGACACGGTCGATCCGGGTACGGACATCAGCGCTCCAATGCTGGTGATGGCGTGCCTGCGAGGAGGCAGGTACCAGGCTCCTGAAAGAAGTTGCAAGGATCGCAAGCACTTTCAGTCGTGTGGTGAGGGTAACAACCAGACGTCTCGCTGTGAACAGCTTGTTTCGGCCGTAAACCTGAGCTACGTCGGTTGGCGGTCTGCGACCAGGCTGCAAGATTCGACTTCCACTTGCGGCAAGATCCCGTCGACCTGCGGTCCCGGGCCGGGGTCAGCCGGCGGTACGCGGAGTCCGTCCCCGGCCACCGGCGGTCGGCCGACCGGCGGCCCCGACCGCCTCACTGACCGCCGCCGCCACCGCCGGGTCGGCGTCCGGACGGGACAGCAGGATGAACTCCACCTCGCCCAGCGGCGGCAGATCGGCCGGCGCCACCGGGGTCAGGCCGGCCGGCACCAACCGGGCCGAGTGCGGCAGCAGGCCGAGGCCGGCACGGGTGGCGGCCACCAACCCGCCGAGGCTGCCGCTGGTGCAGGCGATCCGCCAGGGCTGGCCGGCGGACGAGAGCGCGGCGAGTGCCTGCGCCCGGGAGATGCTCGGCGGTGGGTAGACCACCAGCGGCACCGGTTCCCCGGCGGCGCGCCGCAGCGGTGCCGGTTGGTCCGCCGCGCCCAGCCAGACCAGCCGGTCACGCCAGACCAGGCTGCCCCGGGACTGACCCGCCAGGCGTTTGGCGAAGACCAGATCGAGTGCTCGGGCGTCCAGCAACTGGTGCAGTGTGCCGCTCAGCGCCACGGTCAACTCGACGTCGACCAGCGGGTTGCGGCGGCGGAAGGTCTGCAGCACGTCCGGCAAGTAGCTGGAGATCAGGTCCTCGGAGACACCGAGCCGCAGCTTGCCGCGTACGACCGTGGTGCTGAAATGCCGGCGGGCCCGGTCGTGCGCGTCGAGAATGTCCCGGGCGAAGCTGATCATCGCTTCGCCGTCCACGGTCAGCTGCACGGTGTGCGTGTCGCGCAGCAGCAGCGGCCGCCCGGCCGCCTCCTCCAGCCGCCGCACATGCGCGCTGACCGTGGACTGCCGCAGACCGAGCCGCTCGGCGGCCCGGGTGAAGCTGAGCAACTGGCTCACCGCCAGGAAGCTGCGCAGCTGGACAGGCTCGTACACAGCTTCAAGCTTATCGCGGTACGCGATGACAGTCAGCGCGGTGATCAGCTTTCCCGCTGATCGTCCGGCCGCCCAGAATGGGTGGACCACCCCCGTCACCTGGAGTACCCGGATGCGCTGGCCCCGCTGGCTGATCATCGATCCGTTCATCGCGATGCTGTTCGCCGTCGTGGCGCTGGCCGCGCTGCTCCCGGTCCGCGGTACCGCCGCCTCGGTCGCCGGCGTCGTCGCCAGCGTCGGCATCGCCCTGCTGTTCTTCCTGCACGGGGCCAGGATCGCCCCGGCCGCGGCGCTCGCCGGTGCCCGGCACTGGCGCCTGCACACCGTGGTGCTGAGCACCACCTTCGTGGTCTTTCCGCTGCTCGGCCTGGCCGTCGCGGTGATCAGCCCGCAACTGCTGCCGGCCGACCTCTACCAGGGAGTCCTCTTCCTCTGCGTGGTCCCCTCGACGGTGCAGTCGTCGATCGCGTTCACCTCGATCGCCCGGGGCAACGTGCCGGCCGCCGTGTTCAGCGCGTCGTTCTCCAACATCGTCGGGGTCGCGCTCACCCCGCTGCTCGCCGTGCTGCTCATGCAGAACACCGGTGACCTGCGGCTGACCGCCGGTTCGATCGGCTCGATCGTCGGGCAGCTGCTGCTGCCGTTCGTCGCCGGTCAGTTGTCCCGGCGGTGGACCGCCGACTGGATCAGCCGGCACAAGAGCCTGACCTCGGTGGTCGACCGGGGCTCGATCCTGCTGGTGGTCTACACCGCGTTCAGTGCCGGGGTGGTCGCCGGGATCTGGCAGCAGATCGCCGTCAGCCAGCTGCTGGTCCTCGGGGCCACCGTCGGTGCCCTGCTGGCGGTGGTGATGGGGTTGCTCTTCGGCGTCACCCGGCTACTCGGCTTCGACCACGCCGACCGGGCTGCGACGGTCTTCTGCGGTGCCAAGAAGAGCCTGGCCACCGGTTTGCCGATGGCGGCCGTGCTGTTCAGCCCGCAACTGCTCGGCCTACTGGTCCTGCCGCTGATGATCTTCCACCAGATCCAGTTGATCGTCTGCGCGGCCCTGGCCCGGTGGTGGTCGAACCGGGCACCAGCGGCCCGTCCGTCAGGCGAGACGACCCGGGTGTAGGTGGGGTCGGCCGACGGTGGGTCGGCCGGTCAGCGGACGACGACCGAGTCGAGCTGCTCGGCGCCGTACCGCTCGATGTACTGCTCCAAGGTGTCGTCGCGTACGGCGGTCCAGAAGTCGACGCCGCGATCGGTGTCCAGCCACATCACCCACTGGTCGCCGACGAACCCGGTGTTCGCCACCGGCGCGGTGACGAACCGAACGTCGTTGCGGATCTTGCGCAGGTCGAAGGAGAGCTGCCGGAGCTTGTCGTTGGTCAGGCCGTCGTCGACGGTGACGGTCGTGGTGATCGCGTCGAGCAGCGCGCCGAGCTGTCGCGGGCTGGTCAGGGTGTCCCGGTCGAGGGTCTCGTCGAGCAGCGCGCGCAGGTAGTTCTGGTGTCGGCGCATCCGGTCGAAGTCGCCCTCCGGCAGGCCGTAGCGCTGGCGTACGTACTTGACGGCCTGCTCGCCGTTGAGCCGCTGCGGTCCGGCGGGCCAGCTGGACTGCAGGCTCGGTCCGGGCGTCCCGGCCGGGATCTCGACGGTCACCCCACCGACCGCGTCGGTCAGGTCCTGCAGCCCGACGAGGTCGATCAGGGCGACGTGGTCGATGCGCAGCCCGGTCACGTTCTCGACGGTCCGTACGGCGAGGCTGGCGCCACCGAGCGCGTACGCGGAATTGATCTTGACGTTGCCGTGCCCGGGGACCGGCACCCACGAGTCGCGGGGGATGGAGACGACGTACGCCCGTTCCCGGTCGGCGGTGATCCGGACCACCATCAGCGAGTCGGTCCGCCCGTACGGCCCGGCGGGGGAGTCCGCGCCGGTGGCGCTGGAGGCCAGGCTGTCGACGCCGGCGAGCAGCACGGTCAGCCCTTCTGCCGTCGGTGCCGGACGCTGATCGGCCGGTATGGCGGCGAACGGGTCGGGGATCCGCTTGATCTCGCCGAGGTAGTAGTGGCTGACGGCGGCCACCCCGGCCACCCCGGCGAGGGCGGCGACCACCAGGCCGGTGATGCCGAGCAGGGCGATGCGGCGCAGCCTGCGTCGACCGTGCCGGGCCGGTGGCCGACGGTGCTGGCCACTGCCGGCGCTCGATCGGGTCAACGCCACCGGGCTGGTCGCGGAACTCGCAGGCCGCCGGTCGGACCACTGTGTCTGGTCGGTGGTCGCCCAGTGGTCGTACGCCTGGTCGGTCGTAGCCCACTGGTCGTGCTGCTGGTCGATGGTCCACTGGTGTGACTCGGCCCAGTCGTCGTCCGCCGTGGTGTGGCGGTGCCGTCCCTGGTCGTACGCGGGCAGGTCGGCCCAGTTCTCCGGGGCCGGTGCCGGATTGCCCTGACCGTCAGGTCGTCCGGTCAATGTGATCACCTCTGGCTCGATCGCTGAGAGATCCAGGCTAACCAGACATTACGGATCTATGACGCCAATCGGCGAAAACCAAGACGGGCTCCCGGCTACCAGGCGTCGTCGGTGGGGCCGGATCGACAACTCGGCACCCGCCGCGACGAGCTGAGGTTAGCGTCACGCTATGTCAGCAATAGTCGGTATCGTCAGTGAGGCCGGCGGTCGTAGTCAGAGCGCCGACCATCTCGCCCTGGCCTGCACCCCGCATGACCTTCAGCGGACCGGTCGCTACCTGGACGACCGAGCGGCGATCGTCGCCTGCTGGTTCGACGGCGACCGGGCCGCGACCCAGTCGCCGTACTACGCGGGTCGGTCGCCGTACTACGCGGCCACGGCGGACGCGGTCGCGGTCAGCTGCACTGCCCAACCCGACCTGCTCGACCTGTACCGGCGGCACGGTACGGCGGCTGTCCCCAGGCTGACCGGCGACTTCGCGATCGCGGTCTGGGACCGCGACCGGAACCAGCTGATGCTCGCGGCCGACCGGACCGGAGAGCGGACGCTGTACTGGCGGCTCAGCGGTGGCCGGCTGACCTTCGCCTCGCAGCTGCGGGCGTTGCTGGCCGATCCCCGTACCAGCCAGGAGCTCGACCCGGTCGCACTGCACCACTATCTGACCTACCGCTACGTCCCCGCGCCGTGGACGATTTACGCCGGCATCCGCAAGCTTCCCCCGGGCACGTCGCTGATCTGGGCGGACGGGCGGGTCACCACCCGTCGCTACTGGACACTCGACGGCGCTGCCGGGCCGACGACGCCGGGTATCGACCAGGCCGCCGAGCAGCTACGCGGGCGGCTGGTCGACGCCGTGCGCTCCCGGCTGCCGGCCACCGGGTCGCCGCAGGTGCTGCTCTCCGGCGGGATCAGCGCCACGCTGGTCGCGGCCGCCGTGACCCGCAGCACCAGCGTCAGGGCACAGACCTGTTCGGTCGGGTTCGGCGAACCCCGGCTCGACCAGCGGGCGGCGGCGCGGACCGTCGCCCGGGCGCTCGGCACCGAGCACCAGGAGTATCTGGTGACCGGGCTCGACCCGGCCGTACCGCAGCAGATCGCCGGCCTGTTCGACGAACCGTTCGCCAGCCCGGCCGCGATCCCCGCCTACCTGGTCGCCAGGTACGCCGGGGTGCGGCGGGCGGAGGCGTTCTGCGGCCTCGGCGGTGCCCTGCTGTACGGCGGGTTCCCGCACCATCTGCTGCTCGGCTGGCTGAACGGCTGGCCGCAGCGGTCGGCCGGACTGCCCGGGTTGCAGCGGGCCGGCGCCGCCCTGGTGCGGCGGAGCATGGCCGGGACCCCGGTACGCCGGTTCGGCCGGCTGCTGGAGGTCGCCGGCTGCCCACCACCGACCCGGTACGCGCGGATCGTCGCCGAGTGCAGCGCCGAGCAGAAGAACGCCCTCTACACGGCGCGGCTGCGCGACGAACTCGCCGACGTGGACAGCGGCCTGCTGGCCGAGGCGGCGTACCTCGCCTCGTCAGGGGACTCCCAGGCGGCCCGGATGACCGATGCGGACCTGCTCGGATACCTGCCCGGCGACGTACTCGCCCGGTGGTCGACCGTGTCGGCCGGCGCGGGACTCCGGCTGCAGGCCCCGTTACTCGACCACCGGCTGCTCGAGTGGGTGGCCGGCCTGCCGGCATCGTGGAAGGTGCCGGGGCGGCGGCGGAACCTGGCGCGGCGGGCGGCGGCCGGCTGGTTGCCGGGCCGGGTGGTCATGTCCGATCCGGTGGACGCCCGGCCACCGCTGGCCAGCTGGCTGCGGGCCGAGCTGCGCGAACTCGCCCGGGACCTGCTCACCGACCGGACCTTCCAGGACCGTGGCCTGTTCCAGCCGGCTGCGGTCCGCCGGCTGCTCGACGAGCACCAGGCCGGGCTCGACCACGCCGGCGAGATCTACACGTTGCTGCAGCTCGAACTCTGGCTGCGGCACCGGACGGGGTCGGTGAGAGACCCCGCACTTGCTGGTCAGCGCGACATGACCTTGGAAGAATCGGGGTACGGCACAACCGGTGCCGGAGGTTGCCCGGCGCCGGCGTCGCCAACCGGAGACCTTCGGTAACCGCGCCGGAACGGATAGTGTGATCATCATCGACGCGCCGGTCAACCAGGACCGGCGTCGCTGTACCTGCTGCACGTACGTGGAGGTGGAGTTCTCTACATGACCGACCCGACCCCCACCAAGGCTTCCGGATCCGGCGACAAGTCCGGATCGAGTGAAAAGTCGGACTCAACCAGGCCGCCGGAGTCCCGGCGTCCGTTCCAGCTCTCCTCCTGGGCGGAAGCCAAGTTCATCGGCGACGTGCTCCGCACCGAGACCGTCGGCGGCGGGCTGCTGCTGCTCGGCGCGGTCATCGCGCTGATCTGGGCCAACTCCCCGTGGGGCGACGCCTACACCGACCTGGGCCAGTTCGTGCCCTGGCCCGGTGGGGCACCGCTGCACCTGGACGTCGACCTGGCGCACTGGGCAGCGGACGGCCTGTTGGCGATCTTCTTCTTCGTGGTCGGTCTGGAACTCAAACGCGAATTCGTCGCCGGTGAACTGCGCAGCCCACGCCGGGCCGCGCTGCCGGTGATCGCCGCGATCGGCGGCATGGCCATGCCGGCGCTCATCTACGTACTGATCAACCTCAACACCGGCGACAGCGCGCTGCGCGGCTGGGCGATCCCCACCGCCACCGACATCGCGTTCGCCCTCGCCGTGCTCGCCGTCATCGGCTCCCACCTGCCGCAGGGCCTGCGCGCCTTCCTGCTCACCCTGGCCGTCGTCGACGACCTGCTGGCGATCACCATCATCGCGTTCTTCTACACCGAACAGGTCAACTTCCTGGCCCTGGCCGGTTCACTGCTGCCGCTGCTCGCCTTCGCGCTGCTGCTGCGGTTCGGCAGGACCTGGTGGTGGGCGCTGATCCCGCTGGCCGCCATCACCTGGACGCTGATGCACGCCTCCGGCGTACACGCCACCATCGCCGGCGTACTGCTCGGCTTCATGGTGCCGGTGCTGCCCCGCAAGGGCGAGCAGCACGGCATGGCCGAGCACTTCGAACACCGGTGGCGGCCGGTCTCCGCCGGCTTCGCCGTGCCGGTCTTCGCCTTCTTCGCCGCCGGGGTGTCGCTGCGTGACGGCGGCATCGGTTCGGTGCTGACCGATCCGGTGGCGATCGGCGTGATCGCCGGTCTGGTCCTCGGCAAGACGATCGGCATCCTGGGCGCCACCGGGCTGATGACCCGCTTCACCCGCGCCGACCTGGGCGGGCTGAAATGGGTCGACCTGCTCGGGGTGTCCCTGCTGGCCGGTATCGGGTTCACCGTCTCGCTGCTGATCGGCGAGTTGGCGTTCGGTGCCGGCAGTGACCGCGACGCCCACGTCAAGGCGGCCGTCCTGATCGGCTCGCTGACCGCGGCGCTGCTCGCCGCCATCGTTCTCGGCCGGCGAAACAAGGTCTACCGGCGGATCTCCGAACAGGAACGGCAGGACCGCGACGGCGACGGAATCCCGGACATCTACCAGCAACTGCCGCAACCGACACCGGACGACGACCGACGCTGAGCCGGAGTGCCGGCGGCGACCGCCGCTGACCCGGATCGACCGGCGGCGGCCCCGCAACCTGGTCGTACCCCCTGGTCCTGCCCCTAGTCGAGGGACAGGTCCAGCAGCGACCGGAACGCGGGGCCGTCACGGTCCAGCGTGATCCGCCGGGTCAGCCGCACCGACTCCAACATCCGCCGGTCGTGCGTGACCAGCAGCAACGTGCCGGTGAACGACGCCAGCGCCGACTCCAACTGCTCGATCGCCGGCAGATCCAGATGATTCGTCGGCTCGTCGAGGACCAGCAGGTTCACCCCGCGCGTCTGCAGCAACGCCAACGCCGTACGGGTCCGCTCGCCCGGCGACAGGGTGGCCGCCGGCCGCAGCACATGGTCGGCCCGCAGTCCGAACTTCGCCAGCACCGTACGGGCCTCGGCGGGTGCCAGGTCGGCCGCCGCCCGGAACGCGTCCAGCACCGGCTCGTCGCGCAGGAACAACTGGCGGGCCTGGTCGATCTCGCCGACCACCACCCCGGGGCCGAGCCACGACTCGCCCGAATCCAGCGGCAGCCGCCCCAGCAGCGCACCGAGCAGCGTCGACTTGCCGGACCCGTTCGGCCCGGTGATCGCCACCCGGTCCGCCCAGTCGATCTGCAGATCCACCGGGCCGAGGGTGAACCCGCCTCGGCGTACCACCGCATCGCGCAGCACCGCGACCACCGCGCCGGCCCGGGGCGCGGCGGCGATCTCCATCCGCAGCTCCCACTCCTTGCGCGGCTCCTCGACGGTCTCCAGCCGCTCGATCATCCGCTCGGTCTGCCGCGCCTTCGCCGCCTGCTTCTCGGCTGTCTCGCCCCGGAAGTGGGGGATGAACTTGTCGTTGTCGGTGGCCTTGCGCCGGGCGTTACGTACGCCCTTGTCCATCCAGGCCCGCTGAGTACGGGCGCGGGCCTGCAGCCCGGCCCGGGTGTCGGCGTACTCCTCGTACGCCTCCCGGGCGTGCCGGCGGGCCACCTCCCGCTCGGCCAGGTACGCCTCGTACCCGCCGCCGTAGTGGTTGACCTGCTGCTGGGCCAGGTCCAGCTCGACCACCCGGTGCACCGTACGGGCCAGGAACTCCCGGTCGTGCGACACCAGCACGGCGCCGGCGCGCAGCCCGGCGACGAACTGCTCCAGCCGGGCCAGCCCGGCCAGGTCCAGATCGTTGGTCGGCTCGTCGAGCAGCACCACGTCGTACCGGCTGAGCAGCAGTGAGGCGAGCTGGGCGCGGGCCGCCTGGCCGCCGGAGAGCGCCGTCGTCGGCTGATCCAACGCCACCGTCAGACCCAGGTCGGCCACCACCTGCTCGGCGCGTTCGGCCAGGTCGGCGCCGCCGAGATCCAGCCAGCGTTCCAGCGCCACCGCGTAGCTGTCGTCGGCGCCGGGCTGGCCGGCCGCGAGGGCCTCGGCGGCGGCGTCCATCGCCTGCTGCGCCGCCGCCACCCCGGTCCGGCGGGCCAGGTAGTCGCGTACCGACTCACCCGGCCGGCGCTGCGGCTCCTGCGGCAGCAGCCCGACGGTGGCGGTCGGCGGGGTGCGGGTGACCGTGCCCGACTCGGGCGTATCCACCCCGGCCAGGATCCGCAGCAGCGTCGACTTGCCGGCACCGTTCGCGCCGACCAGCCCGATCACGTCGCCGGGCGCGACGACGAGGTCCAGCCCGGTGAAGAGCTGCCGGTCACCGTGCCCGGCGGACAGGTCCCTGGCGATCAGTGTGGCGCTCATGGCCCGGCGATACTAGCCGCTGCCCGGCACACTGTGCTGATGATTTCCACGCTGGCGATCGACTGCGGCGGCGGCGGCATCAAGGCGTCCGTACTCGACGAGGCCGGCACCATGCGGGCCCGGCCGCTGCGGGTGCCGACCCCGTACCCGCTGCCGCCGAAGCGCTTCGTCGACACCCTGCGCGAGTTGCGCGACCAGCTACCGGCGGCCGACCGGGTCACCGTCGGAATGCCCGGCATGATCCGGCACGGCGTGGTGGTCGCCACCCCGCACTACGTGACGAAGGCCGGTCCGCGAACCAAGGTCGACCCGACATTGTTCGCCGAATGGTCCGGCTTCGACGCCCGTACGGCGCTCGGCGCTGCCTTCGACCTGCCGGTGCTGGTGCTCAACGACGCCGAGGTGCACGGCGCCGGAGTGGTCGCCGGCACCGGCTGCGAACTGGTCCTCACCCTCGGCACCGGGCTCGGCTGCGCGCTGTTCGACGGCGGCCGGCTCGCTCCGCACCTGGAGCTGTCCCAGGCGCCGGTGCGCTGGGGGCAGAGCTACGACACCTACGTCGGCGAGCACGAACGCCGCCGGCTCGGCGACGCGTTCTGGTCCCGGCGGGTACGCGGCGTCGTCGACGGTCTGCGACCGGTGTTCTGCTGGGACCGGCTCTACCTTGGCGGCGGCAACTCGCGGCTGATCCGGCCCGAGCAGGTGGCCCGGATGGGCGACGACGTGGTGGTGGTGCCGAACACGGCCGGCATCGTCGGTGGCGTACGGGCCTGGACGCTGATCAGACCCTGAGACCGCTCCAGATCTGACTGGTCTGTGGCGGATCATCCGGAAACTGACTGGGTGACCGGCGGATGTCCGGTACGGGAACAGTCGCATTCCGCCGGTGGTTGTGCCAGCGTCAAGGTTGTCGGTGATCGCGACCGGGAAGGTGGGGCGGCCATGGATCTGTTGGAGGAGTACCGCCGGGCGAACCTGTACTTCGAGTCCGGCGACCCGTCCGGGGCGGCCCGGCTGCTGGAGCCGATCATCGCCGCCGAGCCCGACAACTCGGCGGTCCGCCAGCTGCTGGCCCGCTCCTACTTCAAGTCGGCGCAGCTCGGTCGGGCCGAGGAGCAGTTGCGCGAGCTGATCGACCGCGACCCGAGCGACCACTACGCCCACCACGTGCTGGGCCGTACCCTGGAACGGCTCGGCCGGCCGTCGCAGGCGCTGCGGCACCTGCGGCTCGCCGCCGCCATGCGCTCCGAGCATTCCGACTACCTGGCCGCGCTGCGCCGGGTCGAGGCGAAGGTCAACGGAAGGGCGTCGTGAAGATCAAACTGGACCTGCACGACATCTACAACCGTGGCCAGGACATCGATCGGGCGTTGCGGGGTGTCATCGACGAGGCGGTGGCCAAGAAGGCCACCCTCGTCGAGATCATCCCGGGCAAGGGCTCCGGCCAGCTGAAGAAGCGGGTGCTGCGGTTCCTCGACCAGAAGGACGTCAAGCAGCTCTACCACCGGGTGGAGAAGGACTCGAAGAACTTCGGCCGACTGTTCGTCCACTTTCGCTGGAAGTGACCCGGCGTGCCCGCAGGCGGTGAGGCGTCACCCGGACCGGGGGCCGAGGGCCGCCATCGCCCGGTCGACGTAGTCGGCGAGTGAGTCCTCGGTCGTGGACGCCAGCCAGGCGTGCTGTGCCGCGACCAGGCAGCCGAAGGCGGCGGCGGCGAGCGCCCCGGGCGTCGGATCGTCGGCGGCGTACGGGCCGCCGGCCGCCGCCGCCCGCTCCCGTAGCACCGCGACGACGGCGTGCTGCATGCTCTGCAGCTTGCGCAGATAGACGGCGAGCAGCGCAGGCGTCTCCAGGATCACCCGCTGGACGGGCTTGCTGACCTGCTGCTGGTCCGTGGTGTCCACGATGTCGAACAGCCGGCGTAGCGAGGTCCAGACGGGTTCGTCAGCGGGGCGTTCGCGCAGGTTGTCGAGCATGTCGTCGGCGCCGAGGTCGAACTTGCCGACGACGATGTCCTCCTTCGTCGCGAAGTAGCGGAAGACGCTGCGCTGGGACATGCCGACGGCCGCGGCGATGTCGTCGATCGTGGTGGCGTCGTAGCCCCGGGAGACGAAGAGCTGCAGCGCCGCGTCGGCGATGTCGCGCTGCACGGCCCGGCGGGTGCGTTCGCGCAGGGTTGGCTGCTTTCCAGTCATGATGTGGTCAGCCTAGCATCGGCCGTCGCAGTTGACAGTAGCTGACAGTTTCGGCGTACAGTGTCGCCATGACCAAGGTGATCGTCATTACCGGATCCAGCGACGGCATCGGTGCCGCGGCCGCCCGTCAGCTGCACGACGCCGGCCACCGGGTGGTCGTCGTCGGGCGTTCCCCGCACAAGACCGAGGCCGTTGCCCGCGAGATCGGCGCGGAGCACTTCCTCGCCGACTTCGCCCGCCTCGACGAGGTACGCAAGCTCGCCGCCGAGCTTGACGCTGCGTACCCGCGAATCGACGTGCTCGCCAACAACGCCGGCGGCGTCTTCGGCGACCCGACCAAGACGACCGACGGATTCGAGCTGACCTTCCAGATCAACCACCTGTCACCGTTCCTGCTGACCCGGCTGCTCATCGACAAGCTGACCGCGTCACGGGCCACCGTGATTCAGACGTCGAGCGTCGGCGCGCGGCTGGCGGGCAAGATCGACGTCGATGACCTCAACCTCGACCGAAACTTCGACCCGGTACGCGCCTACAGCGCCGCCAAACTGGAGAACATCCTGTTCACCACGGAACTGCACCGCCGGTACCACGCCGACGGCATCGCCGCCGCCGCGTTCCACCCGGGCAACGTCGCGACCAGCTTTGGGACCCAGTCGGCGAGCCGGCTGATGCGGTTCATCACCACCAACCCGGTCACCCGGGCCATGCTGACCACCCCGGAGAAGGGCGCCGACCAGTTGGTGTGGCTGGCCACCAGCCGGCCCGGCCTCGACTGGGAGCCCGGCCGCTACTACGAAACGCGCCGGCCCGCCAAGCGCGTCAACTCCCAGGCGTACGACCCTGATCTCGCCCGTCGGCTGTGGGAGCGTTCGGAACAGCTGCTCGGCTGACCGGCGTCGCCGCGCAGCGGCTCGGCCAGCTCGACCACCTGCTCCACGGGTGTCCCGCCGCAGGTCCCGGCCGGCGCCCCGCTGCCCGACCGCGCCGTCATCGCTGGCCTCGCAGCCGGGCGAGGAGCAGCCGGAACACCTCGGCCTGGGCGGGGGAGAGCTCCCCGGTGATGGCAGTCAGCAACTGGGTACCTGCTACGTTGCCAGCGTTCGTGACGATGACGTCGGTCATCTCGGCCGGCAGGAAGCCCTCCAGGTCGGCGGCGAGTGACGCCACGTGCGTCGGCCGCGTCGGCGTCGGCGATCTCGTCGAGCCGTCGGTAGAACTCCTGCGTACGAGCCGACATCGCCGGCTCGGTCAGCGGCTGGAACAGCGCGCTGAACTCACCCCGCTGATCCGGTCCCGGTGTCCAGCAGCGCCAGCATCTCGCGGTCAATGGCGGCGAACGCCGATCCGTCGGTCGGCAGTTGACGCAGCACCGCCGCCATCTCCTCGGACACCGTGGCATCGGCGTCCAGCTCGTCGACGGACTCGTCGGCGGCCAGCAGTACGGCGAGCCGCTGCCGCCTGCTGGCGATCGCTGCCTGCTGGCGGGCCAGGTCGGCGTCCAGCTCGGTGAGCACCTCGCGCAGCTCCCGGCCCCGGTCGTCGGCGAGCACGTCACGGATCTCGTCGAGCGAGAGCCCCAACTCGCTCAACCGGCGTACCCGGGCCAGGGCCACCGCATCCCGCAGCCGGTATTCCCGGTAGCCGTTGGACAGCCGCTCCGGCTCGGGCAGCAACCCGAGATGGTGGTAGTGGCGCACGGTCCGGGTGGAGACCCCGACCAGCGCGGCAAGCTCGCCGATCCGCATGCCACCAGTAGAAACGTTGCCGCTACGACAAGGTCAAGCGGCGATCGTCAACGCGATGGGCCCGTGCGGCGGGCGCTGTCGAGGGCGACGGAGACGACCTTGCGCACCGCCGGTGCGTCCGGTGGGTTGCTCTCCCGGTCAGCGAAGAGCAGATGTCCGGTCCCTGCCAGTATCGGCGCGAGCGCGTCGATGTCGGCGTCGACCGCGATCCGGCCGAGGTCGCGCTCGGTGGTCAGATAGGACGCGATCATGGAAGTGGCATCCGAGAGGATCGGCAGTCGTGGGTCCGGTCTGGCCTGCCGCAACCGTCTGCGGAGCTCGTCGCGGGAGACGATGAGACTGATCAGGGCCAAGGTCACCGATCCAAACAATTCGGTGAGCAGCCCGGTCAGGTTGCCGGCGACGGTGCCGGTCCCGGCTGTCTGCTGCAGGGCGGCGGCCTGGGTGTCGATCCGGGCCATCCGGTCCAGCACGAACTCGGTGAGGAAGGTGTCGAAGTCGGTGAAGTAGCGGTGCAGGACGCCCTTGGCGACCCCCGCCTCGGTGGTGACCGCCCGGCTCGTCAGCCCACTTGGCCCAGCTTGGAGCAGGACGCGTTCGGCGGCGTCGAACAACTGCTCGCGCGCGTCGCGGATGGCGACACCGGTCGGCACTGTGCGATCCTCCGCTCGTCTGTCGGCCACTGCAGTGGGCGATTGCCCACTAGAGTGGGCGCATGCCCACTCCACCGTCCGGTCGGCCACCGGATCCTCATCTTGCCAGGGGCGTCGCCGAATCGTTCGGCGTCGACGCACCGCGCTACGACCGGGCCAGGCCTCGCTACCCCGCCTCTCTGGTCCGGCGGATCGTCACCGTCAGTCCGGGATCCGAGTTGTTGAACGTAGGCTGCGGCACCGGCATCGAAGCCCGACAGTTTCAGCAAGCCGGCTGCACGGTGCTCGGGGTCGAACCCGACCCGCGAATGGCGGACTTCGCGCGGCGCGCCGGCGTCGAGGTCGAGGTGGCGACGTTCGAAAGGTGGCAGGCCGCAGGACGGACCTTCGACGCCGTCATCGCCGGAACGGCCTGGCACTGGGTCGACCCGATCGCTGGAGCGATCAAAGCCGCCCGGGTCCTGCGCACCGGTGGCCTGCTGGCACCGTTCTGGCATGTGTTCCAGCTCCCGCCCCTCGTGGCGGAAGCCTTCGCCGCCGCCTACCGGCGGGTGGTGCCCGACTCGCCGGTCGCCTTCGAGCCAGACAAGCAGGGTGTGGACGCGTACCAGCCGCTGTTGACCAGAGCCGCCGACGGCATTCATGAGGTAGGTGGGTTCAGCATCCCCGAGCAGATGCGCTTCGACTGGACGCAGCCGTACACCCGCGACGAGCTGTTCGACCTCATGCTGACCCAGGGCCTTCTCACCCGGCTCGCACCGGACGGACAGGCAGCGGTGTTGGACGGTGTCGGACCTGCCGTCGACGAGGCCG
Organism: Micromonospora sp. LOL_021; assembly: GCF_048060215.1. Lineage (NCBI taxonomy): Bacteria > Bacillati > Actinomycetota > Actinomycetes > Micromonosporales > Micromonosporaceae > Micromonospora > Micromonospora sp. LOL_021. Next base: position 207,162 of record NZ_JBHMIN010000002.1, on the reverse strand, counting down.
GCGGCAGCGTGACGATGTCAGGTACGACCGTTGCCGTCGTCGCGGTGCGGACCGGTGGCGGCACCGCTCCGACGGCGGCCATACCGGCGGAGTGAGCCAGGCACGTGGTCGTCCGTGGCGTCAGCGTTGGAAGACGTCCGGGAAAGCGGCGATCGCGCTCTGCAGATCGGCCAGGGGTCCACCGTCGATCGGCGTGCCCGCAGCCAGCAACGCGTCGGTGCCGCGCCAGACCGCCGCCGCGTAGTTAGCCTCGGACACCCGACACAGCGGTCGGCCGGCGGGCGTGCTCAGCCGCAGACCATGACGGCGGGTACGGCGTACGGCGAAACCCCAGCCACTGGCGGTGCTGGTCAACATGTAGCTGGCGTCCGGGTGCGCCAACAGGGTCACGACGCCGTTGAGCATGTCTGCGGCGACGAGGTACACCATCGACAATCCACGCGAGCCGAGCTGGCGGGAACGGTGGGCCCCGCCGTCCCAAACCAGGCTGATGTGCCCCAACTCGAACCCGATCACCTGCGGTGGCGCGTCAACGGGCGTGTCGAACTGCACTGCGATCACCCCGACATGATCACAGACCCGGCGGTTGGGTCGCCATCCCCGCCGCCGGGGCCGGCAGATGCATCGGCCGCTACCGGCGCGAAGATGAGGCAAACGTCCAGCTAAAGGGTGTTCGACATGGGGTGTCAGTCGGGCCAGGCGAAGGTTTGACGTCGCTGACGGCGAGCGGGTCCGCCGCGAGTGAACCGGCGCACCATCTGGTTGATCGCCGCCTACCGGATCATCGCTTCCGACACCGCCAGGCGGCGTTCGTAGTCACGGGCCAACTGCCGACCAACACAGAATCAAGATCGTGATTACGTGATCTTGCTAAGTTCCAGTTCAAGAGATGTTGACGGTGGCGCCTCGACATAGTGATCTTGCTGTCATTGCCAAGTCTTGTAGCTCGATTGTTCGCCAACTACGTGTTCACCCCTTTACGGCGAGTCCATGCGAGCCTTACTCTTCAAGACTCGGACGGTCACCCTTCGTTGTGCGAGGAGTCGTGGATGGCAGCCAAGAAGTGGGGCTGGTGGACGAGGCACAAGCTGCAGATCTTGGAAGATTACCTGGCAAGCTTCGCAACCGCATCAAAAAAGGCCGATGAGCGGATCTACCTTGACCTGTTCGCTGGGTGGCCCGAGAACGTCGCCAGAGAGACCGACGAAATGATCTTGGGATCAGCGCGCCGCGCTTTGTCCGTTGATCCTCCCTTCACGCGAGTCTGTCTATTTGAGCTTGACGAGAAGGCCCGGCGTCTGGAGAAGGCCGTCCGGTCCGTGTATCCAGACCGGGCAGGAATCAAGGTGTACGACAAAGACTGCAATGTCATGGTTTCGGCGGCACTTCAAGAGCTCCGGCCGGTTGCTTGGGCGCCAACGTTCGCATTCGTTGACCAGTTTGATTCGGAAGTCAAGTGGTCGACGCTGGAGCAGATCGCGCGATTCAGGCGAGCCAAGACGAAGGCGGAAATGTGGATTTTGTTTGCTACCGGGATGTACCCACGCGGTCTGAATATACATGGTCGAGACATGAATGCGCAGTACGGTGATACTTTATCGGAGATGCTGGGTAGCGAGGAATGGGTGCCGATTGCGCAGGCTCGGCGTGACGGGCGCCTAGACGCAGCCCAAGCGCGAGACGAGTGGGTCAACTTGGTTCGGTGGCGTCTGGAGACCGTGCTGGGTTACCGAAAATCATACGGCTTCACGATGAAGAACACCGGTGGTCAGGATATATACGACATGATTTTTGTAACCGATCACGATGCTGGTGACCGCATCATGCGGCATCTGTACGGTAAGGCAATGAGTGAGCATCAGGCAATGCGTCAGCATGCCCTAGCGCTCCGCCGTGATAAGCGTGCGAAGGATCAAGGGAAATCGGGTCTCTTTGATATTGCTCCTGATATGGTGACAGCCGGAGAGATGGATGATAAGAAGGTCTACGATCCGGAGCCGCCGCGTCCTCCTTACGGTTTTCGCTGACCTATGTAGCGGTGGCCAATGAGTCTGCAGATCGCCTGTTATCGGGCATTTGGTCCCAGGTTTGGCCATCCAGCACGCGCCCCCCTGCCTTCGGGCTGCGTCCGCCCCACTGTTTGAAAAAAAACGCAACTTTCGCATCAATGCAGGAGTCGCGGATGCTACGTATCCACTCCGGATTCATCGGTCGCGCACGTGGGCCTGACTCGCCGCCGCCAATCACCCAGTCAATTCCGGTAAAGTCTATCTTGTCGAGCGGTCCGAGGAGTGGTTCGGCCGAGATGAACCGCACGGCGGCAGGTACGTTGCGAAGGTGTTCGATGCGTCTAGCTTGGGACTCGTCTTCGACGCTGACTCCCATCCAGACGTTCGTCGGCCAAGGCAAGTCTGGCGCGAGCCGCGCGAGCCGCGTTGCCCGTTTCGTAAGAACTTGATAGGTGTGCTGCGGCGTCGCGACCATCGTCGCAAACACTCTTGCGACGAAGCTGGTAGGTACGCGAGCGTGAAAAAGGTCACTCATTGAGTTTACGAAGACGATTCTGGGTTCCCGCCATCGAAGAGGAGTGTCAAGAGTGTCTTCGTGGATCGCTACGCCGAAGCCTGGGCCGGACGTCTGAGGGTCGCCGTCGGTCTGGTACTTCAGTGAGCCCATCGCCTTGAGCCGCTTTGCCAAGCTCAGGGCATAGCAGTTGTCGCATCCTTGCGAGATCCGATCACAACCGGTCGTGGGATTCCAGGTGGCCCCGGTCCACTCAATCGCGCTGCGGTCTGCCACGGCACCCCTTCCCGAGCGATCACACCAATTACTCGAACATGTGTACGGCAAATGGCTCCGGCTTGCAACCCTTCAACCGGTAGCTGAGTCTCTCAGATCCGCCCCGTCCGAGATCGCCACCGCTGGAGACCCGGATGCCATCACGCAACGGTCCGGAGCGATGGCGACGCCTCAGCGGCATCTGCGTGGCACGCCAGCAAGTGGCAGCCGTCGCCTGAGCTGCTATGAATCGCTCCGTCGCTGGCGCATTGTCCTAGCGGTGAGGAACGCCAACCGCCGGGGGAAGTCGGCGCGCCTGTCGGTGCCGGTGCCCGGTGGGTGTGGTGTCCAGTCGTCGTCTGGGCCGGAGATGACCCGCACGCCTTCGGGGCGTAGGTCGGCGATGGAGCGTTGGAACGGGCACGGGCGTGCCTCGACGGCGGTGACTTCACCGGGGCGGGGCGGTGGCTGGTCGAAGCCGACCGCGTCGCACCAGCGGAGCTCCGCTGCCGACCTTTTGTGCGTACCGTCGTGGCTGAGGTCGCCCGGTGCGGGCCGCAGGTCGCCGGCGTCGCCCGGCTGGCGACGGCGCTCGGGCTGACGACGTATCCGCCACGAGCGGGCTAGGCGGGAACGACGTGCCTGAGCCTCACCTTGATGTGTCCGGGTACCAGGCGGCGGCCCTCATGTCGACGCCGTCGCCCTTCAACGGGCATCCTTCGGCGCGCAGCAACGCCTGAGCCCGGGTTTCGTGCCCCGGCGGCAGCCGGCCGGCCGAGGAAACCACCCGGTACCACGGGACGGCGGAGCCATGGCGCGACATGATGTTCCCGATCAGGCGGGCGGAGGCCCGCCCGCTCGTCTCGGCCAGGGCGTCGGCGACCGCGCCGTACGACATGACCCGCCCGGGTGGGATGCGTTCGACGAGCGCCAGCACTTCCTCGACGTACTCCTGCGGGGTCACGCACGCCACGATATGAGATCTCGCGCCGACGACGCGCACGCCGGCACGCACAATGGGCGGGTGCGTGCCGCAGTTACCCAGGCGAAGCGGGTCGTCGTCAAGATCGGTTCCTCCTCCCTCACCACAGCGGAGGGCGGTCTGGACGGCGACCGGGTCGACGCCCTGGTCGACGTCCTCGCCGCCCTGACGAAGCAGGGCAAGGAGGTCGTGCTCGTCTCCTCCGGGGCGATCGCGGCCGGGCTCGCACCGCTCGGGCTGACCCGACGCCCGCGTGACCTGGCCACCCAGCAGGCGGCGGCCAGCGTCGGGCAGGGGCTGCTGATCGGCAGGTACGCCGCCAGCCTGGCCCGGCACGGTCTGACGACCGGCCAGGTGCTGCTGACAGTCGACGACGTGACCCGGCGGGTGCACTACCGCAACGCGTACCGGACGTTGCGCAAGCTGCTGGACCTGGGCGCGATCCCGATCGTCAACGAGAACGACACCGTCGCCACCGACGAGATCCGGTTCGGCGACAACGACCGGCTGGCGGCCCTGGTCGCCGCCCTGGTCCACGCCGATCTGCTGGTGCTGCTCTCCGACGTCGACGCCCTCTACACCGGCGACCCGGCGAAACCGGCCAGTGAACGGATCACCGAGGTGCGCGACGCCGCCGACCTGGCCGGGGTGGCGATCGGCAGGGCCGGGCGGGCCGGGGTCGGCACCGGCGGCATGGTCACCAAGGTGGAGGCGGCCCGGATCGCCACCGGCTTCGGTGTCCCGGTGGTGCTGACCGCCGCCCCACTCGCCGCCGAAGCTTTGCGCGGTGCAGCGGTCGGCACCCTGTTCCACCGGGTGGAGCGCCGGCCCGCCGCCCGGCTGTTCTGGCTGGCGCACGCCACCGCGCCCCGGGGCCGGCTGCACCTGGACCCCGGCGCGGTGCAGGCGGTGGTGGCCCGCCGCAAGTCGCTGCTGCCGGCCGGGATCACCGCCGTCGACGGTACGTTTACCGCCGGTGACCCGGTCGACCTGGTCGACGCGGCGGGCGCGCCGGTGGCCCGTGGGCTGGTCAACTACGACGCGGTGGAGCTGCCGACACTGTTGGGTCGGTCCACCGGTGAGCTGGCCGCGGCCCTGGGGCCAGGATACGAGCGGGAGGTCGTGCACCGCGACGACCTGGTACTGCTGTAGCAGAACAGTTGAGGAGACGACGACGATGACCGTGAGCGTGACCGAGCAGGGCCGCCGGGCGCGGTTGGCCGCCGACGAGCTGGTCACCGCGACCCGGGCGGCCAAGGACGCCGGGTTGCTGGCGATGGCCGATGCGCTCGTCGCCCGTACCGCCGAGATCGTGGCCGCGAACGCGGCCGACCTGGCGGCCGGACGGGCCGGCGGCCTGTCGACGGCGCTGTTGGACCGCCTCGCCCTCAACGACCAGCGGATCGCCGACATGGCGCAGGCGTTGCGGGAGATGGCCGGGCTGGCCGACCCGGTCGGTGAGGTGGTGCGCGGCTCGACCCTGCCGAACGGGCTGGAGCTGCGGCAGGTGCGGGTGCCGTTCGGGGTGGTCGGCATCATCTACGAGGCGCGGCCGAACGTGACCGTCGACGCCGCCGGGATCTGCCTGAAGTCGGGTAACGCGGCGCTGCTGCGCGGCTCGTCGTCGGCGGCCCGGTCCAACGCGATCCTGGTCGAGGTGCTGCGGGACGCGCTGGTCGGCGTCGGACTGCCGGCGGACGCGGTGCAGCTGCTGGACGCCTCGTCGCGCGACTCGGTCAAGGAGCTGATGCGGGCCCGCGGCCTGGTCGACGTGCTGATCCCGCGCGGTGGGGCGGACCTGATCCGCACCGTGGTCGAGGAGTCGACGGTGCCGGTGATCGAGACCGGGGTCGGCAACTGCCACGTGTACGTCGACGCCGCCGCCGACCTGGACAAGGCCCTCGCCGTGGCGGTCAACTCGAAGACGCAGCGGCTGTCGACCTGCAACACCGCCGAGTCGCTGCTGGTGCACGTGGACGTGGCGGCGGCGTTCCTGCCGAAGATGCTGGCGGCGTTGCGTGACGCCGGGGTGACCGTGCACGGCACCCCGGAGGTCGCCGCGTTCTCGGCCGACGTGGTGCCGGCCACCGACGACGACTTCGCCACCGAGTACCTGTCGGCCGACATCTCGGTCGCCGTCGTCGGCTCGCTCGACGCGGCGGTGGCGCACATCAAGCGGTACGGCACCGGGCACACCGAGGCGATCGTCACCGACTCGGCGAGCGCCGCCCGGGAGTTCGTCGCCCGGGTCGACGCGGCGGCGGTGATGGTGAACGCGTCGACCCGGTTCACCGACGGCGGGCAGTTCGGCTTCGGCGCGGAGATCGGCATCTCCACCCAGAAGCTGCACGCCCGCGGGCCGATGGGGCTGCCGGAGCTGACCTCGACGAAGTACGTGGTCACCGGCGACGGCCAGCTGCGCCGGTAGGCCTACCCGGCGACGGTCACCTGCGCCGGGCAGGCTCGGTCAGCGGCAGGCGCGGATCGCGGCCAGGACGACGTGCACCTCGAACGCGTCGCCCGCGTCGCTGTCCCAGCCGCCGTCGCTGCGCTGGGTGGCGGCCAGCCGGCGGCGGGCGTTGGTCAGCAGCCAGTCGTCGTCGGCCAGGCCGGCCCGGCGCAGCGCGGCGGCCAGCTGGGCGACATCGCCGGGGGCCATCGTGGCGAGCCGGTCGTTGAGCACCACCTGCATCCGGGCCGACTCGTAGAACATGGTCTGCCGGTAGAGGGTGGCGGCGGCCAACCAGCCGGCCAGCAGGTACGACGGCCAGGTGCCGTCCGGGCGCATCTGGGCACCCAGGTAGTGGGCGGCGCGCTGCGCGGCGGCGCGGTGACCGGGGTCGCCGGCACCGTCGGTGTCGGCGACGCTCAGCCAGTAGCCGGCGTTGGCGGTCAGGTAGTAGGTGGCTTCCGGGTCGCCGGGCCGCGCCCAGTCGGGTGCCTCGGCGGCCAGGCTCTCGTCCTCTTCCCAACTGCCGTCGGCCCGTTGCCGGGCGGCCAGCCAGTCGAGCGCCTTGCGGGCCGGTGGCCGGTCGAGCGCACCAAGGTCGTCCAGCTCGGCGAGCCGGAAGCAGGTGGCGTCGACCGAGGCGACGTCGCCGGCCCAGAAGGCGGGCCAGCCGCCGTCCGGGGCCTGCCCGATCTCGGCGCTGGTGAGTGCGTCGGGCTGCGGGGCGGTCCCGGTCCGCAACCAGGACAGCCGGGCCCGGTCCACGGTGTCGCCGTGCGCGACGACGAACCCGATGGCGGCATCCATGTCGACCACGGACGACAGGCTACCGGCGGGTCCGCCGGTCCGCCTCGGTAACTCAGTCAAGGTCAACTAGCCGGCCGGGGATCTGGACGGACCGGATCCCCGGCGGCGCCGTCATGACTGGCCGGTGGCCGCCAGCCCGAGGGCGGGCGGCCACCGGCCGCTGAATCAGTAGCTGGGCAGCGACATCAGTAGCTGGGCAGCGACGGGTCGATCTGCTTGACCCAGGAGAGCACCCCGCCCTGGACGTGCACGGCGTCGGCGAAGCCGGCGGCCTTGACCGCGGCGAGGGCTTCGGCCGACCGTACGCCGGACTTGCAGTGCAGCACGATCTGCCGACCCTGCGGCAGCTTGGCCAGGGCCTCGCCGTTGAGGAACTCACCTTTGGGGATCAGCGTCGAGCCGGGAATCTTGACGATCTCGTACTCGGCCGGCTCCCGGACGTCGACCAGGAAGAAGTCCTTGCCGGCGTCCTGCCATTCCTTCAGCTCGCGGGCGGTGATGGTGGAGTCGACGACCGCCTCCTCGGCTTCGGCCGACACCGCGCCGCAGAAGTCGTCGTAGTCGATCAGGCCGGTGATCGGCTCGCCGTTCGGGTCCTTGCGGATCTTGATGACCCGGTAGGTCATCTCCAGGGCGTCGTAGACCATCAGCCGGCCGAGCAGTGGATCACCGATGCCGGTGATCAGCTTGATCGCCTCGGTCACCATGATCGACCCGATCGAGGCGCAGAGCACCCCGAGCACGCCGCCCTCGGCGCAGGACGGCACCATGCCGGGCGGCGGCGGCTCCGGGTAGAGGTCCCGGTAGTTCGGGCCGTGCTGGTCCCAGAAGACACTGACCTGGCCGTCGAACCGGTAGATCGACCCCCACACGTACGGCTTGCCGAGCAGCACGCAGGCGTCGTTGACCAGGTAGCGGGTGGCGAAGTTGTCGGTGCCGTCGAGGATCAGGTCGTACTGGCCGAAGATGTCGAAGACGTTGTCGTTGTCCAGCGACACGTCGTGGATCTGGATGTTGACGTACGGGTTGATCTCCCGCACCGACGACGCGGCCGACTCGGCCTTGGACCGGCCGATGTCCGACTGGCCGTGGATGATCTGACGCTGCAGGTTCGACTCGTCGACGGTGTCGAAGTCGACGATGCCCAGCGTCCCGACACCGGCGGCGGCCAGGTACATCAGGGCGGGCGAGCCGAGCCCGCCGGCGCCCACGCAGAGCACCTTGGCGTTCTTGAGGCGTTTCTGGCCGTCGACCCCGACATCCGGGATGATGAGGTGCCGCGAGTAGCGGCGGATCTCATCGACGGTCAGCTCGGCGGCGGGTTCGACGAGCGGGGGCAACGACACGGTGAACTCCCCGGGATCGGCAATGCTGGCTGCGCTATTGTTGCTCGCTTCGCGCCAACTCGGCCATGAGTAGCGACACCGCCCGCCATCCGGGATCCGGGAATAGCCGCACCCGACGTAGGCCGGCACCCGGCACGTGGGCCGGTCGCTCCCGGTCAGGTCATCGGTGGGCCGGCGTACCGCTTGCCGTCCAGGTAGGGCCAGCCGTTGGCCACACAGCCCTGCATTCCGTACGTCTGCTGCTGCATCACTGGAGCGGGTCGGCCGGGTGCCGGGCACAGCTCGTGGCCCATGCCGAGCTGGTGCCCGACCTCGTGGTTGATCACGTAGGCGCGGTACTCGGCGAGTGTCCCGTCGTAGTGCGGCACCGCCTCCAGCCAGCGGGCCAGATTGATGATCACCTGGCCGGGCAGCCGGCACGAGGTGTACTTCTCGGTGGACAGCCCACCGAGCGCGCACATCTGCTCCGAGGTACCCGGGGTGGCCAGGTAGATGGTGAACTCGGCGGCGTCGACCCGGGACACCCGCTGCAGCCGGAACTGCCGGGACGCGATCCAGCTGCGTCCGTCGCCGAGTGTCGCGTCGACGATCGCCGCAAACTCGTCGGCGCGCTGGCCGGTTCCGTCCTCGACGGCGACCCGGAACCGGCGCAGTTCCCCGGCCCAGCCGAGCAGCGGGCCGGTCCCGGTGAGGTAGCCGAAGGTGCCCGGCCCGGTCTCCGGGTAGCTGGCCGGCGTTGAGGTCGGCGGCAGAGCGGTGCCGTCCGGCGGGGCGCTGCCTGCGGGTGCCGCCCCGCCGCCGCCGGGCCCGGGTTCAGGTACCGCCGCCGCCAGCAGCCCGGTGGCGCCGGAACCGGCTCGTAGGACGTCGGTGACGATCAGCGCCGCCGCCATCGTCACCAGGACGAGTGCCCCGGCCCGGCGGCGTCGGCGACGCGCCGCCCGTCGACGGTCCGTCCGGTGATCCCGCTGACGGTCCGGCCCGTGGTCCGTTCGGCGGTCCGGCTCCTCGGTGTCTCGTCGTCGGTCGTGCATCCTGGCCCGCCCCTCACGGCGTGCTTCGCCACCCGCGCCGGTCGGACTGGTGCACGACAGGGGGCGAACCGGCGCGGCTCCCTGGCCTGACCTGCCCAGATTGTCACGGCATGTCGGTAAGGCCGGAACGACGCGCGGGGATCATCGGCTCAGGGATTCAATCCGACCGTACGCCCCGTATCCTCCGACGATCCGTCGAGCGGCCGGATCACAACGGGGGACCGGCGTACCGCTCGCCGGCCAGGAACGGCCACGGGTTGGCCACACATCCGTTGAGGAACAGGGTCTGCTGCATCATCACCGGGGCCGGTTCGCCCTCCCCTGGGCAGCGCTCGTGGCCGTAGCCCAGCTCGTGGCCGACCTCATGGTTGATCACGTACGCCCGGTAGACGTCGAGCGGAACCTCACCGCTGACGTAGTGGTCGACCGAGAACCGCCAGCGGTCCAGGTTGATGATCGCCTGGCCCTGCGCCCGGCACGAGGTGTACGGCTGGCCGTCGATCCGGATGTCCACCCAGCCGGCCTGGCACATCCGAGCGGCGGTCTGCGCCGTGGCCAGGTAGACGGTGAAGTCGTGGCCGGCCTGGTCCGGCACCCGCTGCAGGCGCAGCTGACCGCCGCCGATCCAGCTCCGTTCGTCGGAGAGCAGCTTCTCCACCGCGTCGCCGAACGCCTCGACGTCCTCCTCGGAGCCGATCTCCACGGCCACCCGGTAGCGGCGCAGCGTGCCGGACCGACCGGCGATCTTCCCCTGCTTCGAGCTGAAATCGAACTCGCCGCTGCCGGCCGACGGTGCCGTACCGGACAGCCGCAGCACCGGCGCGGGTGGCGCGGTCGTCGGTGGCGGGCCGGTCGTCGGTGGCGGGCCGACGCTGGCCGTCGCCGTCGCGGTGCCACCGGGCGGCGCGGCCACCGCGTCCCGGTCGCCGCCCACCCCGACCCGGGGCAACGCGACCCCGATCGCCGCCAGGCCGAGCACGGTCACCAGCACCGCCGCCAAAACCGGCCACCGCAGGTGCCGCCGACGGGTACCCGACGCGTCGCGTCGCTGCCGGCGGTGCGCCGACCGGCTCCGTGCCCCGGACGGGTGGTCACGGCGTGTCGGGCGGGTACGGCGGTCGGACATCGCTGACCAGCGTGCCACAGCCGACGCCGGTCCGGGCACCCCGGATCGGCGCGTCGGTCCGGGCACGCGGTCTGGCCGACCGGGCCACAGATGCGTGCCGGTCAGGCCAGCAGCGCGTCCAGTCGCCGGTTGACGGCGGCGAGTGTGGCTCTCACCACAGCCTGCCGCGGGTCCCCCGAGACGACCGCCGAACCGGCCAACTGCTCCACCCAGCCACCGCAGGCGAGCAGTACGACGACCACCGCCACCTCGCAGCCGCCCATCGGCACCACGGCCGCGTGCTCGACGATGCACCGTCCCCGGTCCGCCGCGCCGGCCGGACCGGCCAACAGCTTCTCGATCGCCGAGGCGGCGGCCACCGCGCACAACCGCAGCACGTACCCGTCGACCGCCGGCCCGGTCGCCACACCGGACGTGGTCCGCTGGCCGGCGGTCAGCCGCACCTCGACGGTGGCGTCCACGCCGAACGTGCTGACCTGGACGTGGTCCAGCACGACCCGGGGGCCGGGCCGACCACCCGGGTTCAGCGGCCGGGGCGGCCCGCTCTCCGGCGCGGTGCCGCTCGGCTCCACGCACGGCACGGCGGCTGTCGCGGCGGCCGTGCCTGCGTGCCGTGGCGGCGGATCGTCCTGGCCGGGGCGGGGACCCAGCGGCTGGCGGCGGCGGCGCGGGACGTCCGCCGGTTCCGGGGCGACCCAGCCGGGTACGCCGCCCGGTGCCGTCGGCGGCGGAGCCGTCGAGCCCGGCGGCCGACCCGGCGACGACAGGTCGGCGCGGCCGGGCAACGCCGGCAGCCCGTGGTCGGGTTCGACACCCGGCAGGTTCTGCGGTGCCGCCGCCAGGCCCATCCGTTCCTGGAGCAGCCGCGCCACCAACCGGCTCACCTCGGCCGGGTCGGCACCTTCGGCCAGGTCGAGCCGGAGGCTGTGGGCACCGGCATCGGTGGTCCGCAGCGAGGCGTCGCGGACTCCGCCGACGCCGCGTACGGCCGCCAGGATCGCTCCGACGTCGAAGCCTTCCGGCCGCTCCTGCGGCTGGTCGACGACGTCGCCTCGGCGCAGGTGGGACGCGATCCGCGCGAGCTCCGGCGTCTCCGCCGCGTGTTCGACCGGCGGCAGCTGCTGTGGCACGGTCGGCACGTCCGGGTCGGCGGGAACCCGCTGCGGCAACGCGTCCAGCGCGGCAGCCGCGATAGGGGTGGTGGACAAATCCGCCGGATGTTCGACCGGCGGCAGCGCACCACCGGCCGGCTCGGCAGTCACCGGCGCCTCAGCCGGTCCGGACGCCGTGGCCTCGCCCAGCTCATCGTCGGGGCGGCGGGAAACCGCCCGGCGGCGGGGCATCAGGTCGTCGGTGTCCCCGCCGCTGTCGCCCTGGCCGGGCCGTCCCGGTCCGTACTGCCCGGCGGGAGCCGTCGGCTCGTACCGGGGCTGGCCGCTGACCGGCCGGTACCCGGCGGCCTGGCCCAGGTCGGCCGGGCGGTCGGGGCGCCACGGCATCTCCTCCGGCACGGTCGGCGGATCCGGCATCGCCCAGCCCGACTCGCCGCTCGCCGCGCCCGGCCAGCCGCCGCGGTCGTCGCCGCCCCAGCTCGGTGGCGGCGGACCGGACCAGCCGCTGTCCGCCGTGGCGGACCGGTCGTCGGACCAGGCCGGCGGCTCGGTGTCGCCCCGTTCCGCCGGGCCGCTCGGACCACCGGCGGCCTCGGCCGCCCACCCCTGACCGCCGGATTCCGTGGCCGCCCAGCTCGAACCGGTTGGTCCGTCCGTCCAGCCCGGCTCCGCCGCTGACCAGTGCTGCCCGTACGACCAGTCCGGCTCAGCGGCCGGTGGCCCGGACGCCGGCCCGGAGGGTGGCCCCTGACCACGCTGGGACCGGTGACCAGCCTCGTCGCCGGAGGGCCGGTCCCAGGCGGCGGAGCTGGTCGGTCGCGGCCATTCACCGGTGGCGCTCTGTCGGTGCCACTGGTCGGCGGCTGGCGCGGCGCTGGTCGGGACCGGCCGTCGCCATTCGCCGCTGGCGCCGGGCCGGGGCCATTCGCCGGTCACCTGCCGGGACCATGGCCCGCCAGCACCTGGACCGGGCCATTCGCCGGTCGGCTGCCGGAGCGGACCCGCGTCGGACGGCTGCCCAGCGGGCTGCGGCGGTGCCGGGGCAAGGTCGTTTCGGCCGGCAGGTTCGTCGCGGCCGGCGATGTCGTCGTGTCGGGCAGGTTCGTCGCGTCTGGCTGCGTCCGCCGTACGGCCGGCGGGGCCGCCAGCAGACCGGTCGGCCGGCGTGCCCGGGGGGCCGGGTCGGTCGGTCGACATCCCGGGTCGGTCGGTCGACATCCCGGGACGGTCGGGCGGGAGGCCGGACTGCGCGCTGCGCTGCCGGTCGGGCTCGACCGGGCGGTCGTCGGGCTCGGATCGTTGCCCGCCCGGCCGACCGGTCGTCGGCGGTTGGAAGCCCGGTGGGGTGCCGGGGCGGGCCGGCCGGGCGGGTGACACCGGTGCCGCCGAGGCCACCGGCACCGCGCGCAGCGGCGCGGTCGGCACCACCCGGGCCGTCTCCTGCCAGCGGGGCGGCGGGTTGACTGGCGTCGGGGCCGGGCGGGGGCTGTCACCGCCCCGGCGCTCGGCGGGGCCACCAGCTGTGGGCGGGTCGTCCGCGGGTCCACCGGCCACCCGGGCGGTCGGCTCGTCGTCGGCCCGTCCGGTGTCCGCGCCGCCCGGCCGGATCGACTCACCGGCCGGTGCGGGGCGTGGGGTCGGTACGACGGTCTCGGCCGGCCCGGAGACCGGTCGGCCGTTGACGGCTGTGGCCCGGCCGTTGTCGGTGCTACGGGAGCCGCGGGTGGCTGAGCCGCCGCGCGGGGTCCGGGTGAACGGCAGCACCTCGGCGTACCGTGACGGCGGGTCGGCCCAGTGCGGGCCGCTCACCGGTTCGTCGCGGGCGGCCCAGCCGGCACCGGCATGGTCGGCGTCCGGCCCGACCCCGGAGCCGTCCGACCACCGGGTCGGCGACCCCGTCCAACTGCCCATGCCCTGGTCACGACGGTCTCGCGGATCCGCTCCGCCGTCCTCTGGTCCCGGTGCGGCCCCGCGGGGTTCACCTGATTCGTCCACCGTGCGCTCCTCGGTCGCCCCCGCTGAGGCTACCGTGTGCTGACAGTGGCGATAAGTTGCAACGTCGGGCCAATTGACCGGCCAGGTGATATGCACTGATCGTTTCGTTTCTTCGCCGACCAGATGGCCGCGACCGGACTCGGAGGTTCGACATGACCGCTGCGTCGAGCGACGCACAGACAAGCGGCCGACCGGCCCGGATGCCGCGGTCCGCCCGCCGCAAGCAACTGCTCGCCGCCGCCCAGGAGGTGTTCGTCGCACAGGGTTACCACGCGGCGGCGATGGATGACATCGCGGAGCGGGCCGGCGTGTCGAAGCCGGTGCTTTATCAGCATTTTCCGGGCAAGCTGGAGTTGTATCTGGCGCTGCTCGACACGCACTGCGACGCCATCATCGCGAAAGTCGCTGCCGCGATGGCCGCGACCACCGACAACAAGGAGCGGGTCAGCGGCGCGGTGCAGGCCTACTTCGACTTCGTCGACGAGGAGAGCGGCGCCTTCCGGCTGGTCTTCGACTCCGACCTGCGTAACGAACCGCTGGTACGGGCCCGGGTGGAACGCGTCGAACGCGAGTGCATCGCGTCGATCACCGACACCATCATCTCGGACACCGGGGTGAGCCGGTCGCGGGCCGAACTGCTCGCCTCCGGGCTGGTCGGCGCGGCCGAGACCGCCGCCCAGTTCTGGCTGGCCGGTGGTCGACAGGTGCCCAAGGACGAAGCGGAGTCGTTGCTCGCCGCACTGTCCTGGCGGGGCATCGCCGGGTTCCCGCTGCAGGGCGAGGCATCCTGAACACAGTGCGTCCGCATCGGCTAACCTTCGCGTTGGCGTTGTTTTCGCCCACCTCAAGGAGGACCCGTGGAGGTCAAGATCGGCGTGCAGTACGCGCCGCGCGAGCTCGTTCTGGACAGTGCCCAGTCACCGGCTGAGATCGAGCAGATCGTGACCCAGGCAATCACGACCGAGGGGACTCTGTCACTCACCGACGAGCGCGGCCGCCGGGTCATCGTCCCGGTCAGCAAGATCGCGTACGTCGAGATCGCCGAGGCCGCTCCCCGCTCGGTCGGCTTCACCGTCCGCTGACCTGGCCGGACCGGCCCGAACCTCGCCAGGTCGGCTACCGATCACCGGCTGCCGACCGTACCGGTCCGGATCGGTTCACCCTGATCCGGATCGGTCCGCCCAGACCACCGCGCCGGTCGCGATTTCGGCCCGGTCGCGACCCCGGCCGGTCGGCCCCGCCGCCGACCGTGCCGTTCGTCACTGCCGCCGTACCTGCACCGCAGCGGCGGCGTGACAAGAACCACAGCTGAGCCGTCGGATCCGGCCGCCGTCGCCGACGATCTCCACGTTGACGCGGACCGTCAGCTACCATGGTCAGCAATGCTGCGGCCGTCGAGGATGCTCGAGCGGGGTTCGCGGCGCGCGTGCGGCCCGCGACCTGTCGATCGCGTGTGGCCAGCGCCGTCAATTGACGCACTGCGGCACGCCGCAGACAACGCGTCGCCCCGGCATCACGGCGGCACGCCGCAGCACCCGCACCGCACCGACCCGACGTCGGTGCCGACGACCATCGGACGCGCCGGGCCGGCGCGCCGCACAACCGGCGCCGTCGCGGCGCCGCATCCGACACGCGCCCTCAGGAACAGGCGGGGCGCACCACGAGAGGCACCCCCGACACCTGATGACTGACATTTTCGATCACAACGCCGGTGACGAGCCGGCGAAACGCCCACCGGCACGGCCGGACAGCCCCACCTTCGCCGACCTGGGTGCCCGCCCGGAGACGGTGACCGCGCTCGCCGAGGTCGGCATCGTCCACGCCTTCGCCATCCAGGAGTACGCCCTGCCGATCGCGCTGCGCGGCAGCGACCTGATCGGCCAGGCACCGACCGGGACCGGTAAGACGCTCGGCTTCGGCGTACCGCTCATCGACCGGGTGCTCGCGCCGGACGAGGGTGGTGACGGCGTGCCGCAGGCACTGGTCGTCGTCCCGACCCGCGAGCTCGGCCTGCAGGTCGCCAAGGACCTGGCCGCCGCCGGCAGCACCCGCGGCGTGCGGGTGCTGCCGATCTATGGTGGTGTCGCGTACGAGCCGCAGATCGAGACGCTGCGCTCCGGCGTGGAGATCCTGGTCGGTACGCCGGGGCGGTTGATGGACCTGGCCAAGCAGAAGAAGCTGCGGCTGGACCGGATCCGGGCGCTGGTGCTGGACGAGGCCGACCGGATGCTCGATCTGGGCTTCCTCGACGACGTCGAGCGGATCCTGGCGATGCTGCCGGAGGACCGGCAGACGATGCTGTTCTCCGCCACCATGCCTGACCCGATCGTGGCCCTCTCCCGGCGGTTCCTGCGCCAGCCGGTGACAATCCACGCCGGGCACACCACGGAGGCGGGCGTCCCCCCGCTGACCCGTCAGGTGGTCTACCGCACCCACCCGATGAACAAGATCGAGATCGTCGCCCGGATCCTGCAGGCCGAAGAGCGCGGGCTGACGATGATCTTCACGCGTACCAAGCGGGCGGCCGACCGGGTCGCCGAGGACCTGGACTTCCGTGGCTTCGCGGTGGCCGCCGTGCACGGCGACCTCGGCCAGGGAGCCCGGGAACGGGCGCTGCGCGCCTTCCGCACCGGAAAGATCGACATCCTGGTGGCCACCGACGTCGCCGCCCGCGGTCTGGACGTCTCCGGCGTCACCCACGTCATCAACTACGACTGCCCGGAGGACCAGGACACCTACACCCACCGGATCGGTCGCACCGGCCGGGCCGGCGCGACCGGGGTGGCGGTGACCTTCGTCGACTGGGAGGACATGACCCGGTGGCGGATCATCGACAAGACCCTCGGGCTGGAGATGCCCGAGCCGCCGGAGACGTACCACACCTCCGAGCACCTCTACGCAGACCTGGACATCTCCCGCGACGTCTCCGGCACGCTGCCCAGCGCCGACCGCACCCGCGCCGGGCTGTCCGCCGAGGTCGAGGAGGACCTCGGCGGTCGCAGCGCCGGCCGACGGCGGCGCGGTGACGGTGACGGCCGCGCCGAGCGCGGAGCGCGCGGTGACAGCCGGGGCCGCCGGTCGTCGCGGTCACGCCGCTCCGCCGCGCCGGACGACACCGACCGGTCCGCCGCCACCGTGACGACCACCGGCGAGGACGGTGCCCCGGCCAGCCGCCGGCCGCGTCGGCGGCGGCGCGGCGGCCAGCTCGTCGACGGCGGTGCCGGCACCGACTCCGGTGCGGCGTCCACCGGCGGCACGGAGATCGCGGCCGCCACCACGTCGGACGCCGGCTCGGGCGGTTCCACACGCCGCCGCCGACGCCGCCGGGGTGGCTCCGGTGGAGCCGGCCGGGCCGATCAGGTCGGCGGAGCCGGCCGGACCGATCAGGGCAGCGGCGGCGAAAACTGACTCGATCCCTCGCCGACGCCCTCGACGACGTCCGGGCGCTGCTGCTCAGCCCGCAGCTCACCCGGGCGGTCGCCGCCGGACGTCGGCGCAACGCCGCCCCGTCGGTCGTCCGGGCCGAGCTCCGGCCGGTCGCCCTGCGGTCCGGTACCCATCTGCAGATCGTCACCAACGACGGCACCCGTCCAGTGACCCGTAACCTGCCGCCGGGTGCCCCCGCCGAAGCAGCGGTCGACCAGTTGCTCGCCGAGCCGTTCGGCAACTGGCACGTCGAGACCAGCACCAGCACCCTGCAGCTGCGGGTGACCAAGAAGGGCACCGCACAGGTGCACCGGTCGACCGCCGACCGGGCCGACACCGGCCCCGGCGACCACGACCGGGCCAAGCGGTACCTGCTGGATCCGGACGACCCGCTGTTCGCCGCGATCGGTGCCAATGCCGCGAAACGTCGCCAGGTCGACGCGTTCCTGCGGGCACTCGCCGCCACCCTGCCCGACCCGCTGCCCGCCGGGCCGCTGCACGTCGTCGACCTGGGCTGCGGCAACGCCTACCTGACCTTCGCCGCCTACCGCTACCTGGTCGCCCGCGGCGCGCAGCCGGTGGTGGCCGGCGTCGACGTCCGCGAGGACCAGCGGCGGCGCAACACGGCACTGGCCGACCAGCTCGGCTGCGCCGGACAGGTCCGGTTCGTCGCCGGCACGATCCAGCAGGCACCGGTCGAGCCGGCACCGGACCTGGTGCTGGCGCTGCACGCCTGCGACACCGCCACCGACGAGGCGCTGGCCCGGGCCGTCGACTGGCAGGCCCGGTGGGTGCTGGCCGCGCCCTGCTGCCACCACGACATCGCCGCCCAGCTGCGCCGGCAGCCGGCACCGCAGCCGTACGGGCCGCTGGTCTCCGCCGGCATCCTGCGGGAACGGTTCGCCGACGTGCTCACCGACACGCTGCGGGCGACCCTGCTCCGGGCGTACGGCTACCGGGTGGACGTGGTCGAGTTCATCGACTCCCGGCACACGCCGCGCAACCTGCTGCTGCGGGCCCGGCGCGGCGGCGTAGCTGACCGGCGCGAGCAGCACCGGGCCTACCGGGCGCTGGTCGACCAGTGGGCGGTGACCCCCCGGCTGCAGACCCTGCTACCGGCGCTGCCGGACGCCGCCGGGACGGCCGTGCCGGACGCCGCCGGGACGGCCGTGGTCAGTCGACCGTGACGGTGAACTCGGCGGTGTGCACCTCGCCGGCCACCTGGAAGTCCAGGAACAGCCGGTAGTCGCCGGAGCTCGGGGCGGTCAGCCAGAACTTCACCGCACCGTCGACCAGCTCGGCCTCCGGATGCACGTGCAGGTAGCCGAGGTCGCCGTCGCGCAGCGCGACCAGATGCCCGTACGCGCCGAGGTAGGGCTCCAACGTCGGGGACTGGCCGGCCCGGCTCACCTCGAACAGCAGCGGCGTCACCACACCGCGCCGCGCGACCCCGCGCATCCGTACGGTGAAGTCGTCCACCTCGGCGGTGTCGGCGGCGGCCGGCAGGTCGGTCGGCAGGTACTCGCCGGCCACCACGAGGTCGACGCCGAGGGTCAACGCGACCGGCGTACCGCCGGAGTCGCGCAAGGTGAAGTCGGTGTAGAGCCGCCAGATGCCGGCGGCGGCCAGCCGGACCGGGACGCTCCAGGTGCCGTCCGGCGCCATCGTCGGATGCAGATGCTGGTAACCGGTCAGATCCCGGCGGGCGATGATCAGGTGCATCGGCTTGTCGTGCACCACGTCGAAGGTGGTGACCGGCCGCTGATCGGCGTCGACGATCTGGAAGCGCAGGTCGACCTGGTCGCCGACCGGTAGCTGCCGCTGCACCGGCACCAGGGTGTAGCCGCCGACGCTGACCGACAGGCCGGACACCTGACCGCCGCCGTCACTGCCGTCGGTGCCGCCGCCGTGCACGTGCGGTGTGGTTCCGGGCGGGTGGGTGTGGTCGGCCGCGCCGGCCGCGTACTGGGTGCCGATGCTGGTCGGGGCGGTCACCGCCCGGCCCAGGGCGAATCCGGCGAGCATCGCGAGCACGACGGCAGCGACCCCGGTCGCCAGCCGCACGGTGGATGTCCCCGGTCCGGGCCCGGCCAGATCCGTCGGCTCCGGCGGATCGCCGGCACCGGTCGCTGTTTCTCCCACCTCGCCGACGGTAGTCGCTACTGGCCGGCAGCGCCTCGGCCGGGTCGTCGGCCGTGGCTTCCGCGACGCACCGTCGTTGTACCATCCGTGACCGTTAATAGCTTGGCAGGTAGGGCAGCCGCCCTCGTCACCGCTGTAACCGCCACGTTGCTGCCGGCTCCGGCCCAGGCGCAGGCCTCGATCGCCGAGTTGGACCGGCGGATCGACCAGGCGGCCCACCAGTTGGAGACGGTGGTCGAGCAGTACAACGAGATCCGGCTGGACCTGCGCCACAACCAGGAACGCGCTGGTGGACTCAGCGAAACGATCATCGAACTGGACCGGCAGCTCGCGGTCCGACACGATCAGGTCGGCCAACTCGCGGCCAGCAACTACCGGGTGAACGGTGCCCGACCCGTCGCCACCTTGCTGTCCACCGCGTCGGCGGAACACTTCGTCGACCAGTTGCTCATCGCCGACGTGATCAACCGCGACAACGAGCGGACGATCGCCGGGCTGCGCGACACCCGCGACCGCAGCGAAGCGGCGCGCCGGGCGGCGAACGCGCTGATCGAGCAGCAGCTGCTGCAGCAGGAGCAGCTGTCCGGGACGCAGCGGCAGATCGAGTCGGACATCCGGGCGCTGACCGAGCTGCGGGACCGCCAGCAGGCGCTGCTGGACCGGTCCGGCGCCGACGCCGCCGACCGCAGCCCGGCGGCCAACCCACTGCCCGAAGCGGCGACCGGTATCGCGGCCAGCGCCGTCGCCTTCGCCCATGCCCAGCTCGGCAAGCCGTACCGGTGGGGGTCGGCCGGGCCGCACTCGTACGACTGCTCCGGACTGACCTCGGCGGCCTGGGCGAAGGCCGGGGTGCGGTTGCCACACAACGCCCGCCGGCAGTTCGGCACCGTCACGCGGCTCGGCCGCGATCAGCTCCGCCCCGGTGACCTGGTCTTCTTCTACAGCAATGTGCAGCACGTCGGGATCTACATCGGGGCCGACCAGATGATCCACGCGCCGCGGCACGGTGAAGTGGTCCGCGTCGACCGGATCGACCGGATGCCGATCAAGGGCTACGGCCGGCCGGGCTGACCTTGGGCCGGGCTGACTGCGGCCGGGTGATCCCGTCTCGCTCGGACCGGGTCAGTTGGTGGTGGCGAGGGCGAACGGCAGCACCGCCGGGGCACCGGAGTGCCGCAGCAGCCGGGCCACGACGGTCAACGTCCAGCCGGTGTCGACCAGGTCGTCGACCAGCAGCACCGGGCCGGTCAGCCCGGACAACGCCGCAGCCAGCTCCGGCGGCGCGGCGAAGGCGTCATGGACGGTACGGACCCGTTGGGCGCTGTTGCCCCGGCCCTGAGCCGACGGCGGTTCGGCCCAGGTCGGCTCGACCGAGCCGAGCAGCGGCAGCCGGCCGACCTCGGCGATCCGTCGGGCGGTGCTGGCCACCAGCTCCGGGCGGGTCCGGGAGGCGACCGCCACCACCCCGACCGGCCGGGCCGGCCACGGTTGGCCGCCGCGTGCCCACTCGCGGAGCACGTCGATCACCGCACCGGCGACGTCCGCCGGCAGCGCGGAGTCCGGCCGGCCGGCGGCGAGCAGGTCCCGCAGCCGGCTACCCCAGCCCAGGTCGGACAGCCGCCCGACGGCCCGGCCGGGCAGTGCCTGCTCGTCGGGGCCGATCTTGCCGCGCAGCGGTACGCCGACCGCCTCCAGCCCGGTCGGCCAGAGCTTCTTCGGAGGGATCTCCACTCCGGCGCGGCCGAGGAAGGACTCGGCGGCGCGCAGCGCGTCCGGACTCACCTCGGACGGCAGCCACCCGCCGGCGCACCGGTCACAGCGCCCGCACGGCTGGGCCTGCGGGTCGTCCAGACAGTGGCGGAGGAACTCCATCCGGCAGCCGGGCCGGCCGGCCGGCGGCGCGGTGTCGGCCGGTACCGCGTACTCCTGCATGATCTGCTGTTCGGCGGCGCGGGCCTGGGCCACCCGGCGCAGCCGGGCGGCGTCGTAGTGCCACGGCTCGCCGGTGGCGACCCAGCCGCCGCGCACCCGGCGTACCACACCGTCCACGTCGAGCACCTTGAGCATCAGTTCGAGCCGGGTGCGCCGCAGGTCGACGATCGGCTCCAGGGCCTGGGTGGACAGCGGACGGCCGGCGTTCTCGAGGGCGGCCAGCACCGAGCGCACCTGTTCCTCGCGGGGGAAGGCCAGGGACGCGAAGTACCGCCAGATCGCCTGGTCCTCGGGGCCGGGCAGCAGCACCACGTCGGCGTACCGGTCGCCGTCGAGCGCCCGGCCGGCCCGGCCCACCTGTTGGTAGTAGGCGATCGGCGACGGCGGCGCGCCGAGGTGCACCACGAAACCGAGGTCCGGCTTGTCGAAGCCCATGCCGAGCGCGGACGTCGCCACCAGGGCTTTGATTTTGTTGTCCAGCAGGTCCTGTTCGGCGGCGCGGCGTTGCGCGTCGTCGGACTGGCCGCTGTACGCGGCGACGGCGTAGCCCCGGGACCGCAGGAACTCGGCGGTCTCGGCGGCGGCCGCGACGGTGAGCGTGTAGATGATGCCGGAGCCGGGCAGCGTGTCCAGGTGGTCGGCGAGCCAGCCGAGCCGGTGCGCGGTGCCGGGCAGGTCAAGTACGGCCAGCCGCAGCGACTGGCGGTCCAGCGGACCGCGTAGCACCAGCGTGTCGCCGAGCCTGCCGGCCCCGCCCTGGCCAGCGCCGCCTTCGCCCTCGCCGGCGGCACCGCTGGCGCTGGTGACGCTGGTGGCGTCGAGCTGTTCGGCGACGTCGTCGGTGACCCGGGTGTTGGCGGTCGCGGTGGTGGCCAGCACCGGCGTGCCGGGGCGCAGCTCGCGCAGGAAGGTCCGGATCCGCCGGTAGTCGGGGCGGAAGTCGTGCCCCCAGTCCGACACGCAGTGCGCCTCGTCGATGACCAGCAGGCCGGTGGTGGCGGCCAGGCTGGGCAGCACGTTGTCCCGGAAGTCGGGGTTGTTCAGCCGTTCCGGGCTGATCAGCAGTACGTCGATCGCGCCGGCCCGGATCTCCGCGCTGACGGTGTCCCACTCGTCGAGGTTGGCGGAGTTGATCGTCCGTGCCTGGATGCCGGCCCGTTCGGCGGCGGCCACCTGGTTGCGCATCAACGCCAGCAGCGGCGAGACGATCACGGTCGGCCCGGCTGGCGCGGTCGGTGCCGGCCCGGCCGGGGTGGCCGGGTCGGCACCGGCGCGCAGCAGCGCGGTGGCGATGAAGTAGACCGCCGACTTGCCCCACCCGGTGCGCTGTACGCAGAGCACCCGCCGCCGGTCGACGACCAGTGCCTCGATGGCCCGCCACTGGTCGTCGCGCAACGTCGCGCCCGGCCCGGCCAGCCGGTGCAGGGTCTGCTCGGCGCGGTCGTGCAACTCGGCCCGGTCCGGCGTAACGGTCATCGGTGGACCGTAGCAAGGACCGGCGGAACCGACCGGCCGGCGGCCCCGGGTCGGGCTCAGCGGGTGGCGGCGCGGACCGCCACGGCGGTGTCCGGGTGGTCGGCGAACAGCCCGTCCAGCCCGAGGCCGTAGAACAGTTCGTACTCGGCGGTGATGTCGCCCCGGGCGGCCGGGTCGGTGCCGATGCGGTGGTCGGCCGGCAGGAACTGGTTCTCCGCCCGGAACGTCCAGGCGTGCACCGCCAGCCGGGCCCGGTGGGCGTCGCGGATCAGCGAGGTCGGGGCCAGCAGTGCGCCGTCGGCGTCGCGCGGCACGATCAGGTCCTTGGTGGGCCCGATGGCGTCGGCGTACCGGCTGATCCAGGCGAGCCCGTCCGGGGTGGCCAGGTCGGCGTAGCCGCGCGGGTCACCGGCCACGACGAAGTCGTACGGCCGGCCGCTGCCGCCGAGCAGCTGCACCAGCCGCACGTCGGTCATCCGGCTCAGCTTGCGCAGGTTGGCGGTCTCGAAGGACTGGATGAACACCGCGTCGGTACGCCGGGTCAGCTTGTTGCGTCGCAGCGTGTCGACCAGCGGCTCCTCCAGCGGCAGCCCGATCGACTGGAAGTAGGTGGGATGCTTGGTCTCCGGGTAGATGCCGATGGTCCGACCCAGCCGCCGGCTCTCCGACCGGGCCAGGTCGATGACCTCCTGCAGGGTCGGCACCGCGAACTCACCGTCGAACGCCGTGTTGGTCGGCCGGACCTGCGGCAGGCGCTCCACGGCCCGCAGGGTACGCAGCTCGGCCAGGGTGAAGTCCTCGGTGAACCAGCCGGTGACGGAGCGCCCGTCGATGGTTTTGGTGGTCCGCCGGTCGGCGAACTCGGCGCGGTCGGCGACGTCGGTGGTGCCGGAGATCTCGTTCTCGTGCCGGGCGACCAGCACCCCGTCGGCGGTCGACACCAGGTCGGGCTCGATGTAGTCGGCGCCTTGACGGATCGCCAGCCGGTACGCCTCCAGGGTGTGTTCCGGCCGGTAGCCGCTGGCCCCTCGGTGGGCGATGACCAGTGGTTTCGGCTCGGCCTGCGGCTTGCCGCGGGCCGCCGGGTCGGTTGCGGTGGCGGCGGACGGGATCGCCATGGTGGCCAGCAGGGTGCCGGCGAGCAGCATGATCGGCAGAGTACGCGACAACGTCGTCTCCTCACAGGGGTTCCCGGGGCACGGTCGGGCGTCAGTGAAGACGCCCCGGACGACGGGCGGGAGACCGGTGGGCGACAGGCGGACGGTGACCGGTCGACCACCACATGAATGTCGATCAATATACGGTGTTTTCCGGTTTTGCGGTGGTATGACATCATTGATGCGCCGGCCGCTGCGAAACCCCGCCCGGATCGTGCCGATCGCGTTCCTCGGGGCGATCGCCGTGGGCACCGTACTGATGATGGTGCCGGCCAGTCGCCAGGGACCCGACGCGGCACCCTTCGTCACGGCCCTGTTCACCGCCACCTCGACGGTCTGCGTGACCGGGTTGGCCGTCACCGACACCCCGACCTACTGGACGCCGCTCGGCCTGGTACTGATCACCGTGCTCACCCAGCTCGGCGGATTCGGGATCATGTCGCTGGCGACCCTGCTCGGCCTGCTGGTGTCCCGCCGGCTGGGGCTGCGCAGCCGGCTCACCGCGCAGGCCGAGACCAACAGCCTCGCGCTGTCCGACATCCGGCGGGTGCTGCTGCGGATCGCGGCGACGATGCTCGGCGCCGAGACGGCGATCACCCTCATCCTGGCCGCCCGGCTGTGGCTGCACTACGACTACCCGCCGCCCCGGGCCCTGTGGTACGGGCTGTTCCACGCCGTCCAGGCGTTCAACAACGGCGGCTTCGTCCTCTACTCCGACGGGCTGGTCCAGTTCGTCGGCGACTGGTGGATCTGCCTACCGCTGATCGTCGGCGTGGTGGTCGGCGGGCTCGGCTTCCCGGCCCTGTTCGAGCTGGCCCGCGAGCGTGGCCGGCCGCAGCGCTGGTCGGTGCACACCCGGCTGACCGTGTGGGGCACGGTGACGCTGATCGGCATCGGCTTCGTCAGCATGCTCACCTTCGAGTGGGCCAACCCGCGTACCCTGGGCCCGCTCGACCTGCCGGAGAAGCTGCTGGCCGCGCTGTTCCAGGACGTGATGACCCGGTCCGGCGGGTTCAACACGGTCGACGCGGGGGAGTTCAACCCGGAGACGACGGTGGTCTCCATCGGGATGATGTTCATCGGCGGTGGCAGCGCCAGCACCGCCGGCGGGATCAAGGTGACCACCTTCTTCCTGCTCGCCTTCGTCATCTGGTCGGAGCTGCGCGGTGAGCACGACGTGGTGATCGGCCGGCGGCGGATCGCGGCGGCCGGCCAGCGTCAGGCACTGACGGTGGCGCTGATCGGGGTGGCGCTGGTCGGGGCCGGCACCCTGGCGCTGATCAGCCTGACCGACGACATCGGCGGCGAGCAGGCGCTGTACGAGGTGACGTCGGCGTTCGGCACGACCGGGCTGTCCACCGGGATCACCGGTGACCTGCCCGACCCCGCCCAGGTGCTGCTCGTCGTGCTGATGTTCGTCGGCCGGATCGGCAGCGTCACGTTGGGCTCGGCGATCGCGTTGAACACCCGGCGGCGACGGTTCCACTACCCGGAGGAGCGACCCATCGTTGGCTGACCGTACCGGCACCAGGTCCACCCGGACCGTGGTCATCATCGGGCTCGGCCGGTTCGGCGGCCAGATCGCCGACTCGATGCTGCGGATGGGCTTCGACGTGCTCGGCGTCGACTCCAGCCCGGCGGTGGTCCAGCAGTGGGCAGACCGCCTGACGTACGTGGTGCAGGCCGATTCGACCGACACCGAGGCGCTGCGTCAACTGGGTCTGCGGGACTTCCAGCGGGTGGTGGTCGGCATCGGCTCGGACGTCGAGGCCAGCGTGTTGACCGTGCTCAGCCTCGCCGAGATCGGCGTCACCGAGGTGTGGGCCAAGGCGGTCTCCGGCAAGCACGGCAAAATTCTGCGTTCCGTCGGTGCCCGGCACGTGATCTATCCGGAGGCCGCGATGGGCGACCGGGTGGCACACCTGATCACCAGCAAGATGCTCGATTTCATCGAGTTCGACGACGGTTTCTCGATCGCCGAGACCCGGCTGCCGAGCGGCACGGCGGGCCGGCGGCTCGGCGAGACCGACCTGCGGTCGCGGTACGGGGTGACGGTGATCGGGGTGAAGATACCGGGGGAACGGTTCACCTACGCCGACGGCGACACTGAGCTGCGCGAAGGTGCCCTGCTGATCGTCTCCGGCACCACCGAACAGGTGCAGCGGTTCGCCGCCGCCACCTGAACCCGTACGTACCCCGGCAACCGAGCCGCACCGTCCGCCGGTGTCCTACCGGACCGGGGACGGGTCGGCCTCCGGCTGACCGTTCGCCGTCTCCAGCAGTTCGGTCGTCGCGCCCGCCGCCTGTCCGGCGACCGCCGCCACGGACACGTCGCAGATCAGCTCGTCGAGGTGGAATTCCAGCGGGAGCGTGTTGACCCCGTCGTAGTCACCGGCCAGCTGGAGCTGCGCGGTCGTCCCCGGAGCCAGGGTGGTGGCGTCGGCGGCGGGCCGCAGCCGTACGTCGCCGCCCTGCTGTTCCCACTGCCCGCCCCGCACCGCGGTGAGCCGCTGGGTGCCAGGGAAGGCGAAGCGCAGCGACCAGTCGGTCAGTACGGCGGAACCGGTGTTGGTGACGGTGGCCGCCGCGACGAACTCCCGCCCGGAGTCGCCGCGTACCGTGTATTCGACCCGGCAGGGCGCCGAGGACTGGGCGGCGAGCCCGAAGTCCGGCGGCGCGGCCACCGCCTCGCGGAACCGGTCGGTGGCCGGCGTGGCACCGGCTCCGGCCCAGACCAGGGCGCTGAGCATCATCAGGCCGACCCCGATCACCACGGCTTCCGCCCGGCGCTGCACCCACGAGGTCCGCAGCCGGCGGCGCCGGCTGGTGCCGGTCGCGACCGGCAGGTCCAGCCCGGTGACCTCCAACCCGCAGGTGACATCGACGCCGACGGGTGACGGTCCGTCGTCGGTGGTGCCGTCGGTGTCGGAGCCCGGCCGGTTCGGCAGCGGCGCCACCATCGACGGCGACAGCCCGGCGGCCACCCCGACGGCGGCCGCCAACGTCTTCGCCACCTCCTCGCTGGTCGGCCGGTCCGCCGGACACTTGGCCAGGCACCGCAGGGTGAGGTCGACCACCTCCGCCGGCAGTCCGGCGACCGGCGGCATCGGGTCGGGCACGGTGTGCAGGTGCGCCCGCAGCATCTGGGTGACGCTTGCGGCCTGCCAGGGCAGCCGGCCGGTGAGTGAGCGGTAGAGCAGCAGGCCGACGGCGTACACGTCGGTGGCTGGTGAGACCTGGCCGCCGTTGAGGCGCTCCGGCGCCAGGTACGCCGGGGTGCCGAGCAGGTTGCCGTCCGGGCCGACGTCGCTCTCGCCGGCCAACGCGGAGATGCCGAAGTCGACGACCTTTGCCCCGGTGCTGGTCAGCATGACGTTCGCCGGGGTGACGTCGCGGTGGACGACGCCGGTGGCGTGCGCGGCGGCGAGCGCCGAGGCGACCTCGGCGCAGGCCACCACCGCGTCCCGCCAGGACAGGATGTGCTCCCGGCGAAGCCGGGTGGCCAGCGATTCGCCGTCCACCAGCTCCATCACCACGTACGGCAGGGTCGCTTCGTCCCGGACGGCTTCGCCGTAGTCGTAGACGTTGGTGATGTGCGGGTGGCACAGCCGGGCGGCGGCCTGCGCCTCCACCCGGATCCGATGGCGGAACACCTGGTCCGGGGCGTACTGCGGGGCGAGGACCTTGATCGCGACCTGCCGGTCGAGGATCTCGTCGTAGCCGCGCCAGACCACCGACGTCCCGCCGGTGCCGAGCCGTTCGATCAGTCGGTACCGGTCACCGAGCAGTTGCCCGCAGTCGTTCGCCACCCCGCCCATGACAACCGAGTTGCCCGATCTGGCCCAAGCTACACCTGCGGAAACGCATCAGGGGGCGACGAGCAGCTGGTCGACCGGGGCGTAGTCGTCGGTGAGCGGCTGCGCGCCGGCCACGAAATCGGTCAGTTCGTCCCCGGCGAGCAGATCGAACTCGGCGCCGACCGAAGCGGTCAACCGGGCCCGTACCTCGTCCAACGGCAGCGGCCGGTCGGCGGCGAGGATGACGAAGTTGCTGCCGCTGAGCCGGGTCGACGCCCCTGGCCGGGTGATCAGGGCCACCTCGGGGAACTCGGCCGCGACGGTGGCCACCTCGGCCTGGATGAACCGCAGCGGCGGGTAGTCGATCACGTTCTGCAGGTAGATGCCGTCCGGTCGGGTCACCCGGCGGATCTCGGCGGCCATCTCCCGGGTGGCCAGGTGCCAGGGCACCACCAGGTGCCCGAAGGCGTCCCCGACGACCACGTCGACGCTGTCCGTGGGCAGGTCGGTGACCAGGATCCGGGCGTCGCCGACCACCACGGTCAGGTCGGGACCCGGCTGTACGTCGAGCTCCCGCACGCCCAGGTCGACCAGTCCACCGTCGATTTCGTAGACGGTGTTGCGGGTGCCCGGCCGGGTGGCGCTGAGGTACCGGGGCATGGTGAAGCCGCCGCCGCCGAGGTGCAGCGCGTCGAGCGGTTCCCCGGGTGGGGCGGTCACGTCGAGGGCGGCACCGATCCATCTGGTGTAGGCGAACTCCAGGTGGGTGGGGTCGTCGAGGTCCACGTACGAGTGGCGGGCCGAGTTGAGCAGCAGCAGCCGCCCGGAGTCGCGGTCCGGGTCGGCCTGCACGGTGGCGCAGTGGTACTCGGTCTCCACGTCGCACGGGTCGGGTGCGACGACGGCGAGGCCGACGGCGAGCAGCCCGATCACGGCGACGGCGGCCCGCGTGGCGGCGCCTTTCCGGCCGCCGCCTGCGGTGCCGTCGGTGGCGGTGGTCGCGGTGGCGGTGGTCGCGGCGGCGGATGGCCGGGTGCGGTGCAGGTGCAGATGCACCCCGAGGGCGATGCCGCAGCCGCCGAGCAGCAGCGCCAGCGTCATCAAGATCACGCTGCTGGGCAGCGTGGCGACCAGGAAGAAGCCGGTACCGAGGGTGGCGGTGATCGCGCCGAGTGTACCGATGCTGGACAGCTTGCCGACCACCTCGCCGGTGCGGTTCAGGTCGCCGAGCTGCAGTTTGATCACCAGTGGGGTGACCGCCGACAGCAGCGCCGCCGGCAGCACGATGGCCACCATGGTGAGCAGCAGGATGCCCACCACGGCGCTGCCGCGCAGCAGTTCCCCGGCGTACCGCACCAGCGGAAGGGTGATCGCGGTGGTGATCCCGGCGAGGACCAGCGCGGCCGGCAGCAGCGGGCGGGGGTCGCGCCGGTCGGCGATCCGGCCGCCGATCCAGGTGCCGTAGGCGATCGCGGCCAGCGCGACGCCGATCACCGCGCTGTTGGTCTGCAGGGTCACCCCGATGTACGGCCCGACCAGCCGCAGCGCGACGATCTCCAGTACCAGAACGGCACCGCTGGAGACGAAGACCAGCGCGGCGGCCAGGCCGGGACGCAGCGGCGTGGCCGGCGGTGCCTCGATCTGTGCACCGGCCGCGAGCTGGGTGCCGGCGGCGGAGTCTGCCGGGTCGGCGCTGTTGGTGGCGACGTCCGGTGGTGGCGAGTCCATCGCTGTGATGGTACGCATCCCGCCCGCCGCCCGACCGGTGGTCGAGCGGGATACACGGAGGGCTGGTTCAGAGCATCGACAGATGCACGCGGTTAGGTCAGAGCATCGAGAGATGCACGTGGTTGGTATGGTCGCCGGCCGGGCTGCCGCCGCCGTTGTACGACCGCCAGCCGGTGCCGGGCATCCAGATCTGCCGGTACCAGATGACGTAGAGCACACCGAGCCGGTCGGCGTTGTTGATGTAGTAGCCGGCGAGGTTGTTGCCGTACGTGCGGTCGCCACCGGTGGCGGCGCGGTTTTTGAATCCGCCGGCTTCGGCGGAGAAGTCGCAGGCCCGGCCCTTGGGGTGTTCGCCGCTGCCGCCGTTGCGGAAGCAGGAGACGTACCGGGTGAAGCCGGCCGCCTTCGCCTGATTCAGGGCGTGCAGGGTGCGCGGGGTGATGCAGCCGGAGGTGGTCGGGTCGTCGACGTTGCAGGACTCGGACGGCCAGGAGCCGTCGGAGTTGCGGGGCGCGGGTTTGGCGGCGGCCGAGGTGGTGCTGACGAATCCGCCGCTGGACTGGCCGCCGACGGCCGCCAGGGCGCGCTCGGCGTCCTGCTTCTTGCGGGCCATGATGGCGACCTGCTTCTCCTGCTCCCGTACCTCGTTGTCGATCGCGGCCTTGGCCCGGGCGGCCTGCTCGTGGGCTTCGGTGAGCGCCCGCAGGTTGCGGCCCTCCCGCTGGGCCATGACCTCCAGCCCGGCGGCGCGGTCCAGCATGTCGGCCGGGGAGGCGCTGTTCAGCAGCAGGGTGACCGAGGTCAGCCGCCCCACCCGGTAGGACTCGGCCGCCATCAGCCCGACCTCGTCGGTGAGCGAGACGAGCCGATCCTGTACGGCGTCGTACTGGGCGGTCAGCTCCTTCTGGCGCTTCTTGGAGTTGTCCAGCTTGGCCTTTGCCTCGATGTGCCCCTTGGAAGCGGCCTCCAGTACCTCGCGCAGGCTCTTGTTGTCGCCTTCGTCCGGGGCGTCGGGCGCGGCCGAGGCGACCGGTGTGCCGATCACCAGCGCGATCGCGGTGACCAGCGCAACGAGTGACGCCGCCACACCGGAGCGCCGCCGGAATTCCGTCGTGCCGACCACAGTCGCGTCCTCCTGGATCACTTTGTCGGGTCGCGGTCCGTAAACCGGGCACAGCTTACCGGATTTCACCGTCGCCACTGGAACACCGGCGCGTCGAGTGCATTACCACACTATGCAGATGGCGCGCAGTCGAGTCCCAACTATTACCTGTAGCAATGAACTCATCACGCAAAATCAGCACGATTACAGATCGTGATGGTCGGCGTGTCGCACAGCCATCCCGGCGATGCCGCAGGTCGCCAGTAAATTAAGCTAGCCTAACCTTATCCACAGTCTCCAGTGAGGATTCCGGTGCCACGTTCCGAGGCTCACGTCCGGACCCCACGGTCGCGGCGCCACCTGACACACCTGTGCGAACACTTCGCCACCGCCGTACCCGTGAAATGGACCGCCGACCAGGGGCTGATCGACTTCGGTTTCGGCACCTGCCGGATCGACGCCACCGACGACAGCCTCACCCTGCACGCCGACAGCGACGACGACATCGGGCTCGCCCGGGTGGAGTACCTCGTCGGCGAACATCTGGAACGCGCCGGCGCCCGGGAAAGCCTCGCCGTCGACTGGCAGCCCGCCGGCGGCTGATGGTCACCCGGCCGGCAACAGCGCCGACCGTACCTCCTGCCAGACCGCGTCGGTCCGGGCCACCAGCAGCCCCGACCGGTCGTCGGTGAAGTCGTACGGGCTGCCGTCCAGCCGCATCGCCACCCCACCGGTCTCCCGCACCAGCAGCGTGCCCGGCACGTGATCCCACGGCAGAGTCCGCCAGAACACCGCGAAGTCCTGCTCGCCGGCGGCGATGTCCCAGTGCTCCCGACCGGCGCAGCGCTGCCCCGGCAGCACCGCACCCACCCGGTCACCGCCGGCCTCGACGGCGGCCCGCACCGGCACCGGCAGATACTCCAGCGGCACCGCCCCGCGCAGCTGGCCCACCGGTGGCGTGGCCGACGGCGACGTCAGCCGTACCCCGTCCACCCAGCAACCGGACCCGCGCTCGGCCGACACCAGCGACCCGGCCACCGGGTCGAGAATCCAGCTCGCCACCGGTTCACCAGCGGCGAGCAGGGCCACCATCATCACGAACGGCCGGCGGCCGGCCGCGTAGTTCGCCGTACCGTCGATCGGGTCGACCAGCCAGACCCGGCCAGCGTCGCGCAGCCGGCGCAGCAGCCACTGATCGACGGCGACCGCCTCCTCACCGACCACCACCGAATCCGGCGCCAGCCGCCGCAGCCCGGCCGCGATGACCTCCTCGGCCTGCTGGTCGGCCACGGTGACCAGGTCACCCGGCGCCTTCTCGGTGATGTGCTCGGCGGACAGCTGGTTGAACCAGGGCAGCACCGCCCGCGCCGCCGCTTCCCGCAGCAGCTCACCCACCTCGTCGATCATCTGTCAGCCGCGTGGGGGCAGCTTCACCACGCTGACGAAGAACTCGTCGATCTGCCGGATCACCGCGATGAACCGCTCGAAGTCCACCGGTTTGGTCACGTACGCGTTCGCGTGCAGCTGGTAGGAGCGCAGGATGTCCTCGTCGGCCTGCGAGGTGGTGAGCACCACCACCGGGATCCGGCACAGCTCGTCGTCCTTCTTTATCTCCTCAAGGACCTCACGGCCGTCCCGCCGGGGCAGGTTCAGGTCCAGCAGGATCAGGTCGGGCAACTCCACGTCGGCGTACCTGCCCTCCCGGCGCAGGTAGGCCAGCGCCTCGGCGCCGTCCGAGACGACGGTGAGCCGGTTACGGACCTTGTGCTCCTCGAACGCCTCCTGGGTCATCAGCACGTCACCCGGATCGTCCTCGACCAGCAGCACCTCTATCGGGCTCTTGCCGTCCGGTTCGGTCATCACACGCTCGCCTCCTTCTCCGCCTGCTCCGCGTCGCCGTCGACCGGCGCTGCGGACACCGGGTCCGGGCGGGCGGTCATCGGAAGCGTAAAACGGATCGCCGTACCCTCGTCGACCTGGGTGTCCACCCAGATCCGGCCGCCGTGGTACTCGACGATCTTCTTGCCGATCGCCAGCCCGATCCCGGTGCCGGGGTAGGCGTCCTTGGAGTGCAGCCGCTGGAAGATCACGAAGATCTTGTCGGCGAACTCGGCCTCGATCCCGATGCCGTTGTCCCGGCAGCTGATCTCCCACTCGCCGTCCAGCTCACGGGCGGAGATCTCCACCCGGGGCGGCACCTGCGGCTGGCGGAACTTGAACGCGTTGCTCACCAGGTTGACCAGCAGATTCGTCAGCAGCGGCTCCTCACCGGGGACCACCGGCAGCTCCGACCAGGTCAGCTCGCCGCCGGCGTACTCCCGGCTCGCCTCGGTCTGGCCGGCCACGTCGGTCATCACCTTGTTCAGGTCGACGTCGGTGAAACCGGAGGTCATCCGGCCGATTCGGGAGAACGCCAGCAGGTCGTTGATCAGCCGCTGCATCCGCTGCGCGCCGTCGACCGCGAAGGCGATGTACTGGTCCGCGCGGGCGTCCAGCTGACCGGCGTACCGGCGCTGCAGCAACTGGCAGAAGCTGGCCACCTTGCGCAGCGGCTCCTGTAGGTCGTGCGACGCCACGTAGGCGAACTGCTCCAGGTCACGGTTGGACCGGACCAGCTCCTCGGCCTGCTTCTGCAGCTGGCCGTTCACCCGCTCGACCTGCTCCCGGGCCTGCCGCACCTCGGCCAGATCGGCGGCGATCCTACGCCGCATGCCGTCCACGTCGCTGGCCAGCGCGGCCAGCTCCGGTGGCCCGATGTTGGCGATGTCCCGGTGGTACTCGCCGTTGGCCACCTGCCGCACCTGCGCGGCGAGACCGGTGACCGGGCCGATCACCAGGCGGTTCAGCGACATCAGCAGGACCACCCCGGCCAGCGCCACCACCGCCGCCGCCACGGCCAGCAAGCCGGCCAGGGTCCGACTGGTGCTCCGGGCGTTCGCCGCGACCCGGTCCCGGACCGTCAGGATGTCCGCCTGCAGTTGGTCGACGTCGGCCCGTAGCTCGTCGAAACGTTCCCGGGCGGCGTCGCCGAGCAGCGCCTGCCCGGCGTCGGTCCCGTCCTCCTCGACGGCGGCGATCGCCGGCTCGGCGACCAGGTCACGCCATTGCCGTGCCTGGTCGGCGATGGCCTCGATCTGGCCGCGCAGCGGATCGTCCTCGGCAATCAGACTCAGCATGTGGTCGATCAGCTGCCGTTCCTGCACCGCCCCCTGCCGGTACGGTGCGAGATCGGCCGGATCACCGGACACCGCGTAGCCACGTACCCCGGTCTCCTGGTCGACCAGCACGGTCAACAGGCTCTCCGCGTCGGTCCGCAGCGGGCCGATCTTGGTGAGCATGGTGTCGATGTGGCTCTGGTTGGCTCGGGCGACCAGCGCCGCGCCGCCGGCCAGAGCCGCCAGTAGTCCGCCCACCACGACACAGAGCAGCGTCACCCGGGCGCGTAGCGTCAGCCGGCTGGCCGGGGACACCCCGGCCGGTGGCGGAGCGGCGGTCACCGGCCACCACCCCGGCTGACCAGCAGCATCGCCACGTCATCGGCGAGCGGACCACCGTTGATCTCCTCGGCCCGGCCGACCAGCCAGCCGGGCAGCGCCGGCAGCGGCACGTCCCGG
Organism: Micromonospora sp. LOL_021; assembly: GCF_048060215.1. Taxonomy (NCBI): domain Bacteria; kingdom Bacillati; phylum Actinomycetota; class Actinomycetes; order Micromonosporales; family Micromonosporaceae; genus Micromonospora; species Micromonospora sp. LOL_021. The sequence goes on along the minus strand of NZ_JBHMIN010000002.1, from coordinate 173,159 downwards.
GCCGCCGGATCGGCCACCAGCCGTTGCAGGCCCGCCACGTCCAGCCGTTCGTCGGAGTCGCCGAGCCGCCCTTCGATCAGACCGTCGGTGTACATCAACAGGGACCACTCATCGGCGTCGAACTCCAGATCGAAGGCGCGGGGCGGGCGGGGGTGGACGCCGAGTAGCAGGCCGCCGGGGGCGGGTACCGGCGCGACCTGACCGTGGCGGAACAGCAGCGGCGGCGGATGTCCCGCCAACCGTACAGTGGCCCGGTTGGCGGCCAGGTCCAGCCGGACGGCGGCCACCGTCGCGAAGATCTCCCGCAGCCGGCGTTCGCTCATCAGCACCTGCTCCAGCGCCGGCAGCACCGCGTCGTCGGCCACCCCGGCGAGCACCAGCGCCCGCCAGGCGACCCGCAGCTCGACCCCGAGCGCGGCCTCGTCGGCGCCGTGTCCGCAGACGTCGCCGACGATCAGGTCGATCCGCTCGGGCGTGGTCTGCACCACGTCGAAGAAGTCCCCGCCGATCAGCGCGGCGTGCCGACCCGGCCGGTAGAAGGTGTGCACCGAAACCTCGTCGGTGTCCATCAGCGGCTGCGGCAGCAGGCCGCGCTCCAGCCGGGCCGACTCGGCCTGCCGCAGCTCGACCTCACGCAGCCGGCGGGCGTTTTCGTCGGCCCGCTTACGCTCGACGGCGTACCGCAGCGCCCGACTCAGCAGCACCCCGTCGACCTGGCCCTTGACCAGGTAGTCCTGGGCACCTTCGACGACCGCGTCGATGCCGAGATGCTCGTCCTGACGGCCGGTGAGCACGCAGACCGCCGCCCGGCCGGCCACGCCGAGCACCCGGCGCAGGCCGTCCAGCCCCTGGGCGTCCGGCAGCCCCAAGTCGAGCAGGACGCAGTCGACCCCGGCGATCCGCTCCCGGGCCTGGTTCAGGCTGTTCGCCACCACCAGGTCGACCGCCGCCTGCGCCTCCGCCAGCAACTCGCCGACCAGGAACGCGTCGCCCTCGTCGTCCTCGACCAGCAGCACCCGCAGCCGCTCCGCCGGCGCGACAGGAATCGGCGGGCCCGGCTCGGACCGAGGATCGGAACGGGGCGGAACAAGTGACGAACCGGTCATGCCGGCCTGCCGCTGGTCCGCCGCCGCGCCAGGTGAGTATCGATAGTGGGCTCCTTCTCGATGACCCGCTGATCGTCCCCCGGCTGACCGGCGCGCACAACAGCAGGCATCTGCACAAACTAGGCCACCCGCCCGAAGCCTGGTGACCCGGCCGGCCCGGGTTGGGCAGGATGTAGGCGCCCCCGACCCCCGCAGCGCAGGAGAACACCATGGGCGTACCCCTCGTCACCGCCGCCCACCGGGCGTTCGCCCGGCCCCGTCGGCGGCCGGCCGCCGCGCTCGCCGCGCTGGCCGTCCTCGGCCTGGTGGCCGCCGCTGCGCTGGTCGACCTGCGCCCACCCGCGCCGCGCGGCGTCGACGCGCCGGCCACCGAGTTCAGCGCGGACCGGGCCCACCGGCACATCGAACGGATCGCCCAGCGGCCCCACCCGACCGGCAGCGCAGCCAACGACGAGGTCCGCGACTACCTGGTCGACACGCTGACTGGGCTGGGGCTGGCCCCGCAGACCCAGGACGCGATCGGCGCCGAGGCCGGGCAGCTCAGCGGCGCGGCCAGCGGCGCCACCCTGGCCCGGGTACGCAACGTGGTCGCCCAGATCCCGGGGAACGACCCGACCGGACGGGTGGTGCTGGTCACCCACTACGACTCGGTCCAGGTCAGCCCGGGTGCCAACGACGACGGCGCCGGCGTCGGCACCCTGCTGGAGGTGGCCCGTGCCATCACCGCAGGTGACCGGCCGCGCAACGACGTGGTGCTGCTGTTCACCGACGCGGAGGAGGCCTGCCTGTGCGGGGCGGCGGCGTTCGTCGCCGGGCATCCGCTGGCCGACGCCGACGACACCGTGGTGCTCAACCTGGAGGCGCGGGGCAGCGGCGGGCCGGTGGTCACCTTCGAGACGTCCCGCGACAACGCCGCCCTGGTCGACCTGTTCGGTCGCGCCGCCCCGCACCCGATCGGCACGTCGTTCGCCGTCGAGGTCTACCGGCTGCTGCCCAACGACACCGACTTCACCCCGTTCCTGGACGCCGGCTTCGCCGGGCTGAACTCGGCGTACATCGACGGCTCGGCCATCTACCACACCCCGCAGGACAATCCCGCGTCGATGGATCTGGCCAGCCTGCAGCACCACGGCGACAACACCCTCGGCCTGGCCCGCGGGTTCGGCGCGGCGGACATCCCGGCGCTGTCCGCCGACTCCGACGCCACCTACTTTCCGACCCCGCTCGGGCTGGCCCGCTACTCCGGCGCGCTGACCTGGCCGTTGGCGGTGCTGGCCGCCGTCGCGGTCGGCGTACTGGCCTGGGCGACCCGGCGACGCGGCCGGGCCGACTGGCCGAGGCTCGCCGCCGGGTTCGGGCTGGCGGCGATCCCACTGGTCGCCGCGCCGGTCGCCGCGCAGCTGCTGTGGACCGTCGTGGTCCGGCTCCGGCCGGAGTACGCCGACCTGCTCGACCCGTACCGGCCGGTGCCGTACCGGCTGGCGGTGCTGGCGCTGACCACGGCCGTGATCGTCACCTGGTACGCGTTGCTGCGGCGGCGGGTCGGCCCGGCGGCGCTGGCCGTCGGCGGACTGGCCTGGCTGGCCCTGATCGGTCTGCTGCTCGCCGCACTCGCCCCCGGCGGGTCCTACCTGGCGACGCTGCCGGCGCTGGCCGGCACGGCCGGTTGCCTGGTCGCGCTGTCGCTGCGGATCACCGGCCCGTGGCCGGTGGTGGCGCTGGCCGCCGGGGCGACGGTCGGCGTGCTGCTGCTGGCGCCGACGGTGGTGCTGCTCTTCCCGGCGCTGGGCATGGGCCTGGCCGCGGCCGCCGCGTTCGTCGCGACGCTGCTGGCGCTGGCCGCGCTGCCGGTGCTGGACCTGCTGCTGCCACAGGCCGGCGGGCAGCGCGGCGTCGCCGCGGTCCGGGCCCGCCGGGCCGGGCCGGTGCCGGCGGTCGCCGCCGGGCTCGCCGCGCTGGTGCAGGCCGTGGTCGGCCTCGTCGTGGACCGGTTCGACGCCGACCATCCGGTGCCGACCCAGCTGATGTACGCGCTGGACACCGACACCGGCGAGGCCCGCTGGTTGAGCTGGGAGACCCGGCCGCAGCCGTGGACCGCCGGGTACGTCGACCAGGCCGCGTCGGTGGCCGACGAGTTCCCACTGATCGGTGACCATCCACTGCGTACCGGGCCGGCCGAGGCGGCGAACCTGCCGGCGCCGGCGCTGGACCTGCTCGACGACAGCGGGGTGGCCGCCGACGGGCTGCGTACCCTGCGGTTGCGCCTGCTGCAGCAGCGGCCGGTCCGGCTGGTGGGGCTGCACGTGGCGGCCGGCGGGCCCGAGGTGGTGTCGGCGACGGTCGCCGGCCGGGAGGTGCCGGTCGAGTCGACCGGCACCTCGTCCGGTGACGGGTGGAGCTTCGGGACGGTGTTCCACGCCCCGCCGCCGCAGGGGCTGGAGGTCGTGCTGGTGCTGCGGGCCGGCGACGGCGCGGACGCCGCCGCCGGCCCGGTCCGGGTGCGGGTGGCCGACGGCAGCGACGGCCTGGCCGACCTGCCCGGCTTCACCCCCCGGCCGACCGGGGTCGGAATCGCCGGTTCACACACCAGCGAACTGGTGACCGTCGCCCGGACCTACACGTTCTGACCTCCACGGCCCGGTGCCCGCCCGAGCGGCGCAGGGGTGTGGATCAGCCGCGGCCCTGGTCGGCGATGAAGGCCGCGATCCAGGACAGCGGGGCGTTCCAGTTGATGGTCAACTCGTTGGTGGCCCAGGACTCGATGTCGTCGACGTAGCAGAACTGCGGCGCGCAGCCGGTCAGCAGCCGCTGCGCCACCGGGTCCTGGATCGACGAGTTCGGACCACCGGCGAGCGTGCCGCGCGGCGGGTTCGGCAGCTCGGGGTTGAGCTGCCGGGCGTACCAGCGGGAGTGCTGGTTCTGCGACGACACCGTGCCGTAGCCGGTGACGTAGGAGATGTTCAGCGCGTTGCGGCCGAAGATGTAGTCCATCGTCTGCAGCACTCCGTCGCGGTACTTCTCCTTGCCGGTCAGGTCGTAGGCGGTGGCGATCACGATCGCGTTGTTGACGATGATGCTGTTCGAACCCCAGTCGTAGATGTTGCCGGCAGGGGCGTACGGGATGCCGTACGGGTGGGCCTTGAGCGTGGCCAGGTAGCGGTCGGCCGCCTCGATCACCGACGCCCGCACCTGCCACCAGCCCGGCAGGTCGCTTGGCGTCGTGGCCAGCGCCATCCGGCCCAGCGGAGCGGTCCACTGCCAGCCGAAGGCACCCTCCTTGAAGATGTCACCGGTGTGGTGCGGCGAGGCGAGCACGAAGTCGCGGAACTCCCGCTCCCCGGTGGTCAGGTACAGCTCGGCCGCCGCCCAGTAGAACTCGTCGGTGACGTCGACGTCGTCGTAGGGACCGCCGCCGATGGCGTCGGCCGGGTCGGCGTACATCTGCGGGTTGGCCTTGGCCGCCGCCCACGCGGTGCGGGCCGCGTCCAGGTTGCGGTCGGCGAAGGCCGCGTCGTACGGCTTGAACACCCGCGCCGCCTGGGCGGCGGTGGCCGCCAGGTTGAGCGTGGCGGCGGTCGACGGCGGGTGCAGCTCGCGCAGCTGGGAGTCGAGGTGCGGCAGCAGCGGCAGGCCGGTCCACGCCGCGTCGTGGATCTTGTGGTGGGCCATGCCGGCCAGCGGCTGCCCGGCCGGGACCTGCATCTTGAGCAGGAACTCCTGCTGCCAGCGGACCTCGTCGAGGATGTCCGGCAGCTTGTTGCCGCTCTCCGGCAGGTCGAGCACGCCGTCACGCTGCAGCCACGGCTTGCCCTGGTGCACCCGCAGGGCCCGCTCGTACTCGTTCATCAGCTGGTAGACGGAGATGCCACCGTTGACGACGTACTTGCCGTGGTCACCGGCGTCGTACCAGCCGCCGGAGACGTCCAGGGTGTAGTCACAGACGCCGGGCTGGCACGGTACGGCGGTGTCACCCTGGTTGGGTGCGACGCCGACGTGCCCGGCCGGGCGGCCGTAGCCGGGCCGCAGCTCGTCGCGGATCTCGATGCCGCTGCGCTGGGTGTAGTAGAACTTCAGCGCGTCGGCCCGCAGCTGCGTGTAGAAGCTGGTGCCGATCTCGAACGGGTGGCTGGTCTCGCCGTCGGTGACGAGCGTGTAGCCGGTGCCGGGTCGGACGAAGCGGCTGAACGTGATCGAGTGGACATTCTGCCCGGAGGATTCGTCCAGCCCACGCGGCTTGGTCTTGCCGTTGACGACGACTCTGCCGGTGGAGTCGTACAGTTTCCACGGCAGCGGGTCGGTGGCGTCGGTGACAAGGGTGGCGTTCTTCGGCCCCTTCGGCAGGTAGCCGACCTGATTGACCCGTACCCGGGGCCCGGTGTCCGGCACGTACTCCTCCGGTTCGGCGCCGCCGCGCAGCGACACGTCGTCTAGGCACAGCCGCCACGGGTCGGTGCTGCCGCCGACCTGGAAGGCGACCTGGGCGTTGGGCAGGTCGGTCGGGGCGGTGAACGTGTACGTGTAATTGTTGCCGGAGACGCTGACCTCGGGGTTGGCCGCCATGAACTGGGTCCACGGGTCGACCGGCAGTTGAATCAGCGCCCGGATCACCTTGTTGGGGGTGGCGGTGGCGAAGAACTTGTATTCGTACGTCTCGCCGGCGACCAGCGGGACGTCGTCCTGGCCGATGATGACGTCCCACGGGTTGACGGTGCCACCGGGGATGTCGGCGCAGAGCTGCTGGCTGCTGGAGTCGAGGGTGATGTTGGGGGTGCCCCACCAGGGGGCGTGGCCGTCGTCGAAGGTGCCGTTGACGATCTGTTCGGGTGCCTCGTCCTGCGCTTGCGCGGGAGTCGCGGCGGTGAGTGCGGTGGCGGTGAGCGCCGTCACCGCAGTGACAGCGAGCGGAACGGTCCGTCGCCGGGAGGGTATCGACACGCCTGGTCCTTTCGATGGTCGTGCGGCACCCGGCGTGGGCAGGACGCCGCGAGGTTGGTCGTGCATCGAAAGCAGCGGGTGGGAGCGCTCCCACCCGCGATACCCGATTATTCGCAGCGTGTTACGCGCATGTCAATAGATCTATGCGGGCGCCGTCAGCGGGGGCGCAGCGCCGACACCCGGTCGTAGACCTCGTTGCGGGCCAGCCCGGTCAGCTGACCGGTCAACGACCGTACCGTCCGGGTGTCCAGCCCGGCACCGAGCAGCAGCTCGATCACCCGGTCCGGGTCGAGGCCGCCGGCCCCGACGCCGCCGCCGTTGGTCGACTCACCCCGCCGTAGGCCCTCCACCACCACGGTGATCTCGCCCTTGACCTCGTCGCGGGCGGCCAGCTCGGCGTGCACCTGGGACAGCGGGCCGCGCAGCCACTCCTCGTGCGACTTGGTCAGGTTGCGCACCAGTGCCGTCGACCGATCGCCGAGCACCTCGCGTACGTCGGCGAGCATCTCCACCACCCGGTGCGGCGCCTCGAAGAAGATCAACGTGGCGGCCACCGGGGCGAGCTCGGTCAACGCGGTGCGCCGCGCCGCCGACTTGCGGGGCAGGAAACCGACGTACAGGAAACGGTTTGCCGGCAGCCCGGAGCCGACCAGGGCGCTCAGCGCGGCGCTCGCCCCCGGTAGCGGGTCGACCCGCAGCCCGTCGGCCAGCGCCGCCCCGACCACCAGGTAGCCGGGGTCGTTGACCAACGGCGTACCGGCGTCGGAGATCAACGCGACGTCGGTGCCGGCGTTCAGCACGGAGATCAACTCGGCGGTACGGGCCTGCTCGTTGTGGTCGTAGCAGCTGACGACGCGGACGTCGATGTCGTGCGCGTCGAGCAGCCGCCTGGCCCGCCGGGTGTCCTCGGCGGCGACCAACCCGGCGGTACGCAGCACGTCCAGCGCCCGCAGCGTGATGTCACGCGGGTTGCCGATCGGCGTCGGCACCACCGACAGCGTGCCGCGCCGCTCGTCACCCCGGCCGCTCGGGTCGACCTGCTCACCGGTGGTGCCCTGTTCGCCCCTGCGCTCATCGGCTGCCTCGTTCACCCGGCGATGGTAGCCACCGGGCCGGCCGTCACCGCTGCTGGCCGCACGAACCAGGGCTGGCCCCGGTCGGGGCGCAGCAGGTGTCGCCGCGCCAGGCCTCCCGGCCTTCCTTGACGGCGACGGCGGCGATGACGAGGGCGGCGGCCGGGTCGGCCCACCACCAGCCGAACAGCGAGTTGACCGCCAGCCCGACGAGCAGGACGGCGGACAGGTAGGTGCAGAGCAGGGTCTGTTTGGAGTCGGCGACGGCCGACGCCGAGCCGAGCTCGCGGCCGGCGCGGCGCTGCGCGGTGGCGAGCACCGGCATGACCGCCAGGGACAGCGCGGCGAGAATCAGCCCGACCGTGGAATGGTCCGGGCGGTGTGCGCCCAGCAGTGCCCGGACCGATTCGAATCCGACGTAGCCGGCGAGGACGAAGAACGACACGGCGATGACCCGCAGCGCGGCGCGTTCGCGGCGTTCGCGGCGCTCGTGGTCGGCGCCGGTGAACTGCCAGGCGACCGCGGCGGCGGAGGCCACCTCGACCACCGAGTCGAGGCCGAACCCGATGAGCGCGGTGGAGGAGGCGACGGTGCCGGCGCTGATCGCGACGATCGCCTCGATCACGTTGTAGGTGATGGTGGCGGCGACGAACCATCGGACTCGCCGGGCGAGCGTCGCCTGCCGGGCGGCGGACGGCCGGGCCGGGCCGGAATGCCCGGACGGCTGGGTCGGGCCGGTCGTCCGGGGCGGGCCGATCGGGATGAGCGGCAGCTGGGCGGACATCAGCAGCAGTCGTCGGTGTCAGCCGACGGGCAGGCCGCCGGGTCGACGGACAGTACCAGGCCGAGCAGGTCGCCCAGGGCGTGGGCGAGCCGGGGGTCGGCCAGCTCGTAGCGGGACCGCCGGCCTTCGGGCACCGCCACGACCAGGCCGCAGCCGCGCAGGCAGGCCAGGTGGTTGGAGAGGTTCTGCCGGCTGGTGCCGAGCAGGTCGGCCAGCTCGGCGGGATAGCCGGGGCCGTCGCGCAGCGCGAGCAGCAGCCGGGCCCGGACCGGGTCGGACAGGGCGTGCCCGAAGCGCGCCAGCACCTGTCCGTACGTCAGCGTCTCCATGGTTTGCGACAGTACATCGACTACTGAATAAAGCAAAGGCTGAACCGTTGCTCCGTCTGCTCTGGCTGCTCCGCCTGCTCGGGTCGCTTCGATCGCTTGGCTGCCCCGGAGGCAGGGTGTCTCTACAGGCTTGATGCCACAGGTGCATCACGATGCATCTCCGGCATCAAGATGCACCGGTACCCATGACTTCGATGGTCACGCTTCGTCAACGTCAGGGTTCTTATTGTCACCGACTTGTCCTGTGCAGACCCAATCTGTTGTCGCATTAGCAGCGGAGCGCGCATCGAGGTGAGGCTGACGCACGTCATTCTGCGTTTTGACGTGCGTCAGCCTCACCTCGATGTGGGGTCAGGCGGCGGCATCGACGGCTCCGGTGAGTGTCGCGGCGGTGTCGATGTTCGCGACGGTGAGGACGAGCTGGGCGCGTCGCCCGCTGTCGGGTGCGGTCGGCGCGGTCTCCCGCTGGTGGCGCCGAACCGGCGGCGTTCAGTCAGATGTCGGCAGTCACCGCGGTGACTGCTCCGTCGAGGGTGGCGGCGGTGGCGATCAGCCTGGTGTGGTGCGGGCCGTCGGGCAGATGCACTTCGCATCGCCGTGGGGTGAGCAGGACGGTGACGGCGGTGCCGGGGTGGTGGGTGGCGAGCGCGGTGAGCGCCGGCACCGGGTCGGGTAGGCCGTTGTCGGGCTGGGCATCGCCTGCGCTGTCGGGCTCACCTGGGCTGTTGTGGAGGTTGGTCGGCACCGGGATCGGGGTGGTCGGGTCGGCGGGCACGGTCTGGTCGGTGGCGTTGGGGAGGTACTCCAGGGCCTGCGCGATCGCTTTCGGCAGGCTGGGGCTGTGTGCCCCGGGATCCCAGCGGCCGAGGTGGCGGGTGGTGTCGGGTGGGGCGAAGCGGATCCCCCACCGGAGGCCCTGCACCTGGTAGGGGATGCCGTCGTTGCGGCGGTGGTCGGCGACGCTGACGACCAGGGCCAGGCCGAGGGCGTACGCCAGTTTGACCACTGTGGCCAGGGGCGGCACCTTCGGCGGGGTGGCGTGCAGCAGGATCCGCCCGCCGGGGTGCCCGTTGGTGACATTTTCGAGGTACGCCGTGACCGGGTCGCCGCCGGGCCGGTGCACGGTGGCGTAGCCGTGCAGCAGCTCGTGGTCGCGCAGGTGCATGGTGAGGCCGTCGAGAGTGGCCAGCTCGGTCGGGTCGAGGCCGAGCGCGGTCAGCTGGTGGGTGAGCTGGTATTCCGGTGGGAGCTGGTGGATGGCTTTGCCGCCCGGGTGGTAGCCGATCCAGGGCGGTGCGGCTGGCGGCGTACCGCCGAGGGGTGGCCAGTTGAGGTGGCGGACCCGGCGGCGGCCGGCGGCGATGGTGACGGTCGCACCTTGATAGATGCGGTGGCTGCCGCCGCAGGTGCGGCAGCCACCGATCGGTTCGCAGTCGCAGTCTTCCCAGTGGGGCAGGTGGGTGCAGTCGGGGCAGCGCCGGTGCGGGATCGGTGGTCCCTGCCACGATGGTGGGGGCGGCTGCCAGGAGCGGGCCAGCCGCCCACCGGTGCCGGTGTGGGTGTCGGTGGTGCGCAGGGTGGTGTGCCACCAGCGGCCGTCCCGCCAGATGGCGTGCGCGCCGGGGGTCGGTTCGCCGGTGAGCACGGCGGTGCAGTCGGCGACGATGCGGCGTTCGAGCTGGTCGACGTCGACGGGTGGCGGGCCGAGGCTGATGCCGTTGGCCGGGCGCGGGGTGACGTAGTGGGCGGGGGCGTGCTGGCTGCGGTCGACCAGCTGGTAGCAGGCGCGGGCGACACTGACCCGGGTGGCGGCCTCGGCGAAGCTGCCGTAGCGGCCGGTGCCGGCGGGGACCGGGCTGCCGGGCAGTTCGAAGCGGACGTCCCAGCGGAAGCGGTCGCTGTCGGGGGCGAGTGGGTCGCGGCGGGCTTCGACGACCAGGTCGAGGCAGAGCAGTTCGGCGGTTTCGCAGAGTTCGCCGAGGCGGCGGGCCGGGTCGGGTGGTGGTGGGGCGGCGGTGCGGCCGTACCAGATCCGCCATGGTTCGTAGCCTTCGCCGGCGATCGGTGCGGCTTCGAGCGCGTGCCGCTGGTGGTCGGGCAGGTCGGGCTGCCAGCCGGCGGGCAGCTCCGCCCACGGGGCGAAAATCGGTTCGCCGGGTAGTTCGGGGTCGTAGACGTGGGCGGCGCCGACCCGGGCGGCGAGGCCGTCGACGACGGGTGCCAGGTCGAGGCACCAGAAACGGCCGTCGTCGGTGCGGGTCGGGGTGACCGCGCCGGGTACGACGTTCGCCGACGCGACGGTGGCGGTGTCGATGTTGGCGACGGTGAGCACGAACTGGGCGCGGCGTTTACCGGCCCCGCCGCAGCGCGGGCACGCTGCGGCGGGGCTGCCGTCGCAGCGGGGGCAGCTGACGACGGTGACGGTGTGGTGTGGGGTCGGGTCGTGGGTCACGACTGCCCCGCGTACGCGCTGGTGGTGGGGGCGGCGGCGCCGGTCCAGGCGGGCAGGTTGACGGTGGCCTGCGCGGCGCGGGCCTGGCTGGTCTGCCAGCGGCGCAGCGCGTCCTTGATCCGGTCGTTCTGCTCGTAGGTGCGGTCAAGTTCGGCGTAGACGACGCCGAGGTCGTGGGCGACCCGTTCGAGGAAGGCGGCGACTTCGCCGGGGTCCAGGCCGGGTCCATGGGCCTTGCGGGCGACGGTCGGGAAGCGGTGGGCGCGGATCTGCCAGGGCCGGATCGGCCGGTACGCGGCGGGTCGCTGGTTGCGGCTACGACCATCGGCGGGTACGCGGTAGACGCCGCTGCCGTTGGGCCAGTCACGCGGTGGCGTGCCGGCCATGGTGCAGCGTTGCCGGCGCAGCCGCCAGCGTCGCCAAAGCTCTCGCATCACGTCTTCCTCCCCATTCCTTCGCTGCTGGTGTTCGGGCCTCGCGGTGTCGTGGACCGTGTGTCTGGACGGGGGGTGGCCCTGCCGCTTGCCGATCCCGGCAGGGCCACCCCCACCCCGATCGCCGCAGCCCTCCTCGGCAGTACGGCGACCAGGGCAAACCTTCGGGGCCGGGACGCCCAACGGCGTGACCCGCTGACCGCCCCGACCGGAGCACCCGTGGCGGTCTGGGTACTCCTCTGCGTCCCTGCCAGGTTTGCCGACCGGAGGGAGGCGCGATTCAAGCTCCCACAGGTCCCCTTGGGTAGTCAAGGGCCAGTCGATGGTGGTTGACTTTTACTGCCGACCGGAGGGACCACCTTGCCACCGCGTTACCGATACGAGCAGATTGCCGACGAGCTGGAAGAACGTATCCGGGCGGGAGAGTTCCCGCCCGGGTCGAGGCTGCCCAGCAGACGGGAGCTGACCGAGTACTACGACGTGACCGAGCCCGTCATCGACCGCGCGATGCAGAACCTGCGGGTCAAGGGCCTCACCGAGACTCTGCCCGGCGTTGGCGTCTTCGTCGCCGAACCGAAGTGACTGCTTCCTGACACTGTCGAGGACAGGGCAGGAAGCAGGATGACTGGCCTCGATAGGCTCGACCGGCGCGGCGGAAGCCGAGCGGACATCGGGAGGCGGCAACATGTCCAGCATCCAGGAAGTCAAGGCAGGGCTGGCGCAAGCAGGTCAGCACGGCAATGCCACCGTCCAGCAAATTCGGTCAGCGGTCGACGCTCTCGATCGCATGATCGCCAACCTGCGCGCCGCAGCCACAGGCACCGGCCACCCCACCATTGGCGAGGCGATCAGCCGTTGCGAGCAGAGCAAGAAGCTCCTCAACGATGCGACATCCCTTGTCCATGGTGCCGGCGAGGCGACCCGCAACTACAGCAGCTTGCTTGGCTGAGCGCCGCTGACATGACCGTCGATGACATCAAGAGTGACCTCAACCGTGCCAGGACCCTGATGATGCAGGGGAAGGCAGGCTTCGAGGAGGCCACCGAGACGGGCGCGCAAGGTAGCGCCTTGGCGCTGCACACGGTGCAGGACAGTGCCGATGACGACATCGAGAAGGCAGCAGCGGCCCTCAAGGCGGCTGACGACGAGTTCAACCGGGTGCTCAGTCGGGTCAACGCGGCGATCGAGCTGGCCGACGCCTACCGGGACGCGCTCTGATGTCGGCCGGCATGGAGCAAGTCATTGCGCAAGTGCGACGCGCCAAGGACCAGTTGGCTGAAGCCGCTGTAAGCGCGATGCGGGCCAAGGCGGACTTTGACGAAGCCTACAGATTGTATTTCCAGCTGTCCGAGGGATCCGCTAATCCGAACATCAGTCGCGCGGCGTCAGAAGCACAAACGGCCGCAGCCAAAGCAGGTAGATATGCCAATCTACTCGATCGAGCGCAGCGGCACTACCAGGCGTACTTCGCAAGAGTCGCACCTGCCGCCGACTTCGACGAGCCGTCGGGTATGCCCTCGGGCGAGTCGCTGTTGTCGGACTCTGATCGTCGACGCCGTCGGCAGGATGCCTTCTGGAATCGTCAAGTTCAGAAGGCGGACGATATTCAAGACGCTTTCGCGAATGCCGAGACGCACGCCAAGGCGATCTTCAAGAGTCTTCCGGAGCCGCCGGGTGCGACCAGCTCAAACCCTGTGAAAGTCGAGCCTGCGCACGGCGTTGACCGTGTCGAGGTGGACAATCCGATCACAGCTGCTGCAATGGCGGCCGGCGCAATGGCGGTTGCTGCTAGGTCTATCTGGCAAGGTGCAAAGAAACGCCGAGAAAGGAAGCGGTCGCAATGACCCTGCATCCCGAGTTGCCTATGTACATCCGTACCCTGGTCCGAGGAGAAAACGATCTGAACGACGAGATCGAAGCCAGGCTGGACCGAGACGGCTGGGACGGGTTTCCGCGCTTCCTCGCCTCCCTGTTCTTCATCGCCGTCGACCGCAGATTCAGCGAGGATGCTCCTGCTGGTGAGATCATCAGATTCGTCGCCGCGCTGCGCGAGGACTTGAGCCATGGGGGCCCAGACATCGATCCGATCGGTGCGGAAGTTTTGATCAGATCGGCGCTTGACCCGGCTGTCGATTATGAGCTGACGCCAGAGATGGTCACAAAAATTCAGGCTGCAACGATGTACAAAATCTTCTCTGAGGGCGACCTGTCCGACGCGGAGCTAGACGAGATCCTCGCCGAGGCGACCGAGTTCGCAACGCAATCCTGATCGGTGGGGCGGGCGTCGAGGCACGAGGCGCAGGGGTCACGATGTCGCATCAGGTTGGGGTAGCCTCGGACCGTGCCACTTCCAAAGAATCGCAACAATCGCGGCCAAAGCATAGTCAAGCAACTCGCGGCGCTGGTCGACGAGCTGGAGACTGCTACCCTTCCGGACAGGGTCAACATTCGGAACTCGCTGCGCGAGGCTCTGGCGGCGGAGGTGGCTCGCCTCGAACTTGCCGTCAGCCGCCTTGACCCGACCCTGCGGCCGAGTAGCATCTTCGACCCCAGCGCGCCGGAGACGACCGGCCGCGTTGTGGCGCTCACGGCGATTGCCCAGCCCCGTCACCCCTTGACCAAGCTCCGGCCCTTTTACGGCGCCGGTGTCTATGCGCTCTATTACAAGGGGCCCTTCGACGCGTATTCTCTTCTCGCCAATACCGAACAGCCAATCTACGTCGGCAAAGCTGATCCAAAGAGCGCCGAGGCAAAGAACGCCGTCGACCAAGGGACGAGTTTATTCGACCGACTCAACGAACATCGGAAGAGCATCGAAAAAGCAACTTCGACCCTGCGACCCGAGGATTTTGACTGTCGATTTTTGATCGTGCAGACGGGTTACCAGCGCGCAGCCGAGCAGTATCTGATCAACTTTTTCAAGCCGATCTGGAACAGCGAAATGAGGATCTGCTTCGGAATCGGCAAGCACGGAGACAGTTCAAAAACTCGGGCAAACAAGCGGTCGCCATGGGACACCATCCACCCTGGCAGGCGCTGGGCTGACAGCCTGGTTGATGATCAAAAGTCGGAGAGCCAGATCAGGAGCGAAATTACTGAGCATCTATCTCGACTGCCGCCGCATCGGACGCTTGAGTCGATCCTTGCGGACTTTTTGAGTGATCTTGGTCAGATCGCACAGGGTAGCTTCACGACCGCTACGGATGACGAAATTCCTGTCGAAGATGAGTCTGCGCTTGAGGCTGATCAGGATCGTCCCGGACTCTCACCCTAACCGTGCCACAGCGGCCATGACTCGGTCGGCGGCCTCGCTCGGCTCCTCGTGTTCCCAGACGCGAATTGCCGTCCAGCCAGCTTCGGCAAGGATTCGGTCGGTTTCTCGATCGCGTACCCGGTTGCCCTCGATCTTCTCCCGCCAAAACTGAGCGTTGCGCTGTGATGGCCGGTGGTGATCGGGGCAACCGTGCCAGAAGCAGCCGTCGATATACACGGCGACGCGGACTCGTGGGAACGCGATGTCGGCAGTGCGGCGGACCGATGGGACAGGCCGGAAGTTGACTCGGTACCGCAGGCCAGCCTTGTGAAGGAGTGAGCGAACCTTCCTCTCGGGGCGGGTGTCACGTCCCTTGTTGGCCCGCATGATCGCCTGGACGGCTGGGCTCGACGCCCAGGACGTGTCGCTTGCGGTCTCCTTCACCGCCAGCAGCTCACGCGACCAGGCGAGCCGCCAACCCTCGGCGAGGTTTTCTGCCCTGGTGGCGTGACTGACCTCGCCCAGGTAGCGGGCGGGAGACTTGCCGCGGTCGGACCAACGGAGATAGGCGCGGATGCGCCTGGACTTGGGCAACAGCTTGAGCTCCACTGACGCGCGGGCCCAGCGTCCGTCGCCAAGATCCACCCATCGCTGGTCGTGGCCGCCGGCGGCGCGATCCTGCTCGGCGACGACCGACTGCCGACTCCGACCCTTTCGACCCTTCCACGCACGTGCGCTCGGGAGCTTGTCGGCCCAACGATGATCGGACTGTTGGAGATCCTCGGTCATGGCTGCTGGCCGGCCTCGTCAAGCGCGTCGGCAATCTTGCGGGCGAAGAACTCGCCGAGAACCACGGGGACGGCGTTGCCGAGCTGTCGCATCTGCTCACCGCGAGGCCCAGCGAGCTTCCAGTCGTCGGGGAACGTCATCACCCGAGCTGTCTCCCGTACGGTCATGTATCGGTGTCGGTAGGCGTCCGCCGAGGGGTCTAGATCGTCTGTGAGCATGACGGACTCCCCACCGGGTACGCCGTGCACGCCAGCCTTGACGGTCTTCGCCGGCCGGTCGAGCTCGTTCGGAGTGTGGCCGGCGTAGATTCGCGCACCGGGCCAGCCGATGTGGTCGGTGACCCCCCCCAGCAGATGTTCCTGTCGGTCGAGTCGATCCCAGGGCATCGGAGGTAGGGGCGGCTGGCCATCGGTGCCAGCGATCGCGTCGCGTAGCGTGCGCCAGGGGAGAGTGCCGTCAGCGATGGTGATCGCACCGGACAGCCGCGACATGACGCGCCGGCGGACATGGCTGGGCACTCTTGGATGCCGATCCCAGTAGGTCCCGTCCAGCATCGTCCGGGCTAGGGCGGACTCCGAATGCGTCGGCCTGACTGACTGCTCGAAGCGGTCGAGGTCGACCCCGAGATCAGTCCTGAAGGCCACCAGGATGATCCTGTTGCGAATCTGTGGCACTCCGTAATCGGCGGCGTTCACCGGAAAGGTCCGGACCTGGTAGCGCTGCTTCGGGTCGGATGGCGTCTCGCCAAGCCTGCGACGGAGGATCTCGTCGTGCTCCTGCCAGGACGCCGCCTCATCGCGCTCCTCGAAGGGGAGCTGCAGCTCCCGCTCGATGTAGTCGAAGTAGGGACGGAACGACGGCCGGAGTAGCCCGCGCACATTCTCACAGATTACGGCTTTGGGCTGGATCTCCCGGATCGCGCGGAACATCTCCGGGAACATGTTGCGCTTGTCCTCGTCACCCTTGGCGACGCCGCCCAGGCTGAAGGGCTGGCAGGGGGGACCTCCCGCGAGGAGATCGACGCGATCCCACAGGTAGCGGAAGTCGACCTCGCGTACGTCACCCTCGACCAGTGGCCACCGGTCCTCGCGTGTCGGGATCCGCTCCTCCTCCCCGCGCGTCGTGGCGGCGTTGAGCTTCAACGTGTCACAGGCGTACCGGACTATCTCGTTGACCAGAAGGGGGCGGAAGCCCGCTCCGTGGACGGCCATGGCCAGACCGCCGCCGCCGGCGAAGAGCTCCACCGACGTGCGGTCCACGGTTGGCTCTTCTGGCAGATCAGACATGGCAGAACTATACCGCGGAGTTGTAGATCTTGGAAGTCCGGCTCGCCGGAGCAAGTCGGTGTGACCGAGATGGGCAGGTGCGGGGGACACCCTTGCTTGACCGCCGCCAACATGTGGTTGGGTCTACATGCGTTCGAGGGAGGGACGATGGCGACCTGGCAGGTAGGCCCGTTCGACAACGATGAAGCGGTGGAGTGGTGCGCCGCCTTGGAGGACGCCGATCCTGATCAGCGTGCCGAGCTGACGCGCGCGGCATTCGCGAAGCTGACGTCGCCCGTCGGCATCGGAACTGCGGAGGACGCGGCTCGCGCCATCGCGGCCGCAGCTGTGGTCCTCCAGGCGCTCACCGGCAAGCCGGTCTCCACGTCGGCGTACAGCCCTCGGTTCCTGGAAGGGCAGGAGTGCATCCAGGCCAGCCCTGAGCTGCGGGACCTAGCCGCGCGCGCACTCGACGCCGCTCTCGCTCCCGGATCCGCCTGGCGCCTACAGTGGCATGACGACGTCGAGGAGGAGGAAGCGATCGCGGTAGTAGAGCAGCTTCGACGCGGCTTGGGCTCAGAGGTCTACTAAGGAGCCAACCACCGTCGCGCTCTGCGTCGCGCGCTGCTCAACGCAATGCAGCCGGACGATGGTTGCTCAATTCGTCAGACAATGAACTCCCAGCATGTCCCTTATGCGTCTACTACCACTGCCATTGGGTCTCTGCTGCTGCGAGTCTGCCACTTGATCAACTTGCCATTCAATGGCATGGTGCTCATGGGAGTTACAAGATGAAACGCAAGCGTTATCTGGTCATCCGGGGCGGGCTTGTCGACATAACGACTTGTGTCCTCCACGGACGGATACATGATCAGTGCGCCCGTGCCCGGCTTGTTGAGTGAATCTGCCGCTGGGTCGGGGACCGGTGTGGATATCCCGGCAATTCGATTGGCGGCATTGCGATGGCGTGACTCACTAACGGCTCTCAACGAGCCTTTGGACGGCGTCCATGCGCGTTTAAATATGCTGAACGGACCGTGACTCATGACATCTTGGACGATCCCACGGTTCGACGTCTGGAATGGGAAAAGGACTATCCATCGGTTGAGCTGGTCGGTACGGAGGTTGCTGAGCCAGGCGAGTTCGGGTTGGAAGGTATCTGGACTGCTCCAATGGAGTGAACCCAGAATGCTGAGCATCTCGGCGTGCTCGACCTCGGCTACCTTAGAATCAAAGTAGGTACCAGTTTCCTGCATTAAAGGCGCACCATTAACACTGGACACCCTAACCGTCTTGAACTCCTCAAGACTGATGGCGCTGGCCAGTACGGGACTCCAGAGCTTGTTGTTGTCCAGTGTTCTACGTGCGTTTCTGCCGGCGGGGTGAGGGTAAGCGACAGGCTCCATGGGCTCGCCTGGGGAACTGCGCTCCACGAGTCGAGCGTTCCACATCTTGTTACGGCCGGTGGGACGTAGATCGGGGCGATGTTGGGCGATCAGCGGTGGTATCTGTCGTGGGGTAATCTGTGCCTTGCCGTCAATAGGCTGGGCGTACCGTCGGAGCTCAGTACGCAAAAACTCCTCGTCTCGACACGCTGCAGCAAACATGCTGTGTAGTTCTTCCGTCGTGTAAAGACGAACCAGATCTCGATAATGCGGTCGAAAACCGAACCACCGGCCCATCTGCATCAATGTGTCAACCTGGGCTGTCGTGCGCCGATAGTACGTCACAGTAAGGCCTTCGACGGTAAACCCACGGGCAAGCTTATTGCCACCGACAAGAATGCGCCAAATTGGTCGACGGTCAAAGTCAAGGCTTTCTTGTTGGCGTTCGAGTTCGGGATCACTGTTAACGACGATAACTGGGCCGGCATCCCGATCGGGAGGACTGATCTTGCCGACTGCTGCACTGACGTCAGCCCGTAGACTGTCGAAATTGGTCGGCGTAGCCAATTGTGGTGCGGAATGCTGGCTGACAGGGAGTATGTCGGTTTCGTACAGGCGGCGAAGGCGACGCAAGCCCGACGGACCATGGTAGTCGCCGCTATTCCACAAGAAGTTAATCGTCGCCGCTGCCTCCCTATGCGTGTCACGTCCCATGGCTTCGTGTACGAGCATGGTGTGGTGGCGGTAGCTTGCCTGCCCCAGCCGCTGGCGGTGCAACTTCACGGCGCCCGTCAGTACGTACATGTCCAGCGCGGCGCGAAGCTCGCCGTCATCCGGTTCTTCGCTGAGCAGACGCACGTGGCGGCGTTCCTGAGAATCGGAAAATCCGCGATTATCGGATAGGGGATCCGTATCGAAATCGTGGAAGTCCTCAGCGCCCATGTATCCAACCGGGCGTGGGAGCGAGACCAGGAAGTCTCGGGGAAAGATGTCCTCGACGTCGGACGGGTCTACGAAGACATTTGCGTAAGGGGTTGCTGTATAGCCGACGTATTGTGCGCGGGGCATCATCTGCAGTAGTTTGCCAATTAGTCGATTGATGGCAGTGCGTTCACGGCTGTCAGCTTTCCACTTCTTCGGACTGGTGGTATTGATTGAGGCTTGATCCGACTCGTCATCGATTATGAGCACCGGAACCTCACCGAGACGATCACTGATCCTGCCTAGGTCCGCTACGAGATCCTCAAGGATGTTCTTGTTCTTTTTCGCAACGATCAGGCGGGCGTCGCTGGTGAACAGGTTCACCGGCTCGAAAAGTCGCCTTGAGCGGTCATGACGGTGGTATTCAAGCGCGGAGAACCCCTGCCTTAAGCGGCGATAATCCCAAGCATGAGTACTGAGCCGTCGGATATCCGGAAATCCTGCGTCGGAAGGGCGGCTGCCGTGACGTATAAAGCGATTTCCGAGCCAATCAGGATCGTCCTGATATTCGTGACCATGCGTATCGTGAGCTGATATCTCGAGTTCGAGATTCTCGCGCCCTAGTAGCTCAATGTCCAAGCGGCGCTGCGTCTGGGCGCGTAGCATATTTGTAGTCCCTGTCAGTACTAGGACCAAACGGTATCCAGCGTCGACAGCCTTCGCTATAACCCCAGTGAAGTTGGCAGTCTTGCCGCTCTGGACATAGCCTACTACTAGCCCTTTTGCCTGGTATGCTTTGCCTCGAGTTGGGTCCGACAGCCGGCGTACTACCTCCTCGGTTGCAAGATCGAGTCCAGTCACCGCCTCCGAATGCCAACCTTTGTCGAGCAGAAACTTTCGATAGTGGGGCCAATAGAAATCATGTTCGTGGCGCCGCTGCTCGGTTCGCCATTCCTCCCAATCATCTGCGATGACAATTGGTGCAATATTGGCACCGTATGGGAAACGGTCGGCGAAGAGCTTCCGAGTAGCGGTGTCCAGATTGAGTGAATCAAGGATGGCGCTGCGGCGTTCCGCTGTGCCGGGAGAAGTTCCCGCCGCCCAAGTTGCGTCGGTGGCGGCTTGGTCCCAGCCTCCGAGAACATGCGCGAATTGGTGGCGAAGTGCGTCCTCCGGACCTGCATTCTGAAGGTGAGCAAGCAGCGCCGTACCGTCCGCCAAGTTGCCATCACCCAGCAACGCAGCCAATGGGTGGAGGCTTTTGGGCCCGGTGCGAGACATAGCCTCGAGAGCCGCACTGTAGGCAGTGACTAATGTGCCACTCATTGAAGCTCCAGTTCTCCTGCCTTTACGGCACAATCCAGTAGACTTGGCGCTTGGTCCCTAGACCTGCCGGTGAGGTCAACGCGGTAACTTACATTGGTGATCGCTTGTAGGTCGGCGCCAGCGGTTGCGAGGAGTGCGGGAGTGAGTCGAGGGAAGTCTCCTGCGACTTGGAACGTCGCAGGTTCGTTACGTAGGCGCCAGCGTTGTAGCGAACCATGTTCATAACGATGTCGCCAGCCTGCCGTACGGACGCGTAAATCGAAGTCTTCCCGGTTTGCTAAGGTGGTAAAACTGCTGCGGACCTTTGCGATAAGTTGGGCCACCGTGACGCCGGCTGTTCCGGCCTCCGTAATCTGCAACGAGAGCAGCCATAGAGGACGGTTTGCGGTAGGCTGTAACTGAGTGAGTGACGAGACGCGGTGTGTGCGACTCTCGGACGTTGTACTTTTTACCTCAACATCAAATTCCGAAAGGCCGAAGTCGTGTTCCTCGGTGCCTCTACGCCAAGCAGAGATTGCCGCATCCGGACTCATCGTGTTCGCTAGTCCGGCGAGTAGAGCGAGTTCGCCGAGCAGTCCGGTCTCCACCTCACGGGTCAGCGTTTGCTCGGATCGGATCAGGTGGCCTAGTCGTCGTAGCGTCACCTGCATGGCTTGGCTAACGGTCATCCCGTCCAGCTGTGATCGATCTGCGATGCCGCAGAGAACTGGGTACGCATCGAGAAAGAGCTGCGGCTCAGTTACGGCAACCTCTACCATTCGACGGCCACTGTAGTGCACGATCGACATTCTTAGGTGCTCTAGACCCGTGCTGAGGCCTTCCTCGTTCCTGTGAGCCGGCGCCCGCAGACCGATTCGGTGACGTTCAGGATCAAAGAAGAGGATCACCCGAGGCTTACCCTGAATCGGGTGATCAAGCCTCAGGCCGGTGGCGATGTATTTAGCGAAACTGTCGCCGCTGAGATGGCGCTGCACGTCAGTCATGCTCGCCTCGTATACGTGTCGAGCTCAGCCATGGCGGCGATGGTGAGAATTTGCTGCCAGAGCTCGATATTGTCTCGGTCGCGCGCCCCGAGGTGTGAGCCTTGGAACAGGTTTTCCATTAATAGGAAAATGATGCTTTTCAGTAATGGTGCATCATTTAGTCCGCCGCGACGTCCGCCGAGGACTGCGGTCCGGTAGCGGTTGTTAAGCCGCAATGTGCTGTTGGCACGATCTACTTCGAAGAAACTCTCATTATCGAATCTCGCCCAAATTATATTGAGTGGCGATTCATTCAATTGTGGTAGCTCGTCGACGATCTCGCGAGCGACTTTAGGATGGAGCCCTTTGCCGGGAGGGAGGACCGCGCTACGTTGGGCCGTAGCTCGTCGGTTAGTAGTAGACCAAACTGATTCTGCGGCCTGTAGATAGTCGGTGATTGTAGTTCCGTCGGGCGCCTTGGCCGCAGTTATAGCCCGAGCGAAGTCTGGACCTACGGTTACCCGGGACTTCTCGGGATTCATGGAAGCTAGACCGGCGACGTCTCCGTCAATATCAATACTTGCCCGGGCAAGCTGCAGCTTCTTGTCGGTAGCATGTATTCCCTCCCAGCCGCCGGCGTGAAGAAGTCGGTCTCGCCGGTAGAAATATAGACCTTGTCTATTTTCCGCCCCTCCAGGAAGCCTGTATTCCGGCTCATTCGACCTTCGGGGCCAGATGTGACACACTAGATTGAGGCGCGTGCCGTTTGTTTCGGCAGTAAGCGTGCGAGGCCACCCCGGAGCGGGCCTAGGATAGCCGAATGGGTCGATTGGTGCGACCTCCGCTGAGCTTCCGGCCGTATCATTGACGTCTTCGACGTCAATTAATATCCTTCTTTGTTCTGTGCCAAGTAGGCGGTGAAACGTTAATCCTAAGTGGCCGCGGATATGGTTGATGGAACGTGTTAAAAATGTGGTGACCCTGCTGTCGTCGCTCGTTGCTGGAAATCCGTGCACTCGGTCCCATCGGATAACTGTACCCGATGGTGTCGTGCTGAAGACCCAACGACGGTCAAGCTCGGCTGCGGCGAAGTCCGTCGGCACGATATCGCACAGAAAGCTCGTGCTGCCCTCTCGTAACCAACGTCTACCAACGGCAGGATGTCCGGCGGCACGGCTAAGGACGGTCAGGCTCGCAGCTTGGCTGAACGAGGCGGCCTTGAGCCCGATTCCGAACCGGCCTAGGTCGCCGTCACGGTAGGTGCGTCGACCGCCTATCGTCATCGCAGAATCGATCTGGTCCGGGGTTAATCCACGGCCGTCGTCCACGACGTATAGGCCGATCAGTTGCGCTCCGCTTCGGATGAAGCGAATTAAGACGTTGCGTGCTCCGGCGTCGATACTATTGTCTACCAGGTCTGCCAATGCGGTCTCGAGTGAGTGGTTGCGCCCCAGTGAGTCCAAAGCGCGAGGGTCGGGCCGAAGCTCGACCGTTCCATCCGTTGGGACTTCACTGGTCCAAGTCATTATGCTCTCCTCGCGGCTTCGCTGCTGCGGTTGTGTGGTTGGCTAGGCCGAAACCCTCGATCTAGGGCGAGCCCCATAAGTCGGGAAGCTGCGCGCAACTGTTTCCCTGCAGGGATATTGCCCTGTGCTAGGGCATGAGCGACGTCACGGACCGCCGCTCGCTGCTGGTCATCGAAGGTGCCTGTACTCGCGCCCCAGGCTGCTAGGTCCTGCCAGTCGCCAGCTTGTGAGTCGCGCAGTGCCCTGACGTCGTCGGTATAGCTGTCCAGCGGCGTGAGTTCGGCATTGAACGTTGGGGGTGGAACCCAGTCGATGTCGCGAACAGCCTCCCAACACTCGTCCTTTTTTGTCCATTCGCCAACGTGTGTGCTACTGCCAGGAGGAGATGTGATTATCTTCTGAACGAGGATGGAGATCTCGGTTAAGCTCTCAGTGAGAGCTGGGGTTATTGCTTGTTCGCGCCAGACTCGGTCGAGGTCTACTCTTGATCCAGTGGCATGGGCGATCTTTGCGACAGTGTACGCAACGATGTTTGCTTTGTACCCGCCGAAGTTCTGTCGGGCTACAAGCCGATCTGCTTGTCGAAAGAGGATGGCCTTGGCGACGAGGCGTTGACAGTAATCCTTATCTACAAGTGGTTGCCGTTGATCGATCCATTCGGAGAACAGTGTGAAGTTTTTCTCTGCCCCTAGGCATACCTGCTGGGGAAGCATTGCCCACGATGCTTCGTATTTTGCCAACTCAGATTTAGTAATTTTCTGACTTGCGGGATTAATTTCCTTGAATATCTTCTGGCGAGATCTAGTCGATTCGGCTGCCAGGGCGTTCGCGTATTGGCCTCTGGCGCGTTCATAGAACCAGTGGGTATCGTTGTCGTGGGTGGGTCCTGGTGGTGCCCACAGTGTCCGCATGATCCGTTCGACATCGACGTGGAAGCCGGAATTTGCCTTAAGGTCAGATGCGGTTACCTTGTTCTGGGTGTTCGAGTAAGCGGAAATTCGTGGAACGATCTCGTCAAGCCGCTCAGGTGACACCACGGTTAGCTTCATTTGCACTAGCACCGAACTTATATTGGTCGTGCGACGCGCGTGGTGAATGGATGCTGTTGTCTGTCCTCCATTTACGATCTGGAGATCGTAAATGCGGCGAATTTTCCGCTGCTGATCGGGGCCGCCTTCGTCGAAGTCCACGGCAGAGGCTGTTGCTGCGATGCCATTGTTGTAGGCCAGGAAGCGTTCGGGATATTCTCGCAAGGTGCGTTGAATTCCTGCGTTCACAGCGCCACGTACCTGCAGGAAAGAGCGAACGTTCAGTTCAAGCAGTCGAGCGCCATGGCGTGCGTAAAGCTCGGCTAGGTCGACTCCGGGGACGATTGTAAGGAGGACCGAGTAGTCGTCCGTTGTGTTCGGTGTGCCGAGGCATGGTAGGCCTGCCGGAAACTCGGCAATGATGGGCTCTGCGCGGCTGCCAGATGTGGTCCAGTTCGCCAACCGGCGGAGATCCCAGACCTCACGCGTGACAGCTCGGCCATGGAGCTGTATCGGAACGATCGGATCCTTCGTGACGCTCCGGGCATTAGTGATGAGTAAGAACCGAACCCGATCGACCCTTGGGTAGCTCTCTACCACGCGGCGGATCAGCCCAGTAACCTCCGAGGAGGGATCCTTCCTGGCAAGCGCTCCTGACAGGCTGCGCGAGACGAAGTTCTCGAGTCTCCGGAAGGCGGCCTCGATCTCAGTGCGATTGATCTTGTGGGCATGGTCAGCTCTCGGGCTGTAGTTCGTAATAAAGAGATCTAGGCTGCGGTTATCCGATGTCACGCCGAAGCCGCTCACCTCTACGCCGTGGTCCCTAAATCGTACGACTGCCGGATCCTCGGTCAGCCCATCTCCGGCGAGCTGCTCGAGCATCACGCTGGCAAACGCCTCCTGTGGATCGGAGTCGTTCGTCTCCGCTAGGGCCCTTACCTCCTCGAGGAGGTTGTAGGCGTAGGTATCGACGTCCGACTCACGCATCGAACACCTCCGTCAACGTACGGGAAGCCGACGCCTGCCCGACTGGAACACCAGGGTGGGTGCTGACAGCGGACATGGTCACTCCGAGGGCCGAGCGGCCTGCCATGTCGTTGACTTGGCCGACCGCGTGGGAAGACATCCAGCATAGGGAAGAGGCTCGGGACCGCCATCGTCGGTGGAGTCTCTGCGTCACTGCCGTTAGCCTGGCCCATCCCGTAGGACCAGGTCTGCCTGGCTGAACGGTTGCGGAGGAACCGGAGCTCGTCGCGAATTCTGTCCGGGTTGCCGTTGACAACTTCTCGGTCGGCGGTTCGACGTGCTGTAGGTCCTGGGCGCGCCCGACGGCGACCGCGTCGGCGCTGGGAACGCTGGCCTTCTGACGGTAGTGTGCGTTGTCGTGCCTGCCGCCGACGAGGACTACTCTCCGCCCACACGTGATCCTTCCGTCAAGCGGGGTGCGTATGCCGTCAGGCTTATCCGCGGGCCGTTCGTCCAGTTGCCGAAGCAT
The DNA here is from genome assembly GCF_048060215.1 of Micromonospora sp. LOL_021. Lineage (NCBI taxonomy): Bacteria > Bacillati > Actinomycetota > Actinomycetes > Micromonosporales > Micromonosporaceae > Micromonospora > Micromonospora sp. LOL_021. Next base: position 148,096 of record NZ_JBHMIN010000002.1, on the reverse strand, counting down.
CCGGACGCATGCGACGAGCCCGATGCGATGCTCACGTACGCGGAGCAGGCCCGTAGCCGTGGCGAGCGGCTCGCTGCGGACTTGTTCAGCGGTGCGGGCGGGCTCAGCCTTGGCTTGGAGGAAGCCGGCTACCGGGTAGTCCTTGCCGTCGACCACTACCCGGAGGCGGTCGAGACCCACCGTCACCATCACGCCGGTTTGAGCGTCAACTGGGACCTCGGCGACCCCGAGCGCATCCGGGAGGTTGCCGACCTGGTCAAGCGCGCCGGCGTCGAGTTGCTTGCCGGAGGCCCGCCCTGCCAGCCGTTCTCCAAGGCTGGTCGGTCGATGATCCGACACAAGGTCCGCAACGGCCTGCGGGACCCGTACGACGAGCGCCGTGACCTGTGGCGGTCCTTCCTCGAAGTGATCCGCCTGGCGTGTCCGCCTGCGGTCCTGATGGAGAACGTGCCGGACATGGCCCTCGACAAGGAGATGTTCATCCTCCGGACGATGGTGCACGAACTGGAATCCCTCGGCTACGCGGTCGAGGAACGTGCCGTCGACACCTGGCGCTACGGCGTCCCGCAGTTCCGGCAGCGACTGATCTTGGTAGCGCTGAGGGACGACATTTCGTTCCAATGGCCCGCTGAGTCACCGGAGCGGCCCACAGTGTGGAACGCCATCGGTGACCTGCCTGAGGTGGAGGGTGGCTGGCGTCCGGCTGGTGGCGCCGACGGCTGGGCCGACTATGCCGGGCCGAGGACGGACTTCCAGCGACGGATGCGCCGCAAGGTGGTACCGGAGGACGAGGCAAAGGTCTTCGACCACATCACCCGTCCGGTCCGCGAGGATGACCTTGAGGCGTTCCGGCTCATGGATGCGACGACCCGCTACTCCGACCTGCCTGCGGAGATGAAGCGGTACCGAGACGACATCTTCGACGACAAGTACAAGCGGCTCGACATGCACGGGCTGTCCCGCACCATTACGGCGCACATCGCGAAGGACGGATACTGGTACATCCATCCTGAGCAGCATCGCACCATAACCGTCCGTGAAGCGGCCAGACTGCAGACCTTCCCCGACGACTTCCGGTTCGCAGGGCCACCGTCGGCGGCGTTCAAGCAGATTGGGAACGCCGTACCCCCTATGCTCGGCGAGCACCTGGCCAACGCCATCTCGACGTCCCTGCAGGCCGCCACTCCGGCGAAGGTGAACACCCAGCAGGTCGCGGCGGCGCTCGCCGAGTGGTTCGACGGGGAACACGTTAACGGCATCCCGTGGCTGCGGGCCCAGACCCGCTGGCAGGTTATCCAGGGTGAGATCCTGCTCGACAGGACACATCCTGACGTACTCCGGCAGGTGTGGCGCATGCTGCAGACCTGGCGGCAGCCTCAGGACACAGTCGCGCGCGAGGACGATCTGCGGAGAATAGGGCGCTTTATCTCCCGGGAGGCGCGAGCTGACACGGTGGCCCAGCTTGCGCGCACCCTGGCGGATGATCCGACTCTGCTCCGCGATGACGACGCCCTGCGGCGGGTGCCAGGACTCTACGAGTCCGTTGCTGACCTGGCCATCCTTGTCGTTCCCGCCGGCGATGACGACAACGCTGAGGAGCCGGTCCTCGTCACCAAGGGCGTCCTGCGCGTCGCAGCACGGTTCAGCGGTGCTCCGGTCGGAAGCCGGAACCGGCTCACCGATGGGCGGCTCGAGGTCGCTCGGATGATCGGCATCGACAGTGACGCACGAAGCGCCCACCTAGGCCTGATCGATCTGGCGAACACCCTGTGCCGCCCCCAGGAGCCGGTGTGTTCAGCCTGTCCATTGGCCAAAATCTGCGTCGAGACCAGGACCCAGTCGGACCCGCTGTTCTGACCGGCGCTACCGTTCGAGCCCGAGTAGCTCCACCACCTCCGGTGCGGTCTCCCGGAGGACAGATTCGATCTGCTCCCATGGCGCCCACTGATCAGCCTGCATCGCTGCCATCCGAAGGGCGAGCCCGGCGTGGACTGCAGCCTGGCTGACAGCTCGTACCTCGGCCGGTGAGCGGAGATCGGCAGGGACCTGAGCGCGGTCCCCGCTGCGGGACGTCTTCCGGTACGCGTCGTCGGCGAGGATGCAGAGCTCGTTGACCGATGGTTCGATTAGCTGTCGGAGCTGAGCCGGAATACTGACCTTCATCTTTGCGACATTGATCGTGAAAGCTGCATCGAGGTCGGTGTCAAAATCAACGGCGGCGCGGGCAAGTTTGGTGTGTTCGTCAATTCCCCGGATGCCTCCCCAGCCGCCCCACTGGACCAGCCGGTTCGCGCGGTAGACGTACAGCCCTTGCTGCCGGTTCCACTTGAGCGGACCGGACATGCGGTCGAACCCTGCCGGATCGGCGAACTTGTCCCGTGCCGGAAGGACGAACCTTCGCAGAGCCACCTTTCCGTTGATCCCGGACGACTCGATCTCGAACCGTTGTTCCGGAAGCTCAACAGTCGCCGGCTCCTGCGATGCGAACGGGTCCCACGGCTCGACCTTCTCTCCGTTGACGGTGACGACCAGCTCAGGCAGCCCGCCCACGCCCTCGATGAAGCGGTGGAAGACCATCCCGAGATGTTCAGCGGTCCGGGTTGCGAGTGTCTCGAGGCGGCGCCGTGCCCATCCGCCCTCCGGCCGTCGCTCGGGGAGAACTCTGTCGAGGTTCTGCCAGACCACGACCGTGCCCGTTCCCTCTGCAAGCCACTGTCGGGCACGGGCGACCATCGGTTCCGTGCTGGCGGGATCGATGATGACCCACTGGTCCAGCTCGCCGATCAGGTCAAGGTCGAGTGCTCTCGCGCAGGTGCGGGGGACGGCCGCCGAACTACGACTGACGACGGTCAGGAGGCGGCACTGGGACAGTGACGCGGTTTTGAGGCCGAGACCGTAGCGCCCGAGTTCACCACGCTCGTAGTCACGACGGGTGCCGAAGCGCAGCGCCTCGAGGAGGCCGGACGGCGGCATGCCCCGTCCGTCGTCGGCGATGAGGACCCGTGAGTCGGCACCGTCATGCTCGATGGTCACCTCGATGCGGGTTGCGCCGGCCGCAACGCTGTTGTCGACCACGTCGGCTACTGCGGTCTGGAAGTCGTAGCCGATGTCCCGCAGCGAACTCGTCAGCCGTGCCGCCGACGGCGACACCTCGTACCACGCTCTGCCGGCCACTGCGTCCTCCGTCACGTAGTCGGTGACGACCAGGATGCCACAGGATCCCCAAGATCAGTTAGGCGACCCGTCGGCCTGTGGACAAGGTTGTCCCGCAGCGTGCGCCAAAGGTCCTGAATCCTGTCGGCAGCCGCGACAACATCCTCATGTTCCCAAATGTGCAGGACGTTCCAACCCATCGTGAGCAGCAGCTGGTCCTTCTCTCTGTCCCGTTCGACATTCCGTTCCAGTTTTGCTTTCCACCAATCCGCATTATTTTTCGGTATGGTCGAATGCGTAGGGCACATGTGCCAGAAACAGCCGTCGACGAAGATGGCAAGACGAACTCTGCTGAAGACGATGTCCGGTCGGCCCGGCAGGCCGGCGAGGTTCACCCGGAACCGTAGGCCTCGCCTGTGCAACTCGCGCCGCAGCAGCATCTCGGGTTTGGTACGTGCCCGGGGCATCCGACGCATCTGAGCCGAGACCGATGGGCTGAGCGGGGCTGGCGTTCGGCTCAACGACGTACCCGATGTCCGTTGCATCTCGAGCGGTTCGCTGTCTACTAGTGACGGTTGAGCTCCACAGGAGGACGGCCACCGGAGGCGGGCGTCTGCCTGTGGAGCAGCTACGGTTGGGCGGGACCACTTTGCCGAGGTGTGATCGGTGGGCTGCATGGCCAGTCAATCGGCAGGGATCGAGGTGTCGACTAACTCCTTGGGCAACAGCGCGATGAGACTGGGCTCTCCGGCGCCGCTGTACATGAGAGTCAGGTTGCGGCGTGCCCTTGTCGCAAGAACAAAGAGCTTCCTCCGTGCGTCGTCGGTAGTCGGATCACCCGGCGCCGACTGGAGCTCGGGTAGGAAAACGGAGTCGAACTCAAGTCCTTTGGCGCTCGTCGCGGTCATCAATTTTATGCCTGCCCCGGTGAACGCAGGGTTAGAGAGGGGGCCTGTTCGCCGGTTGCTTACGTAGCCTTGGACTGGATTCACCGCACGGTCGGTCAGCGCCCGGTGGAACTTGCGGAGGTCTTTGGCCAAATAAAAAATCACGCCGATCGTCTCACCCGGATGTTCCCTCTCGTAGCGGGCAATATATTCCGCCGCACCCACATGGTCCTTGTGACGGATCACCTGCGGCAGTGGTCCGTGGGGCGACCCGCTGGCGTTGCTCCGGGCCGCAGGATTTAGGTGAGCAGCGAATTCCGTGATAGGTCGACTGTTGCGCATATTCCTTGACATGGTCAGGGTCGATTTGATTCCAGCATGACTGGCGATTTCCCTGACGGTGCTCTGGTTCGCGCTGATACGCTGATCTTCGTCGGCAAACACGGTCAAATATGCTGGCATTAACCGAAGGGTGAGATAGAAGTCTCTCGGAAGATCCTGCCCTTCGTCAATGACGAGATGCCATGGATCTAGCTTTATGGGTGGCTGATCCATGATTTGGTTAACGCAAGCTACCCAGTCAATCTCCCAGCGGGCGATCATGGGCGGGCTTTTCCCGTAGCACGCACTCCAAAAATTATGAAACCATTTGTGATAGGTTGTTACGGCGTTGCCGGCTCCGAGGCCGGCGGCAGCGCCGTGGCTATACGCCGACAGAACTCTGCTGTACATGAGCATTGTGGTCCGCCTGCCAGACTGGAGTAGCCAAGCGGAACGGTGAACGGCAGTAGTTGTTTTTCCTGTTCCGGGCCCTCCTGTAACAAGACAGGAGTGATTGAACGGAAGCTCTACTACTTCACGTTGCACGGCGCTGAGGTTCCTGAATGCGGGTACATGCAGCATCATTTAGTCCCTGCCCGTACACTGATCAGCTCGGCGAGCGGTTCCATCATGAACCCATATTCGTCATGAATGACGAGATTTCGATCGAGCAGGACGTTGCCCAACGTGCAGCTGGTCTCAGCCGCGAGAGTGCATGCGTGGCAAGCAGCCATTGATAGGCCATCAGGACCTTGCGCTGTGGATTCGGAGCAGACTGGGTCGAGTGAGCACCATTGGGCGGAGGCGAGGGCGGACGTGATAGTCACCGCCAGTCGAACGGCTTCGCCTGAGCGGGCGAGCCCGCCCAGCGTGCCCTCGCTATCGCCAGCGGCGGTGTAAATCAGGATCCCAGCCATTGGTATTTGCGCCCCAGGAAGGCTCGCGTAGACCCGTTCGCGCAGGGAAGAGGATGGGTACCCTGCGTCAAATGCCAGCTGGCGCATCAGCAGATGCGCAATGGTATGCAGCAGGACTAGTCGTGGCATTGGCTCAGCTTCGATCCATCGAGCATGCATGCTGCCAGCCAGCCGTCGGCGTAGCTCTGAAACGCGTTGGAGTACTGGTCGCTTGTACTCCCACTTCTGGAGTGCAGCATCGTTGAACCGAACGAAGACTCCTTCGCCGAAGATCTCGATAGCGGGCAGTACGCCGGTCCGCTTGCCGAGGTCTGCTGGGATATAGCTATCCATCGTGTGCCGGCGGAATCCCCGAAGTACGCGGATTTCCCGCAGCCGAGAAACCATGACTACATCGGAGATTCGGCGAACGAGTTGATCGACAACCGGCTGTAGCGCGCCATGTCCTGCTGGAGCCGGAAACGGTACTCTCTGGCTGATGAAGCGGTCGCGGTGATCGTGAGTGCTGCGCGGGTTTGTCAGCGCTAGCCATTCCCGTTCGATGAGATCCCCAGGCGGGTCGCTGGAAGCAGCCGCCATGCCGAGGCGGTCGTCAAGAACGGCGCGCACCTGTGCCGTCGTTACTCCATTCTCGTCCGCGATCACCTCGATCAGGTTCTCACTGAGTGGCCCGTCGGGCCTTTTAAGTAGGGTGAGGAAGTACGGGTTTTGTTCGATGCGGACCGCGTCCTCGCTCCAAGTTGTCCAGTCGGAGTCCGGCGGAAGATCTATCGCTGACCCCACACTAGGGAAGTAGACACTTGATGCCCCGCGCTGAAGAACGACCGGAGGCTGGTCACATGCAACAGCCTCGTTGTCGTTCTGCCACGGCTGCCGTCCGCAGCACTGCAGGTTCAGCCGGCTCAGCGCCTGAGGGGAGGTGAGATTGGCAAGGTCCCTCTCCGCCTTGCAGGTACTGCAACGAATGCGAAGCGACTCGAGTCCACCGCCAACCGAGTTCACATGAAGAAACTTCAGCCTTGCAATACCGCATTGTCGCTGCTCCCGTCCCACCTTCACGCCAGAGTGTGCCCAAGTGGGCCAAGGGACATCGTCGAGGTGCCCGTTTCCGCAAACTGCCACAAACCTCATTGGGACGAGCTGTGGAGAGCGATTGCAGTTGTCGCATCGGGGTGGTCTTCCGCTTTTCTCCCTGCTAATGCTCCACTGCGTCATTGATCGGCAGGATCCGCAGAAAAGCCATTGGGGAAAGCGGAAGTACGGCAATCCGGATTTGTTCGCTAGATCGGGTGGTGTTCGAAGCTCGACCGCGCCGAAGTCTGCCGCAATCCTAGCGGCCGGGATCGTATCGAAACGTCCTTTCCAACGGGTGATGTCCTCGGCAACGAAGGACTCGCCGAGCATGTCGACGATGGCGCCGACCCCGAACGGTGTCAGCGTCTGCATCCGTCGCAGCCTTCGTCCGGTCACCGGTTCTCCCCACGTACCTGAAGCCGAGTCTCGGTGTCGACATTTCGCATAGAGTCAAGTGTTGGCCACCCCGGTCCGGATGTCCCGAACTGGCGTAGCAGTTGCACTCGCTCACGCCCTCCACCACGATAGGTAAGCCCTCCCATAGGGCGGCTGTGGTCGACGAGGCCGGCCCACTCATCCTGTAACTGTTGTAGATGTCGTACTATGGCGTCTCGCTCGTCGGGATCTGCCACTGCGGCTCGGCTAGCGAAGGCATTGACCAGGGCGTGCCAGCCGTCGTCGTCCAAGTCGAAGTCGGCGGCGCTGTTGTCGTGTCGCCAGGTGTGTGCATGACGGGCGAGGATGACAAGACCAGCATGCAGAGCTCTCGTCCGAGCCGGCACCGAAAAGGGCGTGACCGAGGTCGGCTCGACTGCTCGATAGAGGGATGTGTGGTACGGCACGAAGGTCTCGTAATGAGATCGGTCGCGTGGCTTCGACGGTGAGTAGAGGGTAACCACCAGTCCAGGCTGGCGACGGCCTACGCGACTGGTGGCTTGAATGTACTCGGCAGTGGTCTTGGGCTGCCCGACCACGAGCATAAGCCCAAGCCGAGGAACATCGACGCCAACGGAGATCATGTTTGTGCTCGGGACGAATGACACGGCTCCTACTTGGCTTCGGTGCAGCGACAATCGCTGAAGGTAACGTGGAATTTCTACTGCTGGGACGTTGCTCGTCAACTCGATGATGTCGGAGTCATCAAGAGCTCGTCGGTCATCCTCAGCGGGAGCAATGACGCCAAGGCGGGCGGGTATGTCGTCATGGGCGAGTGTGACGGTCTTGCCGAGTTCCCGCAGACTATTGTGGTAGGCAATTAGCGTCCAGTAGGCGTCTGCTGCATCTGGGCCGAGTGGGACTTGGACCGGCGCGTTGAGCATTGCAGCAGACAGGTGCACCATCCCGGTGAGTGGAGTGTGGCCTTGAGGCATGATGCCGGCATAAAGGCGCCCCGGCCGCGTTTCGTCGGTCCTGACGAAGTAGGAGTCCGCCGCGTCGAGTCCGGATGGAGGGAAAAGTGCAATTGGCCGGCCAAAGACGCTGCGGGACTGGGCGTCGGCTCGCCTGATCGTAGCAGTTGAAGCGACGATTTTGGGCCGCACACCGTGGGTGGACATGACGACATCAAAGGCGGCTTCGTAAATCCCGACGACGGTGCCAAGCGGCCCCGAGATGAGATGGAATTCGTCCTGAACGATGAGGGAGGGGCCTGGATCGGTGCCGGCTCCGAGAAATACGCCAGCGCGGGGTTCGCGGGTGAGCCGTGCAAACTTGTCGACGGTTGCGACGAGAAGCGTAGGTGGAGTGGTGTACAGATCCTCGTCGACTGAGGAGACCGGTAGCGAGGTGTGGAACTCGCAGTCGGAGTTGGGGCAGTTGATGCGGAAGCTATTGTTGTCCGCGTGGATGCCCCACGCTTGTGGGGGCGCCTCCTGGCTGGGAAGAATGCTGGTTCCGCACCATGGGCACTGCTCCACCTGGAACCCGACAGTTGTCTCTTCGCGGTTCTTGATGTCGGCGAGCAATTTGACGGCTTCGGTGAAGCGGTTGGGGCTGTTGCCGCCACCGACCCAGATGCCGATCGTGATCGGACGAGACCCGAGCTCGTCCCTATTTTGGCGTCGGATCACTTCGCATGAGCAGATGAGAGTCGCAGCGCGTTGGAATTGCTGGGCGGTTAACAGCCTTAGGGTGTACCGCGTGATGACCGTCGTGCCCGCACCAGCATCGCCTAGGGTGAGTCGGCGATGCATCACCGTGAAGGCGACGAGTCCGAGGTAGGCCTCAGTCTTCCCACCCCCGGTAGGAAACCAGATCAGGTCGACGAGGTCTCGGTGCTCGTGTTCGGCTTCCACCACCGATCGCAGCGTGAGCAGGAGGAACGCGAGCTGGAAAGGGCGCCATCGGCGACTGGGATCGGCATAGTTGGGCTTTTGGGGCAGAGATTCATCCCAGGGCCGGACTGTAGCAGCGAATTGCGGTCCGGTATGAACCATCTGCATCAGCATTGCAGTGTTTGCCAGAGCGAATGCTCTTCGGGCTGTGGCGTCGGTCTCCAGCAGTTGCACCCCGTCACGCATCCGCTTCCTGGCCTCGTCAACCCGCGCACAGATGCGATCGGCGGCCTCCTGAAGTGATGGCTCGATCGAGTTGCGTGTTACTTGCAGATTTTCGGCCCATTTGTCGTAGTGAAAGACGAACTGGTCGAGCTGGGCGACGACCCCTTCGGTATTCGTCTCAATGTCGGCTAGTCGGACTAGGCAAAGGATTTCCTCCCAGGCGGTGTCCGTCTCGTTGCTGCGTCGGGGTAGACTGAAGGATATATCCGGTACGATGTGGTGTGGGAGCGATGTGGTCTCCACCGATATTGCGGCGGCGCCAGATGCTTTCCAAGTTGCGGCGGTGCCATGTCCGATTGCGAATACGGGAATGTCGCGGTAGAGAAGGGAAAGTTCTTCCTCCTCCGGATCAGCGAGCATCCTCAGGCTCGATGGATAAGGGGAAATTGATCCTTCAATCGGAATGCAACGCAGCCGGACCTGTAGAAGACAATCGGCGGGATCTAGCCTGCCGGCTGTGGATAAGGTGCGGTCATTGACCAGTGAGACCGTTACAAGCGCGCCGTCACCAAAGGGTCGCCAGGCGATGCTAATGTACGAAGCTTCTCCTGGTACGTCGTGCCGAGTCCGGCCCGATGCAGCCGGCGGCTCCGCAGTGATGGCTCGTTCGCCACCAACCGTTATGGATCGACGCCGCCACCGCTGTCGACCCTCGCGCTCATAGCGGGCTGCTTCGATTTCAACCTGGAGTGCCGACCAGGCTGTTGTCACGAAACTCAAGCCGATGGAACTCGGCAGTAGCTGCCCTGCAAGTGCGACAGGGTCGTCGGCGACGTCATCACCCCCGCCGGATGTCGGAGAGTCATCCATTATGTCATCGTCAGTGCCGGAGGTAAGCGGGGCCTCTCGGGGGAAGAGTATGCCACTGAGATAGCGGCGGTCAGGGCGCTCGCCGAGTACCTCGTCCTCGCCCTCCCACGGCCCGATGAGCTGCCGGCGCAGATATTCTAGGACCAGACCCCTGTCCTTCTCGCTGGACGGGAAACGCGTCATTGGTTGGCCTCCGAACTGCCGGGGTGTTCACCGGCCACGATCCATAGCCCGACTCTGGCCCTGGTCATCCCAACGTAGAGACTCGGGATGCGTTGCGTTACGGCCAAACCGGCTGGATCTACATCCCCCAGAAGGACGAACGGGCTCTCGAGTCCCTTGAACTCCTCCACTTGGGCGAACGCGATCCGACCCCGTGTCGGTCGTTGCAAGCTGTGCAGGTTGAGCACGTCGATGCGTCGACGCCAGCGCTCCGGCAACTCTGAGAACAGGGAGGTCTCCAGCGGCAACGGAGAGAGGAGGGTGATGTCCCTTGGAGGGATTCCGCTCTCGTCGAGACGGTCGAGCTCGGCAGCTGCTGCGGTGGACTGTGCCGTGCGAGTCGGCTCGACGATTATTCTGACCTCGGGCCCGTCCCCGGCCGAGGACACTCCGACGTCTGCGCCAGTGGTTCGGCGCGTAGACGCCACGATCTGGCGGGTGTTGCGACAGTTGTCCCGTAGCGCCAGTTCAACGGGGCGCCACTCTCGTATGTATTGCAAGGCCTCGTCGTCACATGAGCCGACTAGCCCTCGCTGGTTGTTGCTGTCGAGAAACATGTACCAGGAGCCGTTGCTAAGGCCATCTCTCAATAGCTCGTCCAGCTTTGAAAGGTCAGTGAAGTTTATGATGTCTTGCGCTTCGTCTACGACTATGACATCAAATTTCTCAAAGCCCGACCCGGACAGGTTCGCGAAGGCGGTGACATGCACATCTTGCATCCCTTGCTGATGGCGAACGAAGCCGGATACCACCTGACTGTGGCAGGTGAATAGTGTCTTTTGTCCGGCAGCTGCCGAACGCCGGCACAACTCGGCGGCCAGCATGGTCTTGCCGGTCCCAGCGCCCCCTTCGATCAAGATGCGGGGGTTGCGGCCGTAGGCATCCAAGGTGCGGTACTGGTAGTCCGTGAGCGCTACCAGGTCCGCCTCGGCCTCGGTTGCGATCTGACGTAGGGTTGGCACCGTGTCGAATGTAGGGCGGAGTGCTTGGACGATGCTGTCGACGTCCAGACTGTCCAAGGTGGCTCGCCGATCACCCGGCTTGGACCGCCAGTAGGAGGCCAGTCGGCCGAGGCTTCGCCGTAGTCCGTCTGGTCTGTCCAGCTGCCTTCGGTCAATTAGGGTTTCTTCGCTCCACTCGACGGAGGATTGTGACAGGTTGCAGTCCGGTACAACGACGGCGTAGCCGACCGGAACGTGTCGCATCGCCTCATGCCCAACGAGGGCCTCAAGTCGTCGCTGCAAGACGAACATCGCTTCTCTGGCCTGCGTGAACGGGCTTTCCCTGCGGCGTCGTTCGGTCCCGAACCGGTCGCGGTGGGTCCAGACGCCGTCCGAGCAGCTGATGTGCCCGCCCTTAACCTCGAGTATGTAGATGCCTCGTGGACCGATGACCACGAAGTCGACCTCACTGACCCGCTTCCAGGAATGTTCGGGCAGGTTGAGGCTGTGCAACGCCACAATCCAGTCGGACTCGAGTAGCTTCAGCCTCCGGTAGAGGGAGACCTCGGCCGCGCTCTTCGTGGAGGGGGAGATCGGTTCAGGGACCATCCGCACCATCGAATTTTGCACCACGCAGCAACGCCGTGGTCCGTCGGGGCTTGGTTGTGCCTGATGGCCACAGTAGAACCTGGGTTGTGCTGCGACGAATGACTCTGTGCTGCGATGATCGGCGCTGCTTGGTGGTTGCCGGAGGCGCCGCCGCTTAGGTGGTGATCGCAGCCTTTCCCTGCCGAGATCGTTACGATGTGTTCCGCAAAATGGTGCAGACCGTTATGTAAGCCGTTGAACTGCTCCGCACTTCACATGGTGGTGTGGTTGACTGGGTGGTACGTACGTGGGGGAGCAGGGCCCGGAGGAGGTGGCGGCGCGGTGGTGCAGGTGCCGGCGGTGCTCGGTGAGCCGATCCGGTTCGTGCTGAACTGGGGTCGCCGCTACTCGCTGTGGGTGTTCAACTTCGGCCTGGCCTGCTGCGCGATCGAGTTCATTGCCACCAGCATGGGCCGGCACGACTTCATCCGGCTCGGCGTCATCCCGTTCGCCCACGGGCCGCGCCAGGCCGACCTGATGGTCGTCTCCGGCACTGTCACCGACAAGATGGCGCCGGCGATCAAGCGGCTCTACGACCAGATGCCCGAGCCCAAGTACGTCATCTCCTTCGGCGCCTGCTCCAACTGCGGCGGCCCGTACTGGGACTCGTACTCGGTGACCAAGGGCGTCGACCAGCTGATCCCCGTCGACGTGTACGTGCCCGGCTGCCCGCCCCGGCCCGAAGCCCTGCTGCACGGCATCCTGCGCCTGCAGGACAAGATCGCCGCCGAGCGGTCCGGCATCGGCGGCGTGCACCGGCCCGACCCGCTCGCCTCGCCGGTCGACCGGCTCACCGCACCGGTCGTCAAGCCACCGAGCTGAGCCGGCCCGCCAGCCAGAACCCGACTGACCGGCGGGCTGACCCGGCGTACCGCCGGGATCTGACCTGGCGCTCAGCGGCGCGGTTGCTGAAACGCGGTAGCCTGCGCGAACGTGAGTGATTCTCAGCGCGCGACGCAGATCGTCGACATCCTGACCGCCGAGTTCGGCGAGCTGATGGCGGTGGACCCGGCCGCCTTCCGCCGCAAGTTCCGCAAGATGGCCGCCAGCCCGTTCGCGTTCTACCGGGGCACCGCCTGCCTGTTCTACGCCGACCAGACCGAGCCCGACGGGCCGTTCAACGACGACGGCTTCTGCGACAAGCAGACCAGCCGGGTCTGGATCCACGGCGACCTGCACGCCGAGAACTTCGGCACCTACATGAACGGCTCCGGCGAGCTGGTCTTCAACGTCAACGACTTCGACGAGGCGTACGTCGGCCCGTTCATCTGGGACCTGCGCCGCTTCGCCGCCAGCGTCGCCCTGATCGGCTACGCCAAGGCGCTCTCCGACGACATCATCGGCACCCTGGTACGCACCTTCGCCACCGCCTACCTGGCCGAGCTGCGGGCAATCGTCGCCGGCGGCGAGGAGGCGATCGGCTCGATCACCCTCGCCAACGCCGACGGGGTGCTGCGCCACGTGCTGCAGGAGGCCCGGCTCAACACCCGCGTCGGGCTGCTGGAAACCCTCACCACCATCAACGACTACGAGCGGCGGTTCATCATCCGCGACGGGGTGTACGAGGTCGACGACGACACCCGGGCCGCGGTCACCGCCGCGTTCGCCGACTACCTGGCCACGTTGCCGCACCGGGCCGGCGGCGGTCGCGCCGTCGCCGCCCAGATCAAGGACATCGTGCTGCGCAAGGGCGTCGGCATCGGCTCGGCCGGGCTGCCGTCGTACAGCATCCTGCTCGAAGGCCACACCCAGGCGTTGGAGAACGACGTCGTCGTCTACATGAAGCAGGCCCAGGTGCCGGCCGTCGCCCGGCACGTCCACGACGAAGGTGTCCGGTCGTACTTTCGGCACCAGGGCCACCGGACCGCCGAGTCGCAGCGGGCGCTGCAGGCCCACGCCGACCCGTGGCTCGGCTACACCGAGCTGGCCGGCGTCGGCCAGCTGGTCGCCGAGGTGTCGCCGTACGCCGCCGACCTGGACTGGTCCGACGTCAACGAACAGGACGAGCTGACCGGCGTCGTCACCGACCTGGCCCACTCGGTGGCCCGGATGCACTCGGTCGCCGACGACGAATCCAGCCACGACCTGGTCGACTACTCGACCGAGGAGGCGATCGTCGCGGCGATCGACACCGACGAGGCCGGCTTCGTCGCGGGCCTGGTCGACTTCGCCCACCGGTACGGTGCCCGCGCCCGCACCGACCACCGGATCTTCGTCGACCTGTTCCGCAACGGCCAGCTGCCCTGGGTCTGAGCCGCCCGACCGCCGTCAGTCAGGTTGCCGGGTCACCGCGTCCCGCAGCGCCTGGACAAGGGCGGTCGTTCGAGGGTCCGGTCCCATCGTGACGCGGAGTCCGTTCGTCACGTACCCGAAGGCGATGCCGCTGGCCGGATCGGCGTAGCCGAGCGAGCCGCCGTGGCCGGGGAAGCCGAAGGCGGTGGGCGACCACCATGGCTGCTCCGGCAGCGGCAGGCCGAAGCCGAGCGCCGGTCGGGTCGGGACCATGAGCACCTGGTCGATCCCGTTTGTTTGTTCGCGGGTGGCGGCGGCGAGGGTGGTCGCGTCGAGAATCCGGATGCCGTCGACTTCGCCGATCAGGCCGGCGTAGAAGCGGGCCAGTGACGAGGCGGTGCAGATGCCGTTGACCGCTGGGATCTCCGCCGCCCAGGTGCGCGGATCGGTGAGGTCGATCGGCGGGTCGGTCACCGCCATCGACCGGACCACCAGAGACGTCGGATCGGTGTACGCGGCGAGCACCTGCCGCATCTGCTCTGGCACCGCCCCGGCCGCAGGTGGGGTGGCCGGCTGCTCCACGGTCCGCGCGACCCGGTGTGCCTCGGTGTCGGGCAGGCCGATCCAGAAGTCCAGGCCGAGCGGTTTGGCGATCTCGTCGGCGAAGTATGTGCCGAGGCTTCGGCCGCTGACGCGCCGTACCACCTCGCCGACCAGCCATCCGTAGGTGAGGCCGTGGTAGCCGTGCGCCGTACCCGGCTTCCAGGCGGGTGCCTGGGCCGCGAGCGCGGCGACGACCGGCCCCCAGGCCAACGCCTGCTCCAGTGGGACCGGGCGGTCGAGCACCGGCAGCCCGGCCTGATGGGACAGCAGCCAGCGGACCGGGATGTCGCTCTTGCCGGCTGCCGCGAACTCCGGCCAGTACCCGGCGACCGGTGCGTCCAGGTCGAGCTGTCCACGCTGGGCCAGCAGGTGCGCGCAGGCGGCCGCCGCGCTCTTGGTGGCCGAGTAGACCACCTGAAGCGTGTTCTCCCGCCACGCGCTGCCGGTGGTGGGATCGGCCACCCCGCCCCACAGTCGGACCACCTCGCGGCCGTGCCGGTAGAGGCTGACGGCCGCACCGATCTCGGACCGGGTTCCGAAGTTCGCCAGGAACGCCTCCCGGACCGGCTCGTAACCCGCCGCGACAGTGCCGCTGACGAAAGACATGCGCTCTCCTTCGGATTGTCGGGCCTGGGCGACGACCGGCCGCGAGTCGCTGTCAGGGTATCCTGACAACGTCGTCAGGATACCCTGACGGACCTATGCTGGTGGCGTGGCGGAGGAGATGGTTCCCGGGCATGCGGACCTCATCGGGTTCCGGCAGCCGGACGGGACGCTGAGCACCGACGCCGAAGCTCCGGCCGGCACAGTCGGCTACCGGGCCCGCTGCAGTTGCGGCTGGCTCGGCACCAGCGACTACCCGGCTGCCGAAGAGGGCCGCTGGATGGCCACCTCCGAGTGGGCCGGACACATCAGGCCGATCCTGGCCGCCACGCCCCCCGGATGGCTGCTGAGCCGCTCCGACACCCTCCGCGACAACGTCGCCGAGCTGGCCACCACCTGGCCGTTGCAGGCACTCGGCGTCCTCGCCGATGTGGAACGCTGGCAACGGCAGTTGACCGAACGCGCCGTGGTGGCCGCCCGGGAGGCCGGGCTCTCCTGGGCCGAGATCGGCAACGCCCTCGGCATCAGCCGACAGTCGGCACACGAACGGTTCCGCGGCATCGTTCCGCGCAAGGAAGCTGGGTAACGGTCCGCTCCACTCCCGGGCGCCGCCGTCCAGACGGTTGCTGGCGCTGCTGACCTGTCCGGGTGACGGGCCAGCCCGGTCAGCTCAGGACGGCGCGGATCAGGGCGACGACGCCGGCCCGGATCCGCTCCGGCGGCTCGTCGCGCAGCTGGTGCAGCAGGTCGCTGCGGACGGCGGCGAGCAGGGCGTGCGCCAGGAAGTCGGCGTGCTCCGGGCCGCGTACGCCGGTGATGATGTCGGTAAGGCGTCGGTGCAGGTCGCCGTACGCCGGATTGAGGTACGGGCTGCCCCGGCCTGCGCTCTCCAGCGCCAGCGCCAGTGCCCGGTTGGCGTGTTTGTAGTCGAGGATCGCGTCGAAGATCGCGATGACCCCGGCCACCGGATCCTGGCCGGCTCCCTGCCGAAAGTCTTGCAGCGTGGCCTGCAGGGCGGTGCTGCGCTGGGCGGCGAGGGCCTGCAGCAGGCCGGTGCGGTCGCCGAAGCCGCGAAACAGGGTGCCCTTGCCGACGCCGGCCGCCTGGGCGACGGCGTCCATGGTGACCTCGTCCGGGTCGTCGGCGGCGTCGAGCAGCCGGCCGGCGGCGGCCAGCACGGTTTCCCGGTTGCGGGCGGCGTCGACCCGTTCCTTACGTGCTGCTGCCGGCACAGTTGACCGTCCTCTCGCCCCCGCCTCGAATATGCGGACCGACGGTCCGTATAGTTGATGCGGACCGCTGGTCCGTATCTTAGAGGAGGCACCGTGACCGAAGCGCCCAGCCCCACCGTCAGCCCCGCCGCCCAACTGCTGCACCGCTGCGTCGACCACCTGCTCGCCAAGGACATGCCCGGCTTCCTCGCGCACTGGCACGACGACGCGGTCGCCGAGTTCCCGTTCGCCCCACCCGGCTACCCGCGCCGCCTCGACGGCATCGCCGCCGTCACCGGCTACCTGATCGACTACCCGAAGCTGATCGACATCGCCGAGTTCCCCGACGTGACCGTGCACCAGAGCGTCGACCCCGACGTGGTGATCGCCGAGCTCACCGCCACCGGCACCGTCGTGCCGACCGGGCAGCCGTACCGGATGTCGTACGTCGTCGTGGTGACCGTGCGGGACGGCCGGATCGCCCACTACCGCGACTACTGGAACCCGCTGGCCGCTCCCGACCTGACCGGCGCCGCTGTGATCCCGGTGGGCACCGATGTCTGACCAGCGGACCGTCCTGGTCACCGGGGCGACCGGCAACATCGGCCGGCACATCGTCGCCACCCTCGCCGCAGCCGGCCACCCGCTGCGGGCCGCCAGCCGGCACCGCCCCACCGACCCGGCCGCCGCCACCAGCCACGTCCCCTTCGACTGGCACGACCCGGCCACCCACCAGCCTGCCGTCGACGGCGTCCACGCCGTCCACCTGATGCCGCCGCCGGCCAGCGCCGACCCGGTCGGCCAGGTCGGCGCCTTCCTCGACCTGGCCCAGGACGCCGGCGTACGCCGGATCGTGCTGCTCAGCTCATCGGCGATCCGCACCGGCGACCCCGGCCCCGGCCAACTGCACGCCACAATCGTCGACCGGTTCCCGGAGTGGACGGTGCTGCGCCCGTCCTGGTTCATGCAGAACTTCGTCGCCGAGCACCATCACCACGGTGCCGGCATCCGCCGCGACGGCGAGATCGTCACCGCCACCGGCGACGGCCGGGTCGGCTTCATCGACGCCGCCGACATCGCCGCCGTCGCCGTCCGGGCCCTGACCGACCCGGTGCCGCACAACGCCGAACATCTGCTCACCGGCCCGCAGACCCACAGCTACGCCGACGTCGCCGCGATGATCAGCGAAGCCGGCGGCCGACCGGTCCGGCACCGTACGGTCGACGTCGACACGATGCGCCACCGGCTCACCAGTTTCGGCATCCCGGACGGCTTCGCCGCCCTGCTGGTCGGCATGGACGGTGCCATCGCCGGCGGAGCCGAGAACCGGACCACCAGTACGGTCCACGATGTCACCGGCCGGGCACCGACCAGCCTGCGCGACTTCTGCGCCGCCCACGCCGACCACTGGCGACGGACGGTGGCGTGACCGGGCTACCGTCGAGTGGTGGCCCGACCCGGTTGGCGGTTCGAATCGACAGAGTTGCTGAGCGCCCCACTGGTGGCCGGTGGACTCGTCCACGTCGCCGGCGAGGACGGACACGTCCACACCCTCGACGCCGGCAGCGGCCGGCCACGGTGGCGGGCCCGGCGGGGCGAGCCGAAGCCGAACCCGTACTTTCCGCCGCTGCCGCCGGTGCTCGCCGGTGACACCTTGGCCGTCACCGCCTCCCTCGGCGGGTCCGGCTGGGCGGACGCGGTGCTCGGGCTGGCCGCCGCCGAGGGCACCCAGCGGTGGACGTACCCGCTCGTCGGCACCAGCGTCACCGGGCTCGCCGCCGACGACACGGACATCGTCGTCACCGGCCGCGACGGTCTGACCTGCCTCGACCCGGCCGACGGGCGGGTGCGCTGGACGGTGCCGCCGCCGACGGCGACCGGGCCGTGGCAGGCCAGCTTCGACCAACCGGCGGTCGACGACGACCACGTGTACGCGATCGCCCGGTTCAGCCGACCGGACACGGCGCTCGACGGCGGGTACCTGATCATGGCCTTCGACCGGTCCACCGGCGCCGAGGTCTGGGGCGTGCAGGTCGACGGCGGCTGGGGTGCCACGCTGACCGTCGGTGGTGACCTGGTCTGCGTCGGCGACGGCAAGGGGCGGTTCATCGTGCTCCGCAGCGACACCGGAGACACGGCCTGGTCGACGCAGATCCGGCCGAAGATGGGGCTGCCGATCCGGTCCGGGCTGCTCCCGTTCGCCGGGCCGACCGGGGCGGCGGCGTTCGCCGGTGAACAGGTCGACCGGCCGGTGCTCGCCGAGCAGGAGATCCACGTGCCCAGCCGCAACGGCGACGTCCACCTGATGGACCGGGACACCGGTGCGGTGCGGCGCGTCTGGCGGATCGGCGTACCGGCGCTCAGCATCGCCGTCTCCGACGACCTGCTGCACGTCGGCGGCATCCATGGGCTGCTGGTCGCGTTCCACCTGGACCGCCGCGAGGTGAGCTGGTGGCGGAGGCTGCCGATCGGCCGGATCGACGCGTTGACCGTCGCCGACGACCTGCTCCACGTCGGCGGCGAACGGCACGTTGCTGCGGTCGACCCGGCCACCGGGGCCGGTGCCTGGCGTCGCCTCTCGGCCCGGGTCCAGCGGTCGTCGTACCCGCCGGGATCGGCCGACCGGGAGCTGACCAACGCCGACCTGCCCTGGGCCTGACAGCCCGTCCTCGGCCCGGAGCGACGGCCCGCCGGCCCGACGAGTGGACCGGTCAGAACTCGATGACCGTCTTGATGCCTTCCTCCTCGGCGTACGCCTGCTGGTAGTCGTCCAGCCCGTACCGGTGGGTGATCAGGCCCATCAGCCAGTCGTGGTCGGCGCGGGCCAGCGCGTCGGCTGCCTGCCGCCAGTGCCGCCGGTTGGCGTTGACCGTGCCGAACAGGACGTTGTTCTTCAACACCAGGCAGCGGTTCAGCTCGTTGAGGTCCAGCTCGATGTGGTGGGCCTTGGCGTTGATCCCGGTCAGGCAGCCGATGCCGTTCGGTGCCAGTTTGCTGAACACCTCACGTACCACCGGCGGCGCGCCGGTGCACTCGATGATGACGTCCGGGTCGAAGTCCAGCTCCTCCACCGGCACCGCGTGGTACGTCGCACCCAGCCGGCGGGCCAGCTCCGGCTTCGGCCCCGACGTGCCCCGGGCCAGCACGTGTGTCTCCAGACCGCGCTGCACACTCAGCAGCGCCGCCAGCAGCCCGATCGGGCCGGCCCCGGTGACCAGCACCCGCTGCGGCGCCCAGAAACCACGCGCGCCGATCCTGTCGACGTGGTCCCAGGCCTTCGCGACCACGCTGGTCGGCTCCAGCAGCACCCCGGCCAGCCCCAGCTCCGGCCGCAGCGGTACGGCGTACTCGGCCGGCACCCGCCACCGCTGCCGGGCGAACCCGTCGATCGCCTTGATCCCGCACTCGGTGTACCGCCCGTTGGTGCACATGTCCCACTCACCGGCCGCGCAGTACCGGCACGGCACCGGGTCGGGCCGCCGGACGATCCCGGCGACCAGGTCACCCGGCCGGGTCGTCCCGCTCGGGTCCTCGACCACCCGGCCCAGCGACTCGTGGCCGAGGACCAGCGTGTCCCGGCCCGGCGGCGGTTCGCCGTAGTCACCGCCGAGGATCTCCCCGTCGGTGCCGCAGATGCCGACCGCGACCGCCTCGACCAGCACCTCACCCTCGTCGGGTGACGGCTCCGGCGCGTCGTCGACGAGCCGCAACGAATCGGCCTTGCCCGGGGTGACAGTCAGCGCACGCATGCCGTGGATGTTTCCCCGCAGGTCAGTACCTACACGGGAAATGTCGGACCCGCTCGCGCCCCACCCGCGCCCTTAGGATCAGACCCATGACCCCCGAGGAGATCGGCGCGCACCTGGCCAGCCTGCTCGGCCAGCCGGCGGCTGCGTCGGCGGCTGAGGCGGAGGCAGCGCAGGTCACCGCCACGGTCTCCGGCGGCGGCGACCGGTACGCCCGGGCCACCGTCGACGTACCGGCCGACAGCTGGCCGGCCGCGCTCGCCGCCGCCCGCGACGACGCCGACCTGGCCTGCGACTTCTTCGACTGGCTCTCCGCCGTCGACGAGCTCGACGGCGGCTTCGCGATCGTCGCCCACCTGTGGTCCACCCGGCACCGGCACGGACTGCTGCTGCGCACCCGGGTGCCGCGCGAACGCCCCGAGCTATTGTCCGTGGTCGACGTGTTCCCCGGCGCCGACTGGCACGAGCGGGAAACCCACGAGATGTTCGGCGTCCACTTCGTCGGCCACCCCGCCCTCACCCCGCTGCTGCTGCCCCCCGAGTTCGAAGGCCACCCGCTGCGCAAGGAGTTCGTCCTCGCCGCCCGGGTCGCCAAGCCGTGGCCGGGCGCGAAGGAGCCGGGCGAACCGGCCGGCGGCGGCGGGGGAGCCCGGCGGGCCCCGATGCGGCCACCGGGCGTACCACTGCCGACCGAATGGGGTCCGCAGGCCGCCAGGTCCGCGCCCGACGCCGACCCCGACGGCGGTACGCGGTCCGCGCGCGACGCCGGCCGACCCGACGGGGGTACGCCCTGATGCCGCTCTGGCTGGAGTTGACGATCCGGGTCGGTGCCGTCGTCGTTGCGTTCCTCACCCTGCCGCTGCTCGTCGGGCAGCTGGAACACAAGGCGATGGCGCACATGCAGGGCCGGCTCGGCCCGATGTACGCCGGAGGCTTCCACGGCTGGGCGCAACTCATCGCCGACGGCGTCAAGTTCGTGCAGAAGGAGGACATCACCCCGCGTGCCGCCGACCGGCCGGTGTTCCGGCTCGCCCCGGCGATCGCCCTGGTGCCGTACCTGCTGGTCCTGCTCGTCATCCCCCTCGGGCCGGGCGACCTCGTCGGCCAGCCGCTCGACGTCGGCCTGTTCTTCGTGCTGGCCGTGATGGGTGTCGGCGTCGTCGCCGTGCTGATGGCCGCCTGGGCGTCGGCCAACAAGTACAGCCTGCTCGGCGGGCTGCGCGGCGCCGCCCAGCTGCTCGCCTACGAACTGCCGCTGGTGCTCGCCGCCGCCAGCGTCGCGATGGCCGCCGGCACCCTGTCGCTGTCCGGCATCGTCGAAGCGTGGCGGCCCTGGTGGCTGCTCTGGCAGGCACCGGCCCTGGTGGTGTTCTTCCTCGCCGGCATGGCCGAGATCCGTCGCCCACCGTTCGACATGCCGATCGCCGACTCCGAGCTGGTCTTCGGCTACCTGACCGAGTACACCGGGCTGCGGTTCGCGTTCTTCCTGCTCGCCGAGTACGCCGGCATCGTCGTCATCGCCGCGCTGACCACCGTGCTGTTCCTCGGCGGCTGGCAGGGGCCGTTCGGCGTCGAACAGCTCGGCTGGCTGTGGACGCTGCTGAAGGTCTTCGCCGTAGCGTTCGTGATCATCTGGCTGCGGGTGTCGTTCCCCCGGCTGCGCGAGGACCAGCTGCAACGGTTGTGCTGGCTGGTGCTGGTGCCGCTCGCCCTGGCCCAGCTGGTGCTCACGGCAGGGGTGAAGGTGACCATCGGATGACCAGCGCCACGCACACCCAGGAGCGTGCGGACGGCCGGGCCGACCGAACCGCCGGGCCCGACCGATCCGACCAGCCGGCCGAGCCGCCGCCGGCCGGCACCGCTGGGGCGCTGGGGGACCGGCTACGCCAGCCGACCCGGGACCGGCTGCGCTGGCTGGACCGGGACCGGCTGCGCTGGCCGGCCCGGATCGCCCTCGCCGTGGCCCTGGTCGTCGGCGCCGCCGGGCAGATCATGGTCTGGGCCGCCGGCAACTGGTTGTGGAACGACGAGACCGCCATCGCCATCAACCTGCGCCGCACCTTCCTCGAACTGACCCGGGGGATGGAGTTCCAGCAGGTCGCCCCGGTCGGCTGGCTCTGGCTGGAGAAGACTCTGTGGTTGGCGTTCGGCGACGGCGAACGGGTACTGCGGCTGCCGTCGCTGGCCGGCATGCTGGCCGTCCTGGCGCTGACCGCGATCATCACCCGCCGGCTGGTCGGGCGGTGGGCGGCGGTCGCCGCGACCGCGCTGATCGCCGCCGCGCCGATGATCCTGACCTACGTCGGCGAGCTCAAGCAGTACGCCGTCGAATCGGCGGTCGCCCTGGCGATACTGCTGCTCGGTGACCGGTACCTGGCGTCGGTCGGCACCCGCCGGGGCCGGTCCCGCTGGCTTGTCCCGGTCGGCTGGGCGGCGGCCACCGGGGTCGCCGTCTTCGTCAGCCTGACCGCGGTGCTGGTGCTCGCCGGTGCCGTCGCCGGGATGACCCTGCTGCTCGCCCTGCGCCGCCGCTGGACCGACGCGGCGGGCCTGCTCGCCGGCTCCGCGCCGGCGGTCGCCTTCGCCGGCTACCTGATCCACCGCCGCCGCCGGTTCCCGTTCATGCCCGGCCAGTCCGACTACTTCGCCGACGGCACCCCGCCGGCCGGCTCCGGGCCGGTGGAGATCCTCGCCTGGCTGCCCCGGATGTGGTCCAGCTTCGTCACGGTGACCCTGGACTGGCGTCAACCGCTGCTGGTCCTGCTGCTCGCCGTGGCCGGCGTCGCCGTGCTGATCTGGCGGCGCCGGTCGCTGTGGGCGGCGATGCTCGGCGGGACCCTACTGGTGGCGGTGGCCGCTGCGGCGGCCCGCGGCCTGCCGCTCGCCGACCGGGTGGCGACCTGGCTGATCGCCCCGACGGTGATCCTGGTCGTCGCCGGCCTGGACGGCGGCGTTCGGCTGGCTCTGCGCGCCAGCGCCGGGGCGCGGCGCGCCGGCCGGGTGGCGGTGGCGTCCCTGGTACTGCTGCTGGCCGCCGCCGTGCTGCCGGTGATCGCCCACCCGGCGGCCGTCTCGGCGTACCGGCAGGTGGTTGACCCACGGATGAAGGACGCCGGCCCCGCCGCGCTCGCCGACGTGGCCGCTCGGGCCCGGCCCGGCGACCTCGTGCTGTTCTACTGGTTCAGCTACCGGATGGTGGTCTGGTACGGGCCGCAGCACGACCTGGCGCCGCATACCGTGCGGCTGTACCCGTCCGGTCACGACAAATGCGACCCGCAGGCGTTCGGCGAGTGGCTCGGTGACGCCGACCGGGTCTGGTACGTGCACGGCCGCAGCCTCAGCAGCGCGCCGGACGACTACGTGACCCGGGTCGCCGCCGAGTTCGCCGAGTACGGCACCATCGTGGAAGTCCGCGACTTCCCCGCCGACCGCTGGTCGACGTCCACGGCGGCCTGGGTGCTGGTCGACCTGACCGCCGGCCCTGACCCGCAGCCGCCGGTCGTCGCACCGGATCCGGAACACGCCTGCCTCGCCCGCTGGTGACAGTCGTGGCGAGTGGCGACGGAGACCGCAGACAGCGGAGATCGAAGGCAACGGAGATCAGATGCTCGCGTGCCCGGCACGGATTCGGCAGGATGAGGCGCATGGACCGACGCGGCGGACGATTGGCATGAGCGGCGAGGAGCACGACACCGGACACAGCGCGACCGGACACAGCGGTGTCGGGCACGGCGAGAGCGGGCACCGCAGCGGGCACGGCGAAGGGCTGCTGAAAGGCCTGGCGACGACCTTCAAGACGATGGTCTCCCCGGCCCACACCCAGCAGTACCCGGACGTCGCCCCCGACCTGCCGCCCCGCTCCCGTGGGGTCATCGCGCTGCTGGCCGAGAACTGCACGGTCTGCATGCTCTGCGCCCGCGAATGCCCCGACTGGTGCATCTACATCGACTCGCACAAGGAGGAGGTGCAGGTGCCGGGGGCGGCCCGGGCCCGGCAGCGCAACGTCCTCGACCGGTTCGACATCGACTTCTCACTCTGCATGTACTGCGGCATCTGCGTCGAGGTCTGCCCGTTCGACGCGCTCTACTGGTCGCCCGAGTTCGAGTACGCCGAGTACGACATCCGGAACCTGCTGCACGACAAGGAACACCTCGGCGAGTGGATGGCGAGCGTACCGCCGCCACCGGCGCACGACCCGAACGGCGAACCGGCCAAGGAGGAGACCGCCGCCGCCCGCAAGGCCGCCGCGCCCGGCCGACCCGCACGCGGGGCGACCGCGTGACCGGTACGGACGTGCTGCTGCTCGCCCTCGGCGCGGTCGCCGTCGGCGCTGCCGCCCTGGTGGTGACCACCCGGCACCTCGTCCGCGCCGGCCTCTACCTGGTCGGCTGCCTCGGTGCCGTCGCCGGCCTGTACCTGGTGCTCACCGCCGAACTGGTCGCCTGGGTGCAGGTGCTGATCTACGTCGGCGCGGTCGTGGTGCTGCTGCTGTTCGCGGTGATGCTCACCCGCGCCCCGATCGGTGCCGCCACCGACCTGGACCGGCCCGGCTGGCCGGCCGCGCTGATCGGCGGCGGAGCCGGGCTGGGGCTGGCCGCACTGTTCGTCGACGCGTACCGCTGGTCGCGCGTCGACCTGCCCGACGCCGGCACCGCCGACCGGCTCGGCACGGCCGTCTTCGGCAGCTGGGTGCTGCCGTTCGAGGTGCTGTCGGTGCTGCTGCTGTCCGCGCTGATCGGCGCGATCGTGCTGTCCCGCCCCGACGTCGGCGCCCCGCCTGAGCAGGCCGGGGAGCCTGAGCAGGGCGGGCGGGGCTGATGCGTCCGGTCATCCCGTACCTCATCGCCGCCGCGCTGTTCGGGCTCGGCCTGTACGGCGTACTGCGCCGCCGCAACGCCGTCCTGCTGCTGATGTCGGTCGAGCTGATGCTCAACGCCGTCAACCTGGTCCTGGTCACCGCCGACACCACGGTGCGCGCCGCACTGCCGTACACCGGGCAGACGTTCGCCCTGTTCATTATCGTGATCGCCGCCGCCGAGGTAGGTGTCGGGCTGGCCATCGTGCTGCACCTGTACCGGCTGCGGGCCAGCGTGGTCGTCGACGACGTGCCGCTCGGCGATGACGCGGCCGGGCCGCTCGACGTAGACCCGCAGGTCGACACCGCTGCCGTGCAGGTCGACCCCGCCGAACGGCAGGAGGTGACCCGGTGACCGGGTCGACCCTGGGCCACCTGCTGCCCGCCGTACCGTTCGCGGCCGCCCTGGCCGGCCTGCTGGTCAGTCTGCGACCCGACCCGCTGTCCGCCACCCGCCGCCGGTTCGCCGCCGGGCTCGGCATCGGCGGTGCCGCCGCCGCGCTGGCCACCGCCGTCGCGCTGCTGGCCAGCGGGGCACCCACCGTCGAGCAGTCCCGGCCGTGGGTCGACGTCGGCGGGCTGGCGGTCACCTTCGGCGTACGGCTGGACGGCCCGGCCGCCCTGGTCGCCGTCGCGGTCGGCGCGGTCGCGCTCGCCGTACAGCTGTATTCCGTCGCCTACCTGGCCGGCGACGACCGCTATCCGGCGTACGCCGCCCAGGTCAGCCTGTTCACCGCCGCGATGCTGCTGGTCGTCGTCGCCGGTGACCTGATCATGCTGCTGGTCGGCTGGGAGGTGATGGGCGCCTGCTCGTACCTGCTGATCGCGCACGACCGGCGGCTGCCCGAGGCACCGACGGCGGCGGCGAAGGCGTTCCTGGTCACCCGGGTCGGCGACGTCGGCTTCCTGCTCGGCATCGCGGTGCTCGGCATCGGTGCCGGCAGCTTCCGGATCGCCGAGGTGCTCGCCCACGACTACCCGCCGGCCACGGTCACCACGGCGGCGCTGCTGCTGCTCGCCGGAGTGGCCGGCAAGAGCGCCCAGTTCCCGCTGCACACCTGGCTACCGGACGCGATGGCCGGCCCGACGCCGATCTCCGCGCTGATCCACGCCGCCACCATGGTCGCCGCCGGGGTGTACGTGGTGATCCGGCTCTACCCGATCTTCGTCGCCGCCCCGGCCGCGCTGATACTGCTCGGCGTACTCGGCGTCGTCACCCTGCTGCTCGGCGCGTTCGCGGCCACCGCCGCCGACGACATCAAGCGGGTGCTGGCCTGGTCGACCGTGTCCCAGCTGGGCTACATGACCGGCGCGTTGGCCGTCGGCTCCCCACCGGCCGCGCTGTTCCACCTGCTCACCCACGCCGCGTTCAAGGCGCTGCTGTTCCTCGCCGCCGGCTGCGTGATCCACGCCGTCGGCAGCAACCTGATGTCGGCCATGGGCGGGCTGCGCCGGCCGATGCCGGTCACCTTCGCCGCCACCGCCGTCGGGCTCGGCGCGCTCGCCGGGCTGCCGCCGCTGGCCGGCTTCTGGAGCAAGGAGAGCGTGCTGTACGCGGCCGCCGAAGCCGCCCGGCACCCCGGCGACGGGCCGGTGCCGGCGTGGCTGGGCTGGCTGGTCTGGACCGCCGGTCTCGTCGGGGTGGCGGTCACCGCCTGGTACGCCACCCGACTGCTGCTGCGCACCTTCCTCGGTCCGTCCCGGGTGCCCGCCGGCACCCATCCGCACGACCCGCCGGCGTTGATGCGCTGGCCGGTGCTGGCCCTGGCGGTGCCGGCCGGGCTGCTCGGCTTGGCCGCGTTCAGCCCCACCTTCACCGGCTGGCTCGGTGCCCCGCCGGACGAGCTGGTCCACTTCGGTCCCGACCTGGTGCTGCCGGTGCTGCTGCTGGCCGTCGGCGTCGGCGCGGCGGTGTGGCTGCACCGACGCGACCCGGCCGCCGATCCGGCGCGCGCGCTCGGCCCGCTGCGGCCGGCGTTCGCGGCGGCGTTCTGGCTCGACGCGGTGCAGCGGGCCGTCGTGGTCCGCCCGGTGACGGCGCTCGCCGCTGCGGCCCGGGTCGGCGACGAGTCCGGCGTGGACGGCGCGGTCACCGGCACCGGCCGGGCGGTGACCGGGCTGGGCGACTGGCTGCGCCGCCGGCACGCCGCCCCGCTGCCCCGGGCGGTCACCATGGTCCTCGCCGGCGTACTGCTGATCGGGTTGGCGACCGCCGCCGTCGCCCTGGGGAGCGCGGGATGACCGGGGGCAGCCGATGATGACGTACGCCGACGACACGTGGACCGTCGGGCAGTTCGCCCTGCTAGCTGTGCTGGTCGTGCCGGCTCTCGGCGCGCTGCTGCTCGCCCTGCCGGTCGGCGGCGACCGGGCCGGCCGGATCACCGGCACCGTCTTCGCGGCGATCACGTTCCTGGCCAGCTTGCCGTTGCTGGGTGATCCGACCAGGGTCGGCTGGTTCGCCTACGGTTCGCCGCTGGACGGCCCGCCCGGCGTGCTGCCCTGGCATCAGCTCGACCTGCCCTGGGTGCCGGCCCTGGACCTGCGGTTCCACCTCGGCGTCGACGGGATCTCGTACCCGCTGGTGCTGCTCACCACCGGGCTGACCCTGCTCTGCTGCGGGTACACCGTCTGGCGCGCCCCGCAGGGTCGCAACGGGCGGGCGTTGGTCGCGTTGCTGCTGGTCGTCGAGGTCGGCATCGTCGGCACCTTCCTCGCCCTCGACCTGGTGCTGTTCTTCGTCTTCTTCGAGGTCGTGCTGCTGCCGATGTACGCGATCATCGCCGGCTGGGGCGGCACCACAGGGCAGGCCGATGGCGCGCACCGGCGGGCGGCGACCAAGTTCGCCGTGTACACCCTGGCCGGGTCGGTGCTGCTGCTGGTCGGCGTGGTGACCGTGACGACCGCCGCCGGCACCGCCGACCTGTCCGTACTCACCGGCGGCGACGGACTCGGCCGGGGCACCCAGCTCTTCGCGTTCACGCTGCTGGCGCTGGCCTTCGCGGTCAAGGCACCGCTGTGGCCGCTGCACAGCTGGCTGCCCGACGCGCACAGCCAGGCACCCACCGTCGGCAGCGTGATCCTCGCCGGGGTGCTGCTCAAAATGGGCACGTACGGGCTGATCCGGGTCGCCGTCGGCGTCGCCCCCGAGGGAGCCCGCTGGGCCGCCCCGGTGCTCGGTGCCCTCGCCGTCGCCGCGATCATCGTCGGCTCACTGGTGTGCCTGGCGCAGACCGAGCTGAAACGGCTGATCGCCTACTCCAGCGTCGGACACATGGGGTTCGTACTGCTCGGCATCGCCACGCTGAGCGCCACCGGCATCCAGGCCGCGCTGATCGGCAACATCGCCCACGGCGTCATCACCGGCCTGCTGTTCTTCCTCGCCGGAGCGGTCAAGGACCGCTACCACACCGGCGAGCTGGCGGATCTCGGCGGACTGCGGGAACGCTCCCCGGCGCTGTCCGGGCTGCTCGGCTACGCGGCGATCGCCTCCCTCGGCCTGCCCGGCCTGGCCGGCTTCTGGGGTGAGGCGTTCGCGGTCGTCGCCGCCTGGCAGCACGGCGGACCGCTGTGGACGACGCTGGCCGTGTTGGCGGCGGTCGGCGCGGCGCTGACCGCCGCGTACCTGCTGCGGATGCTGCGCCGGGTCACCCACGGCCCGGCCGGCCCGGCGGTCCGGGCCGTGACGCCCGCCCCGGCTATCAGCCGGCCCGAGGCGCTGGCCTGGGCGCCGCTGGTGCTGCTGGCGCTGGCCATCGGGCTGGTGCCGGCGCTGGTACTCGGCGTCGCCGAGTCACCGGTCACGATCCTGCTGGAGGTGATCCGGTGACCGACGGGACTGCCGCACAGACGATCGACCACCTGGCGCTGCTGCCGGCGTACCTGGCGGCGGCGACGGCGGTCGTGGTGCTGCTGGCCGACCTGTTCGTCGGCCGGCGGGCGGTCACCGGGGCTACGGCGGTCGCCGGTGCCGCCGGGGTCGGCCTCGCCGCGCTGGTGGCGCTGGCGCATCCGGCGCGGGCCACGTTCTGCGGTACGCCGTCCGGCGTACCCGCCGAGGGCGGACTGCCCGACGGCGGGCTCGTTGACGGCGGGCTGGCCTGCTCGTACGTCGCCGATGGCCGGGCCGCCCTGGTCGCGCTGCTGTTCGCGGCGCTCACCGCTGCCGTGCTCGCGCTGTCCGCGCCGCTGCTGAACTCCGGTGCGGTGCCGGCCGGCGAGTACTGCTTCCTGCTGGCCTGCTCGATGACCGGCGGGGTGGTGCTCGGCGCCGCCGGGGACCTGATCACCCTGGTCGTGGCGGTAGAGACGCTCACCCTGCCGCTGTACATCCTGGTCGGGCTGCGCCGGCAGCGGCCCGCTTCGGCCGAGTCGGCGGTGAGCTTCTTCGTGGTCAGCGTGGTGTCCACGGCGGTGGCGCTGCTCGGCGTGGCGTTGCTGTACGCCGCGTACGGCGTGGTGCACCTCGACCTGCTCGCCGGCGCCAGCGGCCTGGCCGAGCCGGCCGGTACGGTCGTCGGCGGCTCGGCCGACGGGCAGGCCCGGCTGGCCCGGGTCGGTGTGGTGCTGCTGCTGACCGGACTGGCGTTCAAGGTGGCGGCGGTGCCGCTGCACGCCTGGGCGCCGAAGACCTACGACGGTGCGCCGCTGCCGGTCGCCGCGTACCTGTCGACCGCGTCGAAGCTCGGCGGCGTGGTGGCGATCGTCGCGGTGGTGACCGAAGGGCTGACCCCGCAGCTGGCCGCGTCCGGGCCGGTGCTGGCGGTGCTGGCGGTGGCGACCATGACGGTCGGCAACCTGGTCGCGCTGCGGCAGCGTCGGATGGTGCGGTTGCTGGCCTGGTCGTCGATCGCGCAGGCCGGGTACATCCTGGTGCCGCTGGCGGCGGCCGCCGGGGTGGCCGGCCGGGGCGCCGAGGAGCAGGCGGTGGCCGTGGCGGCGGTCTTCGCGTACACCGTCTTCTTCGTGTTGTTGGAGCTGGCCGCCTTCGCGGCGGTGGTGGCGTTGCGGCCGGCGGCCGGCGACGGCGGTCCGATCGCCGCGTATGCGGGCGCGGCCCGCCGCCGGCCGTGGGTCGGTGCGGCGCTGACGCTGGCGTTGATCGGGCTGGCTGGTCTGCCGCCGGGCCTGGCCGGGTTGTTCGCCAAGGTGGCGGTGGTCCGGTCGCTGCTGGTCGGCGGGGCCGGCTGGCTGGCGTTGGTGGTCGCCGCCAACGCGGTCCTCGGCCTGGTCTACTACCTGCGGGTCAGCGCCACGCTGTACGCCCGGCAGCCAGCGACGCCGCCGTCGGCTCGGGGCGCGGTGGTGCCTGGTGCTGCGGTGGCGGTGCCCGGTGGTGCGGTGGCGTGGCCAGTGGTGGCGACGCTTGCCGTCGCGACCGTTCTGGCGGTTTTGCTCGGATTCGCGCCACAAGTGGTCTTTGACGTCGTCGCGGGCTGAGTGAGAGTTCCTGTCTGAGTGAAACATGCCCGCCAGGTCTTGATTGTCAGCTAACTCTCAGCTATTGCGGGATGCGCAATGGGTACGTGGGCGTTGCACCTGCCGTGGGGTCTCCAGACGACCCGGTGGAGAGGGAGTGAACGTGCACAGCCACCACAACGGTCTCAAGACGGCAGCCCTGCTCGGCCTGCTCACCGCCATGATCCTCGGCGTTGGCTACTGGTTCGGCGGCAGCGGCGGCCTGATGATCGCCGTACTCGTATCGCTGGCGATGAACGCCGGCACCTACTTCTGGTCGGACAAGATCGCGCTGCGCTCGATGCGGGCCCAGCCGGTCAGCGAAGCGGAGTTCCCGGCGCTGCATCAGATGGTCCGGGAGTTGGCCGCCGCGGCCGGGCAGCCGATGCCCCGGCTCTACGTCAGCCCGACCATGCAGCCCAACGCGTTCGCCACCGGGCGCAACCCGGCCAACGCGGCGGTCTGCGTCACCCAGGGGATCGTGCAGATCCTCGACTACCGGGAGCTGCGCGGGGTGATCGGGCACGAACTGTCCCATGTCTACAACCGGGACATCCTGATCTCCAGCGTCGCGGCGTCGCTCGCCGGCATCGTCACCATGCTGGCCCACCTCGCCTGGTTCCTGCCGTTCGGCGGCGGGGACGACGACGAGGGCGCCAACCCGGCGGCGCTGCTCGCCATGCTGATCCTCGGCCCGCTGGCCGCGTCGATCATCCAGCTGGCGATCAGCCGCAACCGCGAGTACCAGGCGGACGCGTCCGGCGCCGCACTGACCCGCGACCCGCTCGCGCTGGCCAGCGCGCTTCGCAAGATTCACATGGGTACGCAGCGCATGCCGCTGCCGGCCGAGGGTCAACTGGCCAGCTCGGCCCACCTGATGATCGACAACCCACTGCGCAAGGGCGGGCTCGCCGCGCTGTTCTCCACCCACCCGCCGATGGAGCAGCGGGTGGCCCGGCTGGAGCAGTTGGCGTACGCCGGTGCCGGCGGCCCGGTGCAACGCCGGTTGTGAATTCGCGTGTGGTGCCGCGCCGATCGGCGCGGCACCACACGACGCGAGCTGAGCTGTGTGAGCGGCCTCGCACCCCGTATCGGACGGAATCCGGTGGGGTGCGGGGCCGTCGCCGGGTTAGGGTCGGCAGGCCGAGCGGTCGTTACCGCCGTCGGCCCATCGGCCGGTCCGCAGCACGTCGGCCGCCGGTGCCACCAGCCGGTGAAGGGAACGGAACAGTGTCCGGATTGCGGAAATATGTCGCCGTCTGGCGCATCCCCGGCGGGCCCACCCTGCTGATCCCGGGCGTCATCGGCCGGCTCAGCATCGGGATGACCCCGCTCGCCCTGCTGCTGGTGATCAGCGACTCCACCGGCCGGTACTCGCTCGCCGCGATCGCCGGCGGCGTCTACGCCCTCGCCGGTGCGGCCCTCAGCCCGGTCGCCGGGCGGATCGCCGACCGGCTCGGCCCGAGCCCGGTGCTGCTGGCCACCGGGATCGCCCACCCGGTCGCCCTGATCGCCCTGCTGTTCGCCACCCGCAGCGGCGGCTCGATCCTGCTCGTCTTCCTGGTGTCCGGCCTCGCCGGTGCCAGCTATCCGCCGCTCAGCGCCGCGATCCGGGGCGCCTGGAACAACCTGACCAGCCCGGCC
The DNA here is from genome assembly GCF_048060215.1 of Micromonospora sp. LOL_021. Classification (NCBI taxonomy): domain Bacteria; kingdom Bacillati; phylum Actinomycetota; class Actinomycetes; order Micromonosporales; family Micromonosporaceae; genus Micromonospora; species Micromonospora sp. LOL_021. Next base: position 116,217 of record NZ_JBHMIN010000002.1, on the reverse strand, counting down.
AGTGGCCGGTACCCGCTGCGCAACACCGCGCTCGCCGCCGAGACCACCATCTTCGAGGTGGTGTTCGTGATCGGCCCGCTGCTCGTCGCCGGGCTCATCGTGCTCGCCGACGCCGCAGCCGCGCTGGTCGCCGCAGCCGTACTCACCCTGGCCGGCACCACCATGGTGGCGCTCGGCAGGGCGATGCGCGGCTGGCGACCCCACTCACGGGAAGGCCACGCCCGGGGCCTCGGCCCGCTGCGGGTGCCCGGCTTCCCGGCGTTGCTCGCCTGCGTCGGCGGGCTGGGCATCGGCTTCGGTACGGCCGGCGTGGCGGTGCCCGCGTACGCCTCCAACTACCTGGGCACCAGCGACGACGGCGGCAGCCTCGCCGGCGTACTGCTGGCGGTCTGGGCCGTCGGTAGCGCCACCGGCGGGATCTACTTCGGCATCCGCCGACCGGCGGTCGACGCGTCCCGGCAGTTCGCCTGGCTGCTCGCCGGGGTCGCCGCCAGCTTCGTCGTGTACGCGGTGATGCCGCACCCGCTGGCCCTGGGCGTGGCACTGACACTCGGCGGCGCCGTGATCGCCCCGGCGCTGACCGTCGAGAACACCATGGTCGGCCGGATCGCCCCGGTCAGCATGCTGAACGAGGCGTACACCTGGGTGACCACCGTGGCGGTCGGTGCCAGCGCGGCCGGCGGTGCAGTCGCCGGGGTGCTGGTGGACCGCGCCGGTGGCCCGACGGCAGCGTTCCTGTTCGCCGCCGCCGCGCTCGCCCTGGCTGCGCTGCTGGCCGGCTGGCCGGCCGGTCCGATCAGCCGCGCCGAGGCCCGCGCGGCGGTCGACCTGGACCGGGCCCTGCTCGGCGACCCGGCCTGAGCTGGGTCAGCGGTAGTTGGTGAACTGCAGGGCGATGCCGAAGTCCTCCTGCTTGAGCAGTGCGATGACCGCCTGCAGGTCGTCCTTCTTCTTGGCGGTGACCCGCAGCTGGTCGCCCTGGATCTGTGCCTGGACACCCTTGGGCCCATCGTCGCGGATCTTCTTGCTGATCGCCTTCGCCTTGTCCGACTCGATGCCCTGGATGACCTTGCAGTCGATCTTGTAGGTCTTGCCCGACGAGCGTGGGTCACCGGCGTCCAGCGACTTGAGCGAGATGTTCCGCTTGACCAACTTCTCCTTGAAGACGTCCAGGCTGGCCTTGACCCGCTCCTCGGTCTCCGCCTGCAACGTCACGGCCTCCTCGCCGGACCAGGTGATCTCGGCGCCGGTGCCACGGAAGTCGAAGCGGGTGGACAGCTCCTTCTCGGTCTGCCGGAGGGCGTTGTCGATCTCCTGCCGGTCGACCTTGCTCACGATGTCGAACGACGGGTTGGCTGCCATGGTCTGCTCCCTGCCAGTGCGGGTCTCGGACGGTGTATCGGACGTTGCCGGACAGTTGACTCCCGCTGACGGTACCCGGTTGCGGGAGAGCCCCGTCATGCCGCTATCCTTTCCTGCGTCGCCTCGCGTGACGAGGCGGCACGCCCTGGCGGGTTGCCCGAGCGGCCAATGGGAGCGGACTGTAAATCCGTCGCGAAAGCTACAGAGGTTCGAATCCTCTACCCGCCACCAGGCGCACCAACAGCCCTTGACCTGCACCAACAGGTCAAGGGCTGTTGCCGTACGGCCGGCATGTCGTCCCACCCAGTCCCGCCGGATCCAGCCGTCTGCGGGCGGATCGGGGGCAGGTTGGTCCCGTTCTTAGACCGGCGCGGCAGCCGGAAGCCCCGACCTCGACGGCAGCCAACTGCGTCGATGGCGGGGACGACGGAATGAACGACAAGATCGGCGGCGCGCTCGGATGAGTGTCCGGGGTTCAGCCGTTCTCGGCTGGGGCGTCGTTGATCAGGCGTCGAGCCTCAGCGGTGACAGCTGCGTCGATCGCCTCGACCTCGGTGCTGGGCTGCCGGTGCCCCTCGTAGATGGCGTCTACGTACTCGTAGGCGTTGCCAAGGTTGATCAGCTCGGCTGCCAGGGGAGTGCCCTCGTGGGTGATGAAACCGTACGCCCAGGATGTGAGGTCGCGCGGTCCGATGGTCCCGGCGAGCAGCCGGTGAGCCATGACCCTGAGGGCCGCTTCCTCGCCTGCCCGGCTCCCCTGCCGGTAGTAGGCCAGGGAGAGTTCCGTGAGCGCGTCTTCGAGCCAACGGCGCAACTCGTCACTGTCGTTGCCTCGGGTCGGCGTGATGCTGGCCAGGATGCGCAGGGTCGGGCTGTCCAGGCCTACGACGAGACAGCCACAAGCAGCGTCGATCACGTCGGTGGCCGTCCCCGATCCGGCGCTCCAGAGGATGGCGGCCTCCTGGAAGCGGGTGAGCGCGTCGCTGCTGTGCACCGGTACATGGTGCTCCGTCTCGCCAACGTTGTCGGCGAGGTCCGGCCGGCGGTGCGGTGGGCGTGGGCGGATCGCGGGCGGTGGGGTCGGCGGGTGCAGACGCAGGCCAGGGCTTCGACACTGGCAAGATCGTGAGTGCCTGCAGATCCGTCGCGGAAGCTACGGAGGTTCGAATCCGCTACCCGCCACCAGGCGCACCGACAGCCCTTGACCTGCACCAACAGGTCAGGGGCTGTTGTCGTACGGGCCTGTGGTCGTACGGCCGGCGCGCCGTCGCGCCCGGTCCGGCCAGATCCAACTGCCAACGCCTTCCGGGACGACGGCTCTGGGACTGCCTTCCTGGACCCCAAGGTGCCTCTGCGGGCTTGATGCCACAGGTGCGTCAAGATGCACCTGTGGCATCAAGCCCGACCGGTGCCACCGATCCGGGATGGTTGCTCTGCGCCAATCGATCGTTGCGTATCGTTGTCGGTGGGTCTCGGAGGTCGACGACTGGCCCGCGTGCCGTGCCCGCCGGCCTGGACGGGGTAGTGTTCTCGGCCGCAGTACACCGTTTGGGCTGCGATTTCCGAACCGGCGAGTAGCCACCGACACCGAGCCGTGACCGAAAAGGGTGCCCTCGAGCGGCCAGCAGGGCTTAGCGTCGAGACCCGGCGACGGTCTGCTGTCGGCTGGCTGATGACTCGGTCAGTTGACCATCTATCCCGAACTTTAGTTACATAAAAGAGCAACAAATCACTTCCTTCATTGATTCATAATAAATCCGGCATGTCGGTCACAGTAATGGCCCGGTTGCGTCACTGAGTGCGGGGTTTGCCTAGTGTCCGTGGCCGCCAATCCTCCGCGCGGCGTCACTGGCTGTCGTCGAGCCGGATCACCCCGACTGAGCAGCAGCGGGACGAAAGCCGCAGGGCAAAGCCGCCGCTAAGGTTCTCCTCGTCCGATTGGCTAGGATGGGCGGTGCCGAAGGTGCAGGCCGGCCGCGTCAACCTACCGTTGGTGCGGTCCGGTGTGGCACCATCAGGACTCTGCCCCTCATTCGCGTAACTCATTCGCCTCCTTGGACGGGAGTCTGTAACATGCGTGGACACACGATGGGCCGCCGGCTCGGCAGGGTCGTCGCGGTCGCCGCACTCGGGATTGCTGTCTCGTTCACCGCTGGGACCGCCGCCCAGGCTGCCCAAGCCTGGGTTACGGTCGGTGACGAAGTGCCTGTGGTTTCCCCGGTGGACAAGTACGGCTTCGACGCTTCAGTGGATACGCAGGTCTCGCTCTACGACTTCAGCTGGACCTGATCGCCGCATCCGACACCAAGGGGATCGAGTGCCAAGGCCACAGGCGATCTCACGGCATTCTTCCGGGCGGGCCTGGTTCGTAACCGGGCCACTCGCTCTGATAGCCGTACTCATCTCTGTGGCCTTGGCCATCAGCCACCCCAATCCCACCGGAGATTGGCCGCTGGGCCTGCTGTTCTTCGGCTTGTTCCTCGCGGCACACGCGGCAATCCTGCTGTTCGAGGTGCGCCGGCAGTCGTTCACCCTGAACATCGGCGAGATCCCGTTTCTGCTGGGTCTGTTCTTTCTGCCACCACTCACTCTGATCATCGGCCGGGTGCTGGCCGCCGTGGTCGGTCACCTGAGCCGGCGGCAGCCGCCCGTCAAGTTGTGGTTCAACGTCGCGAACGTGGCGGCCGGCACGTCCATCGCCACCGCGATCGTCGTCAACGCCGACGTGCTCGACGCGGCCGAGCCGCGTACCTGGTTGACACTGGTCGGGGCGATGATCGCCTGCCAGATCATCACCTTGGTCGCCGTGCTCGTGGTGATCACCCTGGCCCAGGGCCGGTTGTCCACCAAGGAGCTCACCACCACGACGGTCCCCGCCCTGGTCGTCGCCTCCATCAACATCACCTTCGGCCTGGTCGTGCTGATCCTGCTGGCGCAGAGCGACTGGGCACTGATCCTGCTGGTCGCGCTGGTCATCTTCTTCGTGCTGGCCTACCGGTCGTATGCGAAATCACTGCGGCAGAACCGCACGCTCTCCGAGATCTACGCGTTGACCCGGGCGATCGCCGACACGCCGCACGACGGGACGATCGTCGACGTACTGCTCAAGCGGGTTCGCGAGGTGCTGCAGTCCGAGTACGCCACACTCTGGCTGCCGAAACAGGGGCGCTATCCCGAGGTGCTGCTGTCCGCGACCGCCGACGGGCAAGGGCTGGTCGACACGGTCGGCGCCCCGGAATCGATCCGCGAACACGTCTTCGAGACCGGGAGTTCGCTGGCCGTCGGGGCGAAATTCGGCGACAGCCCGTTCGACACGGCACTTCGTGAATGGGGCACGAAAGACGCCGTCGTGGTGCCACTACGAGCCGGTTCCCTGGTGATCGGCTGCCTGGAGGTGTCCGGCCGGCTCGGGGACATCTCCCACTTCGGGCCCGGTGACCTGCGGCTACTGGAAGCGATCGCCGTGCACGCCGCGGTCGCCGTGGAGAACTCGCGCCTGGTCGACCGGCTGCGCTACGACGCGGCCCACGACGGGTTGACCCGGCTGGCCAACCGTCGCCGGCTGACCGCCGCGCTCGACGAGTCGGTGGCCATCCGGACCCCGGGTGAGGTAGTCGCGGTCCTGCTCTTCGACGTCGCCGGGCTGCGGCAGGTCAACGAGTCGCTCGGTCACGCGGCCGGGGACAAGGTCCTGGCCGAGGTCGCTCGGCGGCTGCGGGAAAGCGCCCCGTCTGCCGCGCTGGTCGGCCGCAGCGGCGGGGACGAGTTCGTGGTCACCCTGCGGATGGAGGCCGCGGAGTACGCCGTACAGCTTGCGGTCGAGCTCCGTGACCAGATCCGCGACCAGATGGTTTTCGGCGCGTTGACCCTGGACGTCGACACCGTGGCCGGTGTCGCGGTGCATCCCGACCACGGCAGCGACGCCGCGACGCTGCTGCAGCGGGCGGACCTGGCGGCTACGGCGGCGAAGTCGGTGTCCGGCGGCGTCCAGTTGTTCAACCCGGCGTTGGAGTCCCGTTCGGTACGTCGACTCGGTCTCGCCGGCGACCTGCGGGTCGCGCTGGACGAGACGCAGCTGGAGGTCTACTACCAGCCGAAGGTGACGCTGCACGGCCGCCGGCTGGTCGGGGTCGAGTGCCTGACCCGGTGGGAGCATCCGACCCACGGTTCGGTCTCGCCGGAGGACTTCGTCGCGGTCGCCGAACACACCGGGCAGCTCGGTCGGCTGACCGAGTTCGTGCTGCGCGAAGGGTTGCGCCGCAGCCGGGAGTGGAACGTCGGTCAACAGCCGTTGCCGGTGGCCGTCAACCTGTCCGCCCGTACCCTGACCGATCCGGAGTTTCCCGAGCTGGTCCGGACCCTGCTGGACGAGGCGCAGATCGCTCCGGAGCTGCTCACCCTGGAGATCGCCGAGGCCGGTGTGCTGGACGGCACGGACCGGCCGATGCCGACCTTGCGGCGGCTGCGCGACCTCGGGGTACGGCTGTCCGTCGACGACTTCGGCACCGGATACACCTCGCTGGCCCACCTGCGCCGGCTGCCGGTGCACGAGGTGAAGGTCGACCGGTCGTTCGTGCAGGGGATGGCGACCGACCCGGGGGACCTGGCGATCGTCAACGCGGTCGTGACGCTGTCCCAGCAGTTCGGCCTGACCGTGGTGGCCGAAGGGGTGGAGAGCGAGTTGACCCTGGAGCTGCTGCAGGACATCGGCTGTCAGATCGGGCAGGGCTTCCTATTCAGCCGTCCGTTGCCGTATGAGCGGCTGGCCGCCTGGTACGAGGCCCAGGCCGACCCGGAGAGCCTGCAGTCCAGCGAGGTGCGCCGGCTGCGGGCAGTGCCCTGAACCCGACAGGTAGGGCCTTTGACCTGCGGCGGCGTGGACGGGCCAAGCTGATTTCACCTCGCGGGCGGGGACGTGTACTCTTACCCGTGCGCATCCGCCCAGGCGGGTGGGTGTTCGGCCCCCTTAGCTCAGTCGGCAGAGCGTCTCCATGGTAAGGAGAAGGTCTACGGTTCGATTCCGTAAGGGGGCTCAGAGGGTTCCACTGGACCCGTCACGGCGGTGTAGCTCAGGTGGTAGAGCAAACGGCTCATAATCGTTGTGTCGCCGGTTCAAGTCCGGCCACCGCTACGGTCGGCTTCGCGGGTGAGGCCGGTGGTACGAAGTACGGGTGGGCGCCGCAGGCGCCCGCTTTGCATGTCCGCGCTGCCGCAGGCTACGCTGGCACGCTGTAGTTGTTCCGATAGCGAGGAAGGCACCCCGCCGTGGCCAAGGCGACCGACGTCCGTCCAAAGATCACTTTGGCGTGTGTGGAGTGCAAGGAGCGCAACTACATCACGCGGAAGAACCGCCGGAACGACCCGGACCGCATCGAGCTGAAGAAGTTCTGCCCCCGGGACGGCAAGCACACGCTGCACCGCGAGACCCGCTGACCATCGCCGTTCCGGGCGGCCCGCACGTCGTCCGGGTACCGGCCAGCGGGTAGGTTGCTGCGCATGCCCATGGATCCGTCCTTAGTCGGTCGCAGTTACCCGCCCGGCGCTACGTACCTGGTGGGGCGGGAGAAGATCCGCGAGTTCGCCGCCGCCATCGGGGCCAGCGATGCCGTCCACCACGACCCGGATGCCGCCCGCAAAGCGGGCTATTCGGACGTGGTCGCGCCACCGACCTTTCCGGTGGCGGTCACCATGTCCTCGTCCGAGCGGGTGATCTCCGACCCCGATCTCGCGATCGACTACAGCCGGGTCGTGCACGGTGACCAGCGGTTCCGGTACGTCCGCCCGGTGGTCGCCGGCGACGAACTGGTGTGCACCGACACCATCGAGGAAATCATGTCCCGTGGCGGGCATGACTTTCTGACCGTCCGTACCGAGGTCGCCACCGCGGCCAGCGGTGAACCTGTGGTCACCGTCTGGATGAAGCTGGTCGTCCGGGGGGAGGACTGAGATGGAGCTGACTCCGCAACGGTTCCGGGTCACCCGGGCCGACCTCGTCCGCTACGCCGGAGCCTCCGGCGACTTCAACCCCATCCACTGGAGCGACCGGTTCGCCACCGGGGTCGGCCTGCCCGGTGTCATCGCCCACGGCATGCTCACCATGGCGTTGGCCGGGCGCGCGGTGACGCAGTGGGTTGGATCGGCGGACGCGGTGGTCGAGTACTCGGTCCGGTTCACCCGCCCGGTGGTGGTCCCGGACGACGACGAGGGGACCGAGGTCGAGGTGACCGGCGTGGTCAAGGGCAGCACCGAGGACGGGTTGACCCGGATCGACGTCACGGCCGTCTGCGCCGGCGAGAAGGTGCTCAGCCAGGCCCGGGCACTGGTTCGTCCCCCGCGCTGACGGCCGGTGGTACCGGCCCGGGTACGCGCGGTGCCGGTACCGGTTGGGAAAGTGGTGGCTCTACCCGTACACTGGTCCGCCGTGGGGCCTGTGACCCCTGTTCAGTCCTGCGTGGCCCTGCGCCTCGCCGGGTTGGGTGGGGTTGCCGACCCGCACAGGGGTGTAGCTCAATTGGCAGAGCAGCGGTCTCCAAAACCGCAGGCTGCAGGTTCAAGTCCTGTCACCCCTGCGCCCAAGGCCTGACCGACCCGGTGGGTCGGCTGCCGTCCCCGTTGGCGGCCGTCCCGCAAGGGGAATGGCCGATGTGCACGACGCAGCGCGTCTGACCTGGCGCGCGAACCGATCACCCCGACGGAGGGCGAGATGGCCGAGAGGAACCGGCGTGGCGATGACGCCGCGGACGACCGCCCCGAGGACGAGTCGATCGACGAGACGTCGGTCGAGGACGAGGTCGACGACGACGAGCCGGCGGCACGGGGTGGCACGGCCACCCGGAGCAAGGCCAAGGCGGAGTCGTCGGAGGGACGACCGAAGGCGAAGTCCGAGGCCGGGGTGGGGTTTTTCGGGCGGATCATCCGGTTCGTCCGCGAAGTGGTCGCCGAGCTGCGTAAGGTCATCTGGCCGACTCGTAAGGAGTTGCTGACCTACACCGCCGTGGTGGTCGTGTTCATCGCGGTCATGCTGACCATCGTGGCCGGGCTGGACTTCGTGTTCGCCAAGGGTGTGCTGTGGGTATTCGGCAACCCCAGCTGATTTTGTGACGGAAGTGAGCAAGCGTGCCTGAGTACGACGAGACCGCCGGCGTCACCGACGACCAGTCGACGGTGGCCACGGCGGCGGCTGATGAGTCGGTTGAGGCCGCCAGCGCACCACCGGTCCCCGCTGCCGGGGCGGACGAGTCCCCGGCCGACGCCAACGGCTCTGCCGCTGGGCCGGACAGTCCGGACAGTTCAGCGACCGACGTCGCCGAACCCGCCGCCGCAGCTGACGACGAGGAGTTCGACCCGGTCGCCGAGCTACGGCAGAAGCTGCGCTACGCGCCAGGCGACTGGTACGTGGTGCACTCGTACGCCGGCTACGAGAACAAGGTCAAGACCAACCTCGAGACCCGGATCAGCAGCCTCGACATGGAGGAGTACATCTTCCAGGTCGAGGTGCCGACCCGGGAGGAGGTCGAGGTCAAGAACGGCAAGCGGCTCCAGGTGCAGAACAAGGTCTTCCCCGGCTACATCCTGGTCCGGATGGACCTCACCCCGGAGTCGTACTCCTGCGTGCGTAACACCCCGGGCGTCACCGGCTTCGTCGGGGCGACCGACCGGGCCGACCGGCCGGCGCCGTTGTCGCTCAACGAGGTGCTCAAGTGGCTCGTCCCGGCGGTGGTGGCCGAGCCCAAGAAGGCCAAGCCCGAGGTCAAGGTGCTGGACTTCGAGGTCGGCGACTCGGTCACCGTGACCGACGGTGCGTTCGCCTCGTTGCCGGCCACGATCAGCGAGATCAACGCCGACCAGCAGAAGCTGAAGGTGCTGGTGTCGATCTTCGGCCGGGAGACCCCGGTGGAGCTGAACTTCAACCAGGTCGCCAAGATCTGACTCCGGCGCGGCCGGGCCGGCGGTTCTCCGGTGCCTGCGTCACCACTGCTGCACACCGACGGAGGCAACCCCAGCTGGGGTTGCCTCCGTCAGCTGCGCTAACCTAGAACGTCGGCCCTGGGCCGCGCCTGACCGTGCGCGCGTGTCGAGGGCTCGCCAGCCCGTGCCGGACGACGGCCAGTCGCCGGTGACGTCCCGCAGATCCGGTGCGGAACACCAGATCAAGCCCCAGGAAGTGACATGCCTCCGAAGAAGAAGCTCGTCAAGACGTTCACGCTGCAGTTGCCGGCGGGTCAGGCCACCCCGGCGCCGCCGGTCGGTCCGGCGCTGGGTCAGCACGGCGTGAACATCATGGAGTTCTGCAAGTCGTACAACGCGCAGACCGAATCCCAGCGGGGCGACATCGTGCCCGCTGAGATCAGCGTGTACGAGGACCGGTCCTTCACCTTCGTGCTGAAGACCCCGCCCGCTGCCCGGCTGCTGCTCAAGGCCGCCGGGATCCAGAAGGGCTCGGGCGTGCCGCACACCACCAAGGTCGGCCAGGTGACCACCGCCCAGCTGCGGGAGATCGCCGAGAAGAAGATGGCCGACCTCAACGCGAACAGCATCGAGCAGGCGGAGAAGATCATTACCGGGACCGCCCGGTCGATGGGCATCACCGTCAAGGAGTGACCCGTCCCGACCCGCGACTGCGGGTCGGAGCCGACCGACGTGGGAGGGCGCGCGTACGGCGTCGCCCGCCAGTGACCACAGGAGCCAGAGACAATGCAGCGCAGCAAGAACTACCGCAAGGCCACCGAGCAGATCGACCGGACGAAGCTGTACGCCCCGGCCGAGGCGGTGAAGTTGGCCAAGGAGACCAGCTCGGCGAAGTTCGACGCCACGGTCGAGGTCGCGATGCGCCTCGGTATCGACCCGCGTAAGGCGGACCAGATGGTCCGGGGCACGGTCAACCTGCCGCACGGTACGGGCAAGACGGCCCGGGTGATCGTCTTCGCCGCTGGGGCGAAGGCGGAGGAGGCCGTCGCCGCCGGCGCGGACGAGGTCGGCACCGACGAGTTGGTCGCCCGGATCCAGGGCGGCTGGCTGGACTTCGACGCGGCGATCGCCACCCCGGACCAGATGGCGAAGATCGGCCGGATCGCGCGGATCCTGGGCCCGCGCGGTCTGATGCCGAACCCGAAGACCGGCACGGTCACCATGGACGTGACCAAGGCCGTCTCGGACATCAAGGGTGGCAAGATCGCTTTCCGGGTGGACAAGCACTCCAACTTGCACCTGATCATCGGGAAGGCCTCGTTCGGCGAGGCCCAGTTGATCGACAACTACGCGGCCGTACTCGACGAGGTGCTGCGGGCCAAACCGTCCGCGGCCAAGGGCAAGTACCTCAAGAAGGTCGTGCTGACCACCACCATGGGGCCGGGCGTGCCGGTGGACCCGAACGTGGTCAAGGACCTGCACGAGGCGACCAACGAAGGCTGAGCGGTCCAGATCGACAGACGGTGGGGGTGGGGTCCGGCGGACCCCACCCCCACCGCCGACGGACGGATTTGGCGCCCGCCCGTGCGGTGCCGTACGCTTGCCGTATCCACACCCAAAGACCGCTGGTCACCGTGCCTCGGCACGGTTGAAGGTCCCGTTCCCACGGGCGGCCCGCGCAGGGGCGGAACGGACGATGAGTCTTCGCCGTCGGTTGACGGCTGCCTCGCCCCGTGCGCCCTGCGCCCGGGGCGTTTTTCGTGGGCGCGGGATCTTCACGGCCGGCCGGCCACCCGCCGGTCGGCCCCCAGCCTGGAGCACCAGAGAGGAGGGACATGGCGGACAAGCCGGTTCGTACCGACAAGGCGACCGCGGTCGCCGACCTGACCGAACGGTTCCGTGAATCGGGTGCCACGGTGCTCACCGAGTACCGGGGTCTCACCGTCGCCCAGCTGACCCAGCTGCGCCGTTCGCTGGGGCAGAGCGCGACCTACTCGGTGGCGAAGAACACCCTGGCCAAGCGGGCCGCGTCGGACGCGGGCATCGACGGACTCGACGAGCTGTTCACCGGTCCTACCGCGCTCACCTTCGTCTCCGGCGACGTGGTCGAGGCCGCGAAGGGCCTGCGCGACTTCGCCAAGGCCAACCCGATGCTGGTCATCAAGGGCGGGGTCTTCGAGGGGCGCGCGATCACCGCGACCGAGGTCAACAAGTTGGCCGACCTCGAGTCCCGCGAGGTGCTGCTGGCCAAGCTGGCCGGTGGTATGAAGGCGAACCTGAGCAAGGCTGCGGCCGTGCTGCAGGCCCCGCTGTCGAAGACCGCCCGCCTGGCGGCAGCGCTGCAGGACAAGCGCGAATCCGAGGGTACGCAGGCCTGACCCGCCAGCGCCCCGTTAACGTCATCAATTGGAAAGGAAGCCGACCATGGCGAAGCTCAGCACCGACGAGCTGCTCGACGCGTTCAAGGAGATGACGCTGATCGAGCTCTCGGAGTTCGTGAAGCAGTTCGAGGAGACCTTCGACGTGACCGCCGCCGCGCCGGTGGCCGTCGCGGCCGCCGGTGGCCCGGCCGCCGCCCCGGCCGAGGCCGAGCCGGAGAAGGACGAGTTCGACGTCATCCTCGACGCGGACGGTGGCAAGAAGATCCAGGTCATCAAGGTGGTCCGGGAGCTGACCGGCCTCGGCCTCAAGGAGGCCAAGGACCTGGTCGAGGCCGCGCCGAAGGCGGTCCTGGAGAAGGCCAACAAGGAGACCGCCGACAAGGCCAAGGCCAAGCTGGAGGCGGAGGGCGCGAAGGTCACCCTCAAGTGACCTGACCCACACCGAGGTTGGTTGCGGGCGGCGATCCCCGACGGGGGTTGCCGCCCGTTTCCGTTCGCACACCCGGTGCGACTGCCCGATGATCAGGGCATTTCGCCCTTGGCCGGGGTTGACGGGCTGCCCGGCCGGCTGGCAACCGGCTGAATCAGTGGCGATCTCCCCGTACGACAGGCCTTGACGCGGCACGGACAGGCAGGCACGCTGACTACAGCAAGCTGTTTCACGGGCTTGCGACGGCCAAAGCTGGGTAATGGCACCAGCAGCGGGTCACCGGATCGGGAGACCGGTCAGGGGTCCCGTTGTTCGCCAGCCCCCACCAGGCTCCGTGGGAACGCCGCGTTCCGAGCGGTACGGAGGCACCGGTCCCGGTCGCCCCGACCAGCTCCGCGACGTCCTTCGGCGTCGGGCTGGACAGCGGTTAGCCGCTCGGCTACACTGCTAGTTTGCGCTGCCTTCCGACTTGCCTCGCGCCCGGAATGTCCGATCCTGGATATTTTGACCGAGGTTTTTTGGAGTGCGCGCGAAACAGCCGTCTGCAGCACCGGTCCTCGGAAGGACGCATCTTGGCAGCTTCCCGCCCTGCGAAGACCAGTCGTACGTCGAGCGCTTTCGCTCCTCGCCGAATCTCATTCGGCCGGATCACCGAACACCTCGAGGTCCCCAACCTACTCTCCATCCAGACCGAGTCGTTCGACTGGCTGGTGGGCAACGAGGCTTGGCAGGGCCGGTCGGCTGACGACCCGCACGCACGATCCGGCCTCGCGGAGATCCTCGACGAGATCAGTCCCATTGAGGACTTTTCCGGCACCATGTCGCTCTCCTTCTCCAGCCCGCGCTTCGACGAGGTCAAGGCCTCGATCGAGGAGTGCAAGGAGAAGGACCTGACCTACTGCGCACCGCTCTTCGTCACCGCGGAGTTCACCAACAACACCACCGGCGAGATCAAGAGCCAGACGGTGTTCATGGGTGACTTCCCGATGATGACGCCGAAGGGCACCTTCATCATCAACGGCACTGAGCGCGTGGTGGTCAGCCAGCTCGTCCGGTCCCCGGGCGTGTACTTCGACAAGCAGCCGGACAAGACCTCCGACCGCGACCTGTCCAGCGTCAAGGTGATCCCTAGCCGGGGTGCCTGGCTGGAGTTCGACATCGACAAGCGCGACACCGTCGGTGTCCGCATCGACCGTAAGCGGCGTCAGGCCGTCACCGTCCTGCTCAAGGCCATCGGTTGGTCCGCCGACCGGATCCGGGAGCGGTTCGGCTGGTCCGAGCTGATGATGACCACCCTGGAGAAGGACCACATCGCCGGGGTGGACGAGGCGCTGCTCGACATCTACCGCAAGCTCCGTCCCGGTGAGCCGCCGACCCGCGAGAACGCGCAGACGCTGCTCGACAACCTGTTCTTCAACCCCAAGCGGTACGACGTCGCCAAGGTCGGCCGGTACAAGTTCAACAAGAAGCTCAACCTCGACGTCCCGATCAACTCCGGGACGCTCACCGAGGACGACATCGTCGCCACCGTCGAGTACCTCTGCCGGCTGCACGCCGGTGAGGAGGGCTACGAGGCCGACGACATCGACCACTTCGGTAACCGGCGGCTGCGTACCGTCGGCGAGCTGATCCAGAACCAGGTGCGGGTCGGCCTGTCTCGGATGGAGCGGGTTGTCCGCGAGCGGATGACCACGCAGGACGTCGAGGCCATCACGCCGCAGACCCTGATCAACATCCGCCCGGTGGTGGCGGCGATCAAGGAGTTCTTCGGCACCTCGCAGCTGTCCCAGTTCATGGACCAGACCAACCCGCTGGCCGGGTTGACCCACCGCCGGCGACTCAGCGCGCTCGGCCCGGGTGGTCTGTCCCGGGAGCGGGCCGGCTTCGAGGTCCGTGACGTGCACCCGTCGCACTACGGCCGGATGTGCCCGATCGAGACCCCGGAAGGCCCGAACATCGGTCTGATCGGGGCGTTGTCCACCTTCGGGCGGGTCAACCCGTTCGGCTTCATCGAGACCCCGTACCGCAAGGTCATCGACGGCCGGGTCACCGACCAGATCGACTACCTGACCGCGGACGAGGAGGACCGGTTCGTCAAGGCGCAGGCCAACGCGCCGCTGATGGCCGACGGCACCTTCGCCGAGGACCGGGTCCTGGTCCGACGCAAGGGCGGTGAGGTCGACTTCGTCCCGCCGGCGGCCGTCGACTACATGGACGTCTCACCGCGGCAGATGGTCTCCGTCGCCACCGCGATGATCCCGTTCCTGGAACACGACGACGCCAACCGGGCGCTGATGGGCGCGAACATGCAGCGCCAGGCGGTGCCGCTGGTCAAGGCGGAGTCCCCGCTGGTCGGCACCGGCATGGAGTACCGCGCCGCGGTCGACGCCGGTGACGTGGTGATCGCCGAGTCCGGTGGTGTGGTCGAGGATCTGTGCGCCGACTACGTCACCGTGCACCAGGACGACGGCCACCGCCGGACCTACCTGCTGCACAAGTTCCGTCGCTCGAACGCCGGCTCCTGCGTCAACCAGAAGCCGACCGTCTTCGAGGGTGACCGGGTCGAGGCCGGCCAGGTCATCGCGGACGGCCCGTGCACCGACGACGGCGAGATGGCCCTCGGCCGCAACCTGCTCGTGGCGTTCATGCCGTGGGAGGGTTACAACTACGAGGACGCCATCATCCTGTCCCAGCGGCTGGTGCAGCAGGATGTGCTCACCTCGATCCACATCGAGGAGCACGAGGTCGACGCCCGGGACACCAAGCTCGGCCCCGAGGAGATCACCCGCGACATCCCGAACGTCAGCGAGGAAATGCTCGCCGACCTCGACGAGCGCGGCATCATCCGGATCGGTGCCGAGGTGGTCCCCGGTGACATCCTGGTCGGCAAGGTCACCCCGAAGGGCGAGACCGAGCTGACCCCGGAGGAGCGGCTGCTGCGGGCGATCTTCGGCGAGAAGGCCCGGGAGGTCCGGGACACCTCACTGAAGGTGCCGCACGGCGAGACCGGCACGGTGATCGGCGTACGGACCTTCTCCCGTGACGACGGCGACGAGTTGCCGCCCGGCGTCAACGAGCTGGTCCGGGTCTACGTCGCGCAGAAGCGGAAGATCCAGGACGGCGACAAGCTCGCCGGCCGGCACGGCAACAAGGGCGTCATCTCCAAGATCCTGCCGGTCGAGGACATGCCGTTCCTCTCCGACGGCACGCCGGTCGACATCGTGCTCAACCCGCTCGGTGTGCCGGGCCGGATGAACATCGGCCAGATCCTGGAGACCCACCTCGGGTGGGTAGCCAAGACCGGGTGGAAGGTCGAGGGCGACGACGCCGAGTGGAAGGCCGCGCTGCGCGCCATCGGCTCGGACGACGCCGAGCCGGACACCAACGTCGCGACCCCGGTCTTCGACGGTGTCCGCGAGGAGGAGATCACCGGCCTGCTGGGCAGCACCCTGCCCAATCGGGACGGCGTGCAGCTGATCGGCAGCTCGGGCAAGGCCCAGCTGTTCGACGGCCGGTCCGGTGAGCCGCTGCCGGACGCGATCGCGGTCGGCTACATCTACATCCTCAAGCTCAACCACCTGGTGGACGACAAGATCCACGCGCGGTCGACCGGCCCGTACTCCATGATCACCCAGCAGCCGCTCGGCGGTAAGGCTCAGTTCGGCGGCCAGCGCTTCGGTGAGATGGAGTGCTGGGCGATGCAGGCCTACGGCGCCGCCTACGCGCTGCAGGAGCTGCTCACCATCAAGTCGGACGACGTCCTGGGCCGGGTCAAGGTCTACGAGGCGATCGTCAAGGGCGAGAACATCCCCGAGCCGGGTATCCCGGAGTCGTTCAAGGTGCTGCTCAAGGAGCTGCAGTCGCTGTGCCTCAACGTCGAGGTGCTGTCCAGCGACGGCGTGGCCCTGGAGATGCGCGAGACCGACGACGAGGTGTTCCGGGCCGCGGAGGAACTCGGTATCGACCTGTCCCGGCGGGAGCCGAGCTCGGTCGAGGAAGTGTGAGGCGCGGTCGGCGGCCCTGACCCCAGGGCCGCCGACCGGGGCCCGTGAACCAGCAGTAGCGACGACGACATAGGGGACACGAAACGTGCTCGACGTCAACTTCTTCGACGAGTTGCGCATCGGTCTCGCCACCGCCGACGACATTCGTCAGTGGTCCCACGGCGAGGTCAAGAAGCCCGAGACGATCAACTACCGCACCCTCAAGCCGGAGAAGGACGGGCTCTTCTGCGAGAAGATCTTCGGCCCGCAGCGGGACTGGGAGTGCTACTGCGGCAAGTACAAGCGCGTCCGCTTCAAGGGCATCATCTGTGAGCGGTGCGGCGTCGAGGTGACCCGATCCAAGGTCCGTCGGGAGCGGATGGGGCACATCGAGCTCGCCGCTCCGGTTACTCACATCTGGTACTTCAAGGGCGTCCCGAGCCGGCTCGGCTACCTGCTCGACCTGGCGCCGAAGGACCTGGAAAAGATCATCTACTTCGCGTCGTACGTGGTGACCGGGGTGGACGCCGAGGCGCGCCACCGCGACATGTCGACGATCGAAAACGAGATCTTCGCGGAGAAGCGCCAGTCGGAGAACAGCCGCGACTCGGAGATCGAGAAGCGGGCCGCCAAGCTGGAGGCCGACCTGGCCGAACTGGAGGCCGAGGGCGCCAAGGCCGACGTACGCCGCAAGGTCAAGGAGTCCGGCGAGCGGGAGATGCGCCAGATCCGCGACCGGGCGCAGCGGGAGATCGACCGGCTCGACGAGGTGCTCGACACCTTCCGCAAGCTGGAGCCGAAGCAGCTGGTCACCGACGAGCTGCTGTACCGGGAGCTGCGCGACCGGTTCGGTGAGTACTTCACCGGCGGGATGGGCGCCGAGGCGATCAAGACCCTGCTGCAGCACATGGACCTGGACGCCGAGGCGGACAACCTGCGGGAGATCATCCGGAGCGGCAAGGGCCAGCGCAAGATCCGGGCCTTGAAGCGGCTCAAGGTGGTCGCCGCGTTCCTCAGCACCCGCAACTCGCCCGGGGGCATGGTCCTCGACTGCGTACCGGTGATCCCGCCGGACCTGCGCCCGATGGTGCAGCTCGACGGTGGCCGGTTCGCCACCAGCGACCTCAACGACCTGTACCGCCGGGTGATCAACCGGAACAACCGGCTCAAGCGGCTGATCGACCTCGGCGCACCCGAGATCATCGTCAACAACGAGAAGCGGATGCTGCAGGAGGCCGTCGACGCGCTGTTCGACAACGGCCGCCGCGGCCGGCCGGTCACCGGCCCGGGTAACCGCCCGCTGAAGTCGCTGTCCGACATGCTCAAGGGCAAGCAGGGTCGGTTCCGGCAGAACCTGCTCGGCAAGCGGGTCGACTACTCCGGCCGGTCGGTCATCGTCGTCGGCCCGAAGCTGAAGCTGCACCAGTGTGGTCTGCCCAAGCAGATGGCGCTGGAGCTGTTCAAGCCGTTCGTGATGAAGCGGCTGGTCGACCTGAACCACGCGCAGAACATCAAGTCCGCCAAGCGGATGGTCGAGCGGCAGCGGCCGGTGGTGTGGGACGTGCTCGAAGAGGTCATCTCCGAGCACCCGGTGCTGCTCAACCGGGCACCGACCCTGCACCGGCTGGGCATCCAGGCGTTCGAGCCGCAGCTGGTCGAGGGCAAGGCGATCCAGATCCACCCGCTGGTCTGCACCGCCTTCAACGCCGACTTCGACGGTGACCAGATGGCGGTGCACGTACCGCTGTCGGCCGAGGCACAGGCCGAGGCCCGGATCCTGATGCTGTCGTCGAACAACATCCTCAAGCCGTCCGACGGCAAGCCGGTGACCATGCCCACCCAGGACATGATCATCGGGCTGTACCACCTCACCCACCGGACCGAGGGTCTGACCGGTGAGGGCCGGGTGTTCAGCTCGGACGCCGAGGCCCGGATGGCGTTCGACAACGGCGAACTGCACCTGCAGTCGCCGGTGCGGATCCGGCTGCGGGGCGTGGTCGAGGTCGACAACGGCGCCGGCGCGTCCCGCTGGGCGGCACCCGAGGGCTGGCAGCCCGGCGAGCCGCTGATCGTCGACACCACCCTCGGCCGGGTGCTGTTCAACGAGGTCATGCCGGTCGGCTACCGGTTCGTCAACTACGAGGTCCGCAAGAGCCAGCTGTCGGCGATCGTCAACGACCTGGCCGAGCGGTTCCCGAAGGTGGCCCTCGCCGCCACCCTGGACGGGCTCAAGGAGGCCGGCTACCACTGGGCCACCTGGTCCGGCGTGACCATCGGCATGCAGGACGTCGTCGCGCCGCCACACAAGCAGGAGACCCTGGAGCGGTACGAGGCGGAGGCCGCCCGGATCGACAAGCAGTACCAGCGTGGTCTGATGACCGGCGAGGAACGGCGCGGTGAGCTGATCGAGATCTGGACCAAGGCGACCAACGAGATCGCCAAGGATCTGGAGACCTCGCTGCCCCACGAGAACCCGCTGTGGAAGATGATCCACTCGGGTGCCCGAGGCAACCTGCTGCAGCTGCGGCAGATCGCGGCGATCCGTGGTCTGGTGGCCAACCCGAAGGGCGAAATCATCCCGCGGCCGATCAAGTCGAGCTACCGGGAGGGTCTGTCGGTACTGGAGTACTTCATCTCCACCCACGGTGCCCGTAAGGGTCTGGCCGACACCGCGCTGCGGACCGCCGACTCCGGTTACCTGACCCGTCGACTGGTCGACGTGTCGCAGGACGTCATCATCCGCGAGGAGGACTGCGGCACCGACCGGGCGATCACCATGCAGGTCGGTGAGCGGCTCGACGGCAAGCTGGTGGTGCACGAGTTCGCCGAGACCGGCGTGCACGCCCGTACCCTCGCCGAGGACATCAAGGGCGCCGACGGCGAGGTCGTGGTCGAGCGCGGAGCGGACCTCAACTCGATCCTGGTGGACAAGCTGGTCGCCGCCGGGGTCGAGACGGTGCGGGTACGCAGCGTGCTCACCTGCGAGTCCAAGCTGGGCGTCTGCGGCGCCTGCTACGGGCGTTCGCTGCCCACCGGTAAGACGGTGGACATCGGCGAGGCGGTCGGCATCATCGCCGCCCAGTCGATCGGTGAGCCGGGCACCCAGCTGACGATGCGGACCTTCCACACCGGTGGTGTCGCCGGTGAGGACATCACCCAGGGTCTGCCCCGGGTGCAGGAGATCTTCGAGGCCCGGGTGCCGAAGGGCAAGGCGCCGATCGCCGACACCCCGGGCCGGGTGCGGATCGAGGACGGCGAGCGGTCCCGGAAGATCGTCGTCATCCCGGATGACGGCAGCGACGAGATCGTCCACGACAAGGTCTCAAAGCGGGTCCGGCTGCGGGTGCACGACGGTGACCACGTCACCGTCGGCGAGAAGCTCACCGAGGGCACCATCGATCCGCACGAACTGCTGCGGATCCTCGGCCCGCGGGCGGTCCAGGTCCACCTGACCCAGGAGGTCCAGGAGGTCTACCGCTCGCAGGGTGTGCTGATCCACGACAAGCACATCGAGATCATCATCCGGCAGATGCTCAAGCGGGTGACGGTCATCGACTCCGGCGGCACCGAACTGCTACCCGGGGTGCTCGTCGACCGCGCGGTCTTCGAGTCGGAGAACCGCCGGCTCGTCTCCGAAGGCGGCGAGCCCGCCGCCGGTCGGCCGATGCTCATGGGTATCACCAAGGCGTCGCTGGCCACCGACTCCTGGCTCTCGGCGGCCTCCTTCCAGGAGACCACCCGGGTGCTGACCGACGCGGCGATCAACGCCCGCAGCGACTCGCTGATCGGCCTCAAGGAGAACGTGATCATCGGTAAGCTCATCCCGGCCGGTACCGGCATCAGCAAGTACCGCAACATCCGGGTCGAGCCGACCGAGGAAGCGAAGGCGAAGGTCTACTCGATGACCGGCTACCCGGAGACCGACTACGGGTTCGGGCCGGCCAGCGGGCAGGCCGTACCGCTGGACGACTTCGATTTCGGTTCCTACCGCTGATCAACGGCAGGTACGACTGTTCGGGCGCCTGTCCCGCCGCGACCGCGGCGGGACAGGCGCCTTCAGCTTGTAGGCTGGCACCGTGCAGGTGACCCCGGTGCCCCAGGCCGCGCACCCGACGCCACGGCATCCGGCGGACCCCGACCCGGTGCGGTCCACCAAGGCCGGAGCCGTCTTCGCGCTCGGGCTGGTCGCGGCGATCACCGGGCTGCTGGTCGGCGGCGTCGTACCGGCCGTGGTGGCGCTGCTGCTGGCCAACCAGGCGCGCCGGGAGGCGTATTCGTCGCGGGGTTACCTGACCGGGGCGGGCTGGCTGCGCCGCGGCGAACGCCTGGCCTGGACGGGCCTGCTTCTCGCCGCCGTGACGCTGACCCTGGCGCTGGTGCTCGGCATCTTCGACTGGGCCACCGGTCCGGTCGGGCAGGACTTCGGCCCCGGCATCGACTGACCGCAGCGGCACCCGACCGGTCGCAGGACGAGGAGGAACGCAGGTGACCCAGTTCCCGGGGTACGGGACCGCAATGTCGCCGGCCGGGCCGCCGGCCGGCGCCCGTCCGGTGGCGCCGCCACCGCCGGAGGGACGGCTGTCCCCCCGGCGGGTGGAGCAGGTTCCCGGCACGAGTTTCGGGCTGGTGCACCTGGAGGTGCGGCCGGTGGTGTCCGGGCTGGCGGTGACGTCGTTGATCGCCGGGGTCATCTCGGCGCTGGTGTCGCTCGCCGTCGGCTGCCTGGGCTTGGCCGGCGCGGACGGCGGCTGGGGCGGTTGGGCCGCCGGGGCGTTCACCCTGCTCGGCGTCGCCTTCGGGGCGGGGGCCGTCGGTCTGGGCCTGCTCGGGTTGCGTCAGGTCCGGCAGACCGCGCCACCGCCGGCGGTGCGGTTCACCGGCCGCGGTCTGGCACTCGCCGGGATCAGTAGCGGCGGGGCGGGCCTGGCGGTGACCCTGTTCGGTTTCGCCCTCGCGCTCCTGCTGGCCGCCGCCTGACATCGGCAGGAGCACCCGGCAAGTGCCAGTACGCCGCCCGCCCGGCCGGCACCCGGGCGAACCGGTACACTTGGTGACCGGAGCGGTCCGCTGCGGGCGGAGCAGACAGACGGCCGATCCGAGGTCCGGGGTTCGGGTTCCGAGATTGCGGAGCCGGGGTCAGGAGTTCGGTGCCGCCGTTTTGACCTGCGCGCGCGTGGTGGGTACTCTACCCTCTTGTGCCCGGCCTGCCCGGGTGAGTCGTGCGTGCGCCCGATCCAGACCGGCGGCCCGATCCAGGTCGATGGTCGTCGAGCAGCGCAGCGGCGAAGTGCAGATCCCGGTGGTTGACAGCTGACGGCCGGGTCCGCGCGCGGGCGACACGCCCGACCGCGGGTGCCGGTGCCCTGGCGGGTGGCCGGTCGGAGTGTAGGAGAGTCGGCCTGCGGGGCGGCTGAGGAAAAGTGCGGCCGCCCGTGCGGCCGGAGGGAGCAAAGGAACCCGGTGCCAACGATCCAGCAGCTGGTCCGTAAGGGCCGCCAGGACAAGACGAGCAAGACCAAGACGCCGGCGCTCAAGGGCAGCCCGCAGCGTCGTGGCGTGTGCACCCGTGTGTACACCACCACCCCCAAGAAGCCGAACTCCGCGCTGCGCAAGGTCGCTCGGGTGAAGCTGAGCAGCCAGATCGAGGTGACCGCCTACATTCCCGGCGTCGGCCACAACCTGCAGGAGCACTCCATCGTGCTGGTGCGCGGCGGCCGGGTGAAGGACCTCCCGGGCGTCCGCTACAAGATCGTCCGCGGTTCGCTGGACACCCAGGGTGTCCGTAACCGCAAGCAGGCTCGCAGCCGCTACGGCGCGAAGAAGGAGAAGAGCTGAGATGCCGCGTAAGGGCCCTGCTCCGCGTCGCCCCTTGGTCGCGGACCCGGTGTACAACTCCCCGCTGGTGACCCAGCTGGTCAACAAGATCCTGCTGCGGGGCAAGCGCCAGCTCGCCGAGCGGATCGTCTACGGCGCCCTGGAGGGCTGCCGGGAGAAGTCCGGCACCGACCCGGTCGTCACCCTCAAGCGCGCCATGGACAACGTGAAGCCGACCCTGGAGGTCCGCAGCCGCCGGGTCGGTGGCGCGACGTACCAGGTCCCGGTCGAGGTCCGCCCGTCCCGGGCGACCACCCTCGGGCTGCGCTGGCTCGTCCAGTACTCCAAGGCCCGCCGGGAGAAGACGATGATCGAGCGGCTGATGAACGAGCTGCTGGACGCGAGCAACGGTCTCGGCGCGGCGGTCAAGCGCCGCGAGGACACCCACAAGATGGCGGAGTCCAACAAGGCCTTCGCCCACTACCGCTGGTAGGCCGCTGTCATGCCCGCCGGCATAGCCGCGCAGACACAGTCGACGACGAGACGAAGTAGGGATTGAAGTGGCCGCCGTAGACGCGCTCGCCAAGGTACGCAACATCGGCATCATGGCGCACATCGATGCCGGTAAGACCACCACCACTGAGCGGATCCTGTTCTACACCGGTATCACCTACAAGATCGGTGAGGTCCACGAGGGCGCTGCCGTCATGGACTGGATGGAACAGGAGCAGGAGCGGGGCATCACCATCACCTCCGCCGCCACCAAGTGCGAGTGGAAGGGCCACACGATCCAGATCATCGACACGCCGGGCCACGTCGACTTCACGGTCGAGGTCGAGCGGTCGTTGCGGGTGCTCGATGGTGCGGTCGCGGTCTACGACGGCGTGGCCGGCGTGGAGCCGCAGACCGAGAACGTGTGGCGGCAGGCGGACAAGTACAAGGTCCCCCGGATGTGCTTCGTCAACAAGCTCGACCGGACCGGGGCCGACTTCTTCCGCTGCGTGCAGATGATGGTGGACCGGCTCAACGCCACCCCGCTGGTGCTGCAGATTCCGATCGGCCTCGAGAGCGGCCACATCGGCGTCGTCGACCTGGTCGAGATGCGGGCGCTCACCTGGCGTGGTGAGACGATGAAGGGCGAGGACTACGCGGTCGAGGAGATCCCGGCCGACCTCGCCGACTCGGCCGCCGAGTGGCGGGAGAAGCTGCTGGAGACCCTCGCCGACGTGGACGACTCCATCATGGAGAAGTACCTCGAGGGTGAGGAGTTGTCGGTCGAGGAGGTCAAGGCGGCGGTCCGCCGGGCCACCCTCGCCGACAAGGGCAACCCGGTGCTGTGCGGCTCGGCGTTCAAGAACAAGGGCGTCCAGCCGATGCTGGACGCGGTGGTCGACTACCTGCCGTCGCCGCTGGACGTGCCAGCGATCGAGGGCACCGCGACGGACGGCGAGACGCCGATGCTGCGCAAGCCGTCGACCACCGAGCCGTTCTCCGGCCTCGCGTTCAAGATCCAGACCGACCGGCACCTCGGCAAACTGACCTACGTACGGGTCTACTCCGGCACGCTGGACTCCGGGTCCCAGGTGATCAACTCCACCAAGGACCGCAAGGAGCGGATCGGCAAGATCTACCAGATGCACGCGAACAAGCGTGAGGAGCGGGCGACCGCGATCGCCGGCGACATCATCGCCGTCCAGGGCCTGAAGCAGACCACCACCGGCGACACCCTGTCCGATCCGGCGAACCCGGTCATCCTGGAGTCGATGACGTTCCCGGAGCCGGTCATCGAGGTGGCGATCGAGCCCAAGACAAAGGCCGACCAGGAGAAGCTCTCCACCGCGATCCAGCGGCTGGCCGAGGAGGACCCGACCTTCCGCGTCAAGAACGACGAGGAGACCGGGCAGACGGTCATCGCCGGCATGGGCGAGCTGCACCTGGACATCCTGGTCGACCGGATGCGCCGCGAGTTCAACGTCGAGGCCAACATCGGCAAGCCGCAGGTGGCGTACCGGGAGACCATCCGCCGGAAGGTGGAGAAGGTCGAGTACACCCACAAGAAGCAGACCGGTGGTTCCGGCCAGTACGCTCGGGTGATCATCAGTCTGGAGCCGCTGCCGCTGGACAACGAGGCGCCGACCTACGAGTTCGCCAACGCGGTGACCGGTGGCCGGGTGCCGCGGGAGTTCATCCCGTCGGTTGACGCCGGTGCCCAGGACGCCATGCAGTACGGCATCCTCGCCGGCTTCCCGCTGGTCGGGGTCAAGCTGACCCTGGTCGACGGGCAGTACCACGAGGTCGACTCGTCCGAGATGGCGTTCAAGATCGCCGGCTCGATGGCGCTCAAGGAAGCCGCCCGTCGGGCGGATCCGGCGCTGCTCGAGCCGATGATGGCCGTTGAGGTCACCTCTCCCGAGGAGAACATGGGTGACGTCATCGGCGACCTCAACTCCCGGCGTGGCATCATCCAGGCGATGGAGGAGCGCGGCGGAGCCCGCGTCGTCCGTGCCCTGGTGCCACTGTCGGAGATGTTCGGCTACGTCGGCGACCTGCGGTCGAAGACCCAGGGCCGGGCGAGCTACAGCATGCAGTTCGACTCCTACGCCGAAGTGCCGCAGAGCGTGGCGAAGGAGATCATCGCGAAGGCGACGGGCGAGTAACGGGTCGGGGAGATGACCCTCCCCGGCCCGTCTCGGGCGAACTGCATACCGGGCCTGAAGGCGTGACCGCCGCAAGACCCGAGCACTTCCCGGTCGCCGACACCGGACCGGAAAGGCTGTCGACAGAGTCCTAAGCGCCGAACGGCGCGCCGGGCGTACGAACCAAGAAGTCCACAGGAGGACACCAGTGGCGAAGGCGAAGTTCGAGCGGACTAAGCCGCACGTCAACATCGGCACCATTGGTCACATCGACCACGGTAAGACGACGCTGACGGCGGCCATCACCAAGGTCCTGCACGACAGGATGCCGGACCTCAACCCGTACACGCCGTTCGACGAGATCGACAAGGCGCCGGAGGAGAAGGCCCGCGGCATCACGATCTCGATCGCGCACGTCGAGTACCAGACCGAGGCGCGGCACTACGCGCACGTCGACTGCCCCGGGCACGCCGACTACATCAAGAACATGATCACCGGTGCCGCGCAGATGGACGGCGCGATCCTGGTGGTCGCGGCGACCGACGGCCCGATGCCGCAGACCCGCGAGCACGTGCTGCTGGCCCGTCAGGTCGGCGTCCCGTACATCGTCGTGGCGCTCAACAAGAGCGACATGGTCGACGACGAGGAGCTGCTCGAGCTGGTCGAGCTCGAGGTCCGTGAGCTGCTGTCGGCCCAGGAGTACCCGGGCGACGACCTGCCGGTGGTTCGGGTCTCCGCGCTGAAGGCGCTGGAGGGCGACGAAGAGTGGTCCGACAAGCTCATGGAGCTGATGAACGCGGTCGACACCGCGATCCCGCAGCCCGAGCGGGAGACCGAGAAGCCGTTCCTGATGCCGATCGAGGACGTCTTCACGATCACCGGTCGGGGCACCGTGGTGACCGGTCGCGCCGAGCGTGGCGTGCTCAAGCCGAACGAGGAGGTGGAGATCGTCGGCATCCGTGAGAAGTCGATGAAGACCACCTGCACCGGTATCGAGATGTTCCGCAAGCTGCTCGACGAGGCGCGGGCCGGTGAGAACGTCGGTCTGCTGCTGCGTGGTATCAAGCGCGAGGACGTCGAGCGCGGCATGGTGGTCATCAAGCCGGGTACCACCACCCCGCACACGGAGTTCGAGGCGACGGTCTACATCCTCTCCAAGGAGGAGGGCGGCCGGCACACCCCGTTCTTCCAGAACTACCGTCCGCAGTTCTACTTCCGGACCACCGACGTGACCGGCGTGGTCACGTTGCCGGAAGGCACCGAGATGGTCATGCCCGGTGACAACACCTCGATGAGCGTGAAGCTGATCCAGCCGATCGCCATGGAGGAGAACCTGAAGTTCGCGATCCGGGAGGGTGGCCGCACCGTCGGCGCCGGCCGGGTCACCAAGATCATCAAGTGAACTGGTAACCCGATTGGCCTTGCCGTACCTCGGTACGGCATACTAGTCAGGTTGCGTCCGCGTAGGGTGGCTGGCTGCCCGGCAGCCAGCCACCCTCGCACGGCGTCCGGGGCAGACTCGCCGCGGCATCCGCACTCTTCGGCAGCGTACGGCTTCGCCGTTTCGTCGACCGGGGTGGTGATGCCGCTGGCCTGGCCCGGTGCCCAAGACCTCAGCGGTGGGGATCGTCTCCGCGTGGGGCCAGATCGCTCCGGAGTCCCGGGGCGGAGCCTGGTCAGCGGGTGCGACACGCCCGACCGCGGGGGTCGGACACCGAAATGAAACGGCAGCGCCGGGGTCCGACCGGCGGCATCCGCTCCGGCGAGCGGGCTCCATTGCGGGCGGAGAGAGAAGGAACAGAAGCCACCATGGCGGGACAAAAGATCCGCATCCGGCTCAAGGCCTATGACCACGAGGTCGTGGACTCCTCGGCGCGGAAGATCGTCGAGACGGTGACGCGCACCGGCGCTCAGGTCGCAGGCCCGGTGCCGCTGCCCACTGAGATCAACCGTTTCTGCGTCATCCGTTCGCCGCACAAGTACAAGGACTCGCGCGAGCACTTCGAGATGCGCACGCACA
Organism: Micromonospora sp. LOL_021; assembly: GCF_048060215.1. Taxonomy (NCBI): domain Bacteria; kingdom Bacillati; phylum Actinomycetota; class Actinomycetes; order Micromonosporales; family Micromonosporaceae; genus Micromonospora; species Micromonospora sp. LOL_021. The sequence goes on along the minus strand of NZ_JBHMIN010000002.1, from coordinate 89,683 downwards.
AGCGTCTGATCGACATCATCGACCCGACTCCGAAGACGGTCGATTCGCTGATGCGCCTCGACCTGCCGGCTGGCGTCGACATCGAGATCAAGCTGTAGGGACCGGACAATGGACAGGCAAGTGAAGGGCATCCTGGGCGCCAAGCTCGGCATGACCCAGGTCTGGGACAACAACCGGGTCGTCCCGGTGACGGTGGTGCAGGCCGGCCCGTGTGTGGTGACCCAGGTGCGGACCGCCGACAAGGACGGTTACTCCGCGGTTCAGCTCGCGTTCGGCGCGGTTGACCCGCGCAAGGTGAACAAGCCGGAATCCGGTCACTTCGCCAAGTCCGGCGTGGCACCGCGGCGGCACCTGGTCGAGCTGCGCACCACGGACGCCAGCGAGTACGAGCTGGGCCAGGAGATCACCGTCGAGACCTTCGAGCCGGGTGCCCGGGTCGACGTCACCGGCCGGACCAAGGGCAAGGGCTTCGCCGGTGTCATGAAGCGGCACGGCTTCCACGGCCTGCGGGCCAGCCACGGTGTCGAGCGCAAGCACCGCTCGCCCGGCTCGATCGGCGCCTGCGCGACCCCTGGCCGCGTCTTCAAGGGCGTCAAGATGGCCGGCCGCATGGGCAGCGTGCGCTACACCGTGCAGAACCTCACCGTGCAGGCGGTCGACCCGGAGAGCAACCTGCTGCTCGTCAAGGGCGCGATCCCGGGTCCGGCCGGCGCGCTGATCCTGGTCCGCAGCGCGGCGAAGGCGCAGGCGAAGAAGGGCGGTGCCGCCAAATGACCACCGTTGACGTGATCAACCCCGAGGGTGCCAAGAGCGGCACCGTCGACCTGCCGGGCGAGGTCTTCGACGTACAGGCCAACATCGCCCTGATGCACCAGGTCGTGGTCGCCCAGCTCGCCGCCGCGCGGCAGGGCACCCACAAGACCAAGACCCGCGGCGAGGTCGCCGGCGGCGGCAAGAAGCCGTACAAGCAGAAGGGCACCGGGCGGGCCCGGCAGGGCTCGATCCGCGCGCCGCAGTTCGCCGGCGGTGGCGTGGTGCACGGCCCGGTGCCGCGCGACTACAGCCAGCGGACCCCCAAGAAGATGAAGGCCGCCGCGCTGCGCGGTGCCCTCTCCGACCGGGCGCGGTCCGGGCAGCTGCACGTCGTGGAGGCGTTCGTCACCGGTGAAAAGCCGTCGACCAAGAGCGCCCTGGCCACGCTGCGCAAGGTCAGCTCCGCCAAGCGGGTGCTGGTCGTGCTGAGCGCGACCGACGAGCTCAACTGGCTGTCGCTGCGCAACCTGCGCAACAGCACGCCGCTGGTGCACCTCATCGAGGTGGGTCAGCTCAACACGTACGACGTGCTGGTCGCCGACGACGTGGTCTTCACCAAGGGAGCTCTCGACGAGTTCCTCGGTGGTCCGGCGCAGACCGAGGAGGGCGACAAGTGAGCACGATTGCCGACCCGCGCGACATCATCGTGGCGCCGGTGGTCTCGGAGAAGAGCTACGCCGAGCTCAACCGGAACTGGTACACGTTCCTGGTCCACCCGGACGCCAACAAGACCCAGATCAAGATCGCGATCCAGCAGATCTTCGACGTCCGCGTGCTGACCGTGAACACGCTCAACCGCGAGGGCAAGCGCAAGCGCACCCGTACCGGCTTCGGTCAGCGCAAGGCGACCAAGCGGGCGATGGTGAAGCTGGCCGACGGTGACCGTATCGAGGCCTTCGGCGGCCCGGTCAGCTGAGGGGTGTAGACAATGCCAATCCGTAAGTACAAGCCGACGACGCCGGGCCGCCGTGGTTCGTCCGTCGCCGACTTCGCCGAGATCACCCGGTCCACGCCGGAGAAGTCGCTGCTGGTGCCGCTGCCCAAGAAGGGCGGTCGGAACACGCACGGCCGGATCACCGCCCGGCACCACGGCGGCGGCCACAAGCGCCAGTACCGGCTGATCGACTTCAAGCGGGTCGACAAGGACGGCGTACCGGCGAAGGTCGCGCACATCGAGTACGACCCGAACCGGACCGCCCGGATCGCGCTGCTGCACTACGCCGACGGTGAGAAGCGCTACATCATCGCGCCGAAGGACCTGAAGCAGGGCGACACCGTCGAGTCCGGTCCCGGGGCCGACATCAAGCCCGGCAACAACCTGCCGCTGCGCAACATCCCGGTCGGTTCCACCATCCACGGTGTGGAGCTGCGGCCGGGTGGCGGCGCCAAGCTGGCCCGCTCGGCCGGTACCGGCATCCAGCTGCTCGGCCGGGAGGGTGCCTACGCGACGCTGCGGATGCCCTCCGGCGAGATCCGCCGGGTCGACGTGCGCTGCCGGGCCACCATCGGTGAGATCGGCAACGCCGACCAGTCAAACATCAACTGGGGCAAGGCGGGCCGCATGCGGTGGAAGGGCAAGCGCCCGACCGTCCGTGGCGTCGCGATGAACCCGGTCGACCACCCGCACGGTGGTGGTGAGGGCAAGACCTCCGGTGGTCGCCACCCGGTGAACCCGAAGGGCAAGCCGGAGGGCCGGACCCGTCGTAAGGGCCAGCCGAGTGACCGGCTGATCGTCCGCCGCCGCTACGCCACCCGCAAGCGCGGCTAGAAGGAGTCTGGTAGCACATGCCTCGCAGCCTGAAGAAGGGCCCGTTCGTCGACGACCACCTGATGAAGAAGGTGGAGACGCAGAACGACAAGGGCTCGAAGAACGTCATCAAGACCTGGTCGCGGCGCTCGACGATCACCCCGGAGATGCTCGGGCACACGATCGCCGTGCACGACGGGCGCAAGCACGTCCCGGTGTTCATCACCGAGTCGATGGTCGGGCACAAGCTCGGCGAGTTTGCCCTGACCCGCACCTTCAAGGGTCACGAGAAGGACGACCGCAAGAGCCGTCGGCGCTGAGTCGCGGGCACGGATAGAGGATCAAGGGGTTACAGCGATGCCAGTGAAGGGCGACGCTCCGGTGCTTCCGGGCGCGCGGGCGGTTGCGCGGTACGTGCGCATCTCGCCGATGAAGGCGCGTCGGGTGGTCGACCTCGTCCGCGGTCTGCCCGCGAAGGAGGCACTCACCGTCCTGCAGTTCGCGCCGCAGGCCGCCAGTGAGCAGGTGTACAAGGTCCTGGCCAGCGCGATCGCCAACGCCGAGAACAACGAGCAGCTGGACCCCGACGCGCTGCTGGTCAGCGAGGCGTTCGTGGACGAGGGTCCGACGCTGAAGCGGTTCCGGCCACGGGCGCAGGGCCGGGCGTACCGGATCCGTAAGCGGACCTGCCACATCACCATCGCGGTGGAGGCCGTCGCCGCGGCGAAGCCGACGCGGCGGGCGGCCAAGGCCCAGCCGGCGAAGGCCGCGAAGAAGGCTCAGCCGGCCGAGGCGGCGGCGGCGACCGACGCGCAGCCGGCGGCCGTGGAGCAGACCGAGAGCACGGCGCAGGGCGGCGCGACCGCGAACGAGCCGGCCGGCGGCAAGCAGAGCAGCACGGAGGGTGCCGAGTAATGGGTCAGAAAGTTCACCCGCACGGGTTCCGGCTCGGCATCTCGACCGACTGGAAGTCGCGCTGGTACGCGGACAAGCTGTACAAGGACTACATCGCCGAGGACGTCAAGATCCGCCGGATGATGTCCAGCGGTCTCGAGCGGGCCGGTATCTCCAAGGTGGACATCGAGCGGACCCGTGACCGGGTCCGGGTCGACATCCACACCGCCCGCCCGGGCATCGTCATCGGCCGCAAAGGCGCCGAGGCGGACCGGATCCGGGGCAAGCTGGAGAAGCTCACCGGCAAGCAGGTGCAGCTGAACATCCTCGAGGTGAAGAGCCCCGAGTCGGACGCACAGCTGGTCGCGCAGGGCGTCGCCGAGCAGCTGGCCAGCCGGGTCAGCTTCCGGCGGGCGATGCGCAAGGCCATGCAGTCGGCGATGAAGAACCCGATCGTCAAGGGTATCCGGGTGCAGGTCTCCGGCCGGCTCGGCGGTGCGGAGATGAGCCGTACCGAGTTCTACCGCGAGGGTCGGGTGCCGCTGCACACGCTGCGGGCCAACATCGAGTACGGCTTCTTCGAGGCCCGGACCACCTTTGGTCGCATCGGCGTCAAGGTGTGGATCTACAAGGGCGACGCGGTCCCGGGGCGGGAGGCTCCGGCCGAGGCGCCCAGCCGTCCCCGCCGGGAGCGGCCGGACCGGCCCCGTCGCGGGCGTTCCGGCTCCAGCGGGACGACCGCCGGTGGCACCGAGGCCGGCCGGGCGGCCGCCGCGGAGATCTCCGGTGGCCCGTCGACCACGACCAGCAGTGCCGCGCCGGCTGATGCCGCGCCGGCCACTCCGGCCGCTTCGGCCGGAGCGGACAGCTCAGCGCAGGAGGGCTGACAGATGCTGATCCCGCGCAAGCCCCCGAAGGGCTTCCGCAAGCCGCATCACCCGAGCCGTACCGGCGCCGCCAAGGGCGGCACCCGGGTGGTGTTCGGCGAGTTCGGTATCCAGGCGCTCGAGCCGGCGTATGTGACCAACCGTCAGATCGAGTCGGCCCGTATCGCCATGACCCGCCACATCAAGCGTGGTGGCAAGGTCTGGATCACGGTCTTCCCCGACCATGCGCTGACCAAGAAGCCGGCCGAGACCCGGATGGGGTCCGGTAAGGGCTCGCCCGAGTGGTGGGTCGCCAACATCAAGCCGGGACGGGTGCTCTTCGAGATGTCCTTCCCGAACGAGCAGATCGCGCGTGAGGCGATGCGTCGTGCGATCCACAAGCTCCCGATGAAGTGCCGCATCGTGACGCGCGAAGTGGGTGAAAGCTGATGGCAGCGGGCGTTTCGGCCGCCGAGCTGCGTGAACTCTCCGAGGAGGAGCTGGTCACGAAGCTGCGGGAGGCCAAGGCGGAGCTGTTCAACCTCCGCGTGCAGGCCGCGACCGGTCAGCTGGACAACAACCGCCGGCTGCAGGTCATCCGTCGGGAGATCGCCCGGATCTACACGATCATGCGTGAGCGTGAGTTGGGACTCTCCGCCGCGCCGACTGAGGTGGCTGCATCATGAGTGAGAACACCGCCCCCGAGCAGGGCGCAACGGTCGTCCGGGCCCGCCGCAAGGTTCGCGAAGGGCTCGTGGTCAGCGACAAGATGGAAAAGACCGTCGTCGTCGAGGTCGAGGACCGGGTCAAGCACCGGCTGTACGGCAAGGTCATGCGCCGTACCAGCAAGCTGAAGGCACACGACGAGCAGAACGCGTGCGGGGTCGGTGACCGGGTGCTGCTGATGGAGACCCGGCCGCTGTCCGCCACCAAGCGGTGGCGGGTCGTCGAGATCCTCGAGAAGGCGAAGTAGCCGGGCGACCCGTCCGCCGCCGTCGCGCGGCGTTCGGGTCGGTCGGGTCCGGATGGCAGCCCGCGCGTAGCGCGGACCAGGTTCTTCCAAGCTCCGGGTGACCGGAGGACTGGCAGACATAGGAGATAGACGTGATCCAGCAGGAGTCGCGACTGCGTGTCGCCGACAACACGGGTGCCCGGGAGATCCTGTGCATCCGGGTGCTCGGTGGCTCCGGTCGGCGCTACGCAGGCATCGGCGACGTGATCGTCGGGACGGTCAAGGACGCGATTCCCGGCGCCGGCGTGAAGAAGGGCGACGTGGTGAAGGCCGTCGTGGTCCGGACCGCGAAGGAGAAGCGGCGGCCGGACGGGTCGTACATCCGCTTCGACGAGAACGCTGCCGTCATCATCAAGGACGGTGGGGACCCGCGCGGTACCCGCATCTTCGGCCCGGTCGGGCGTGAGCTGCGGGACAAGCGGTTCATGAAGATCATTTCTTTGGCGCCGGAGGTGCTGTGACCGTGAAGGTGAAGAAGGGCGACACGGTCGTCGTCATCGCCGGTAAGGACAAGGGTGCCAAGGGCAAGGTCATCGCGGCCTACCCACGGCAGGACAAGGTCCTCGTCGAAGGCGTGAACCGGATCAAGAAGCACACCCGCATCCAGACCACCCAGCGCGGCGGACAGACCGGTGGCATCGTCACCCAGGAAGCTCCGATCCACGTCTCGAACGTGCAGGTGCTCGACTCCGACGGCAAGCCGACCCGGGTCGGTTACCGGTTCGACGACAGCGGCCAGAAGGTGCGAATCGCGCGTAGCAACGGTAAGGACCTGTGATGACCACCGCTACCCAGACCAGGCCGGCGCCGCGCCTCAAGCAGCGGTACCGCGAGGAGACCATCGCGCAGCTGCGTGAGCAGTTCCAGTACGCGAACCCGATGCAGGTTCCGGGGCTCGTCAAGATCGTCGTGAACATGGGTGTCGGCGAGGCCGCCCGGGACGCCAAGCTGATCGACGGTGCCATGCGTGACCTGGCCACCATCACCGGTCAGAAGCCGCAGGTGCGTCGGGCGACCAAGTCGATCGCGCAGTTCAAGCTCCGCGAGGGGATGCCGATCGGCGCGAAGGTCACCCTGCGCGGTGACCGGATGTGGGAGTTCCTGGACCGGCTGCTGTCCATCGCGCTGCCCCGAATCCGGGACTTCCGCGGGCTGGACGGTCGCAAGCTCGACGGCAACGGCAACTACACCTTCGGGCTCACCGAGCAGTCGGTGTTCCACGAGATCGACCAGGACCGGATCGACCGCACCCGGGGCATGGACATCACGGTGGTGACCACCGCCAAGACCGACGACGAGGGCCGGGCGCTGCTCAAGCTCCTGGGCTTCCCGTTCAAGGAGAACTGAGCTATGGCCAAGAAGGCGCTGATCATCAAGGCCGCCGCGAAGCCGAAGTTCTCGGTGCGCGCGTACACCCGTTGCCAGCGGTGCGGGCGGCCCAAGGCGGTCTACCGCAAGTTCGGCCTCTGCCGGGTCTGCATCCGGGAGATGGCGCACCGCGGTGAGCTGCCCGGCGTGTCCAAGGCTTCCTGGTAACCCCACCTTGACAGGTCTTCGCCGTAGGCCCGGCGGCACGGCCACCGGGAACCCCGGCGAGAAAGGTTGACGAGACCCATGACGATGACCGACCCGATCGCAGACATGCTGACCCGTCTGCGCAACGCCAACCAGGCGTACCACGACCGGGTGACGATGCCGTACTCGAAGGTCAAGGCGAACATCGCCGAGGTCCTCAAGGCCGAGGGTTACATCTCGACCTGGCAGGTCGAGGACCCCGCGGAGGGTGCCGTCGGCCGGCGGCTGGTGGTCGATTTGAAGTACGGCCAGAACCGGGAGCGCAGCCTCGCCGGGATCAAGCGCGTGTCCAAGCCGGGTCTGCGGGTGTACGCCAAGTCGGATGAGCTGCCCCGAGTGCTCGGCGGCCTGGGCGTGGCGATCATTTCGACGTCCCAGGGGCTGCTCACCGACCGGCAGGCCCGTAAGCGGAGCGTGGGCGGGGAAGTCCTCGCCTTCGTCTGGTAATCGGGAGACTGGTAACAATGTCGCGTATTGGACGTAAGTCGATCCCGGTGCCGGCCGGCGTCGATGTCAAGATCGATGGCCAGACCATCACGGTCAAGGGCCCCAAGGGCGAGCTGTCGCACGTCCTGCCCGAGTCGATCACCGTTGAGCGGGCCGAGGACGGTCAGCTTCAGATCAACCGGGCCAACGACGAGCGTCAGGCCAAGGAACTGCACGGGCTGAGCCGTACCCTGGTGTCGAACATGGTCATCGGGGTGACCGACGGTTACCGCAAGACCCTGGAGATCGCGGGTACGGGTTACCGGGTCACCGCCAAGGGCAAGGACCTGGAGTTCGCGCTCGGGTTCTCGCACCCGGTGCTGGTGCCGGCCCCGGAGGGGATCACCTTCACCGTGGAGCGGCCGACGCTGTTCCACGTGGCCGGGATCAACAAGTGGCAGGTCGGTGAGGTCGCCGCCAACATCCGGAAGATCCGCCCGCCGGAGCCGTACAAGGGCAAGGGCGTGAAGTACCAGGGCGAGGTCATCCGCCGCAAGGCCGGAAAGGCAGGTAAGAAGTGAGCGCGAGGAGCGAGCTTGCGAGCCCCGCAGTCGCGAACGGAGGCGGGTTCCGATGAGCGCCACACTGTTGAAGCGTCGGGCGGGCGGCAGCGTCTCCGCGCGGCGTGCCATCGGGCGGGCGCGCCGGCACTTCCGGGTGCGCAAGAACCTCAGCGGGACCGCGCAGCGGCCGCGCCTGGTGGTCACCCGTTCCCTGAAGCACATGGTCGCCCAGATCGTCGACGACACCAAGGGTCACACCCTGGTGTCCGCGTCGACCATGGACGCGTCGCTGCGGGGTACCGCGGGTGCCAAGAGCGAACTGGCCGGCAAGGTGGGCGCGCTGCTCGCCGAGCGGGCCAAGGCGGCAGGTATCTCCAAGGTCGTGTTCGACCGTGGGGGCAACCGGTACGCGGGGCGGATCGCCGCGCTGGCCGACGCCGCCCGCGAAGCCGGACTCGAGTTCTAGCGGTCGTCTGATGCCTGTTCAGACGCAAATCGAAGCAAACCCCGTCACGAGTAGGAAGGAAGGCTGCTGATGCCAGGTCAACAGCGTCGTGGCGGCGGGTCCGGTGGCAACGAAGGTGGTCGCCGCGACAACCGCCGTGAGGGCGGTCGCGGCAACGCGCCCGTCGAGAAGACCCCACACCTGGAACGCGTCGTCGCGATCAACCGGGTCGCCAAGGTCGTGAAGGGCGGTCGGCGGTTCAGCTTCACCGCTCTGGTGATCGTCGGCGACGGTGACGGCACGGTCGGCGTGGGTTACGGCAAGGCCAAGGAGGTGCCGGCGGCGATCGCCAAGGGTGTCGAGGAGGCCAAGAAGCACTTCTTCAAGGTGCCCCGGATCGCCGCGTCGATCCCGCACCCGGTGCAGGGCGAGGACGCCGCCGGCGTGGTCCTGCTGAAGCCGGCGAGCGCCGGTACGGGTGTGATCGCCGGTGGCCCGGTGCGTGCGGTGCTGGAGTGCGCGGGCATCCACGACGTGCTCTCCAAGAGCCTCGGCTCGTCGAACCCGATCAACATCGTGCACGCCACGGTCGCCGCGCTGAAGAGCCTGGAGTCGCCGGAGGCGGTCGCCACCCGGCGTGGCCTGCCGGTCGAGGACGTGGCCCCAGCCGCGATGCTCGCGTCCCGCGCGGGCGCAGGGGCGTGACAGCGAAGATGAACGGAGGGCGGCTGTGATGGCACGTCTGAAGGTGACCCAGGTCCGGTCCGGGATCGGGACCAAGCGCAACCAGCGGGAGTCGCTGCGGTCGCTCGGTCTGAAGCGGATCAACGACGTGGTGGTCAAGGAGGACCGGCCCGAGATCCGGGGCATGATCTTCACCGTGAACCACCTCGTGAAGGTCGAGGAGGTCGAGTAATGGCGATCAAGGTCCACCACCTCCGGCCGGCGCCGGGGGCCAAGACCGCGAAGACCCGGGTGGGCCGCGGTGAGGGCTCCAAGGGCAAGACCGCCGGTCGGGGCACCAAGGGCTCCAAGGCCCGCAAGAACATCCCGGCGGCGTTCGAGGGTGGGCAGATGCCCATCCACATGCGTCTGCCGAAGCTGAAGGGCTTCAAGAACCGGTTCAAGGTCGTCTACCAGGTGGTCAACCTGGACCGGTTGGCGGAACTCTTCCCGAACGGTGGTGAGGTCGGTCCCCAGCAGTTGACCGAGTCCGGTGCGGTCCGCAAGGGCCAGCCGGTCAAGGTGCTGGGCAGCGGCGACCTCGGTGGTGTGTCTCTCCAGGTGTCGGCGCACGCGTTCAGCGGGTCGGCCAAGGAGAAGATCACCGCAGCTGGCGGCTCGGTCACCGAGCTCTGAACACCCCAGCTTGGACGTGGCGCTCGCTCAGTTGTCCGCGACTGACGGGCGCCACGGCCTACTGGTGAAGCCTCTGTCCCGTTAATATCGGGACCGGTGTATGTTCTAGGGCACGCCTGCCCAGACCGACGCCGGACTGTTAGAGTCCGATGCCAGCCATGGATATCGGGCGCTCCGCACCCACCCCGACCCGCCAGAACATCCGGCGGCCGCCTCGCGCAGGAGGAAGAAGTTGCTCTCCGCCTTTCTCAGTGCGTTCCGCACGCCTGACCTGCGCAAGAAGCTGCTGTTCACGGTCTTCATCGTCGCGATCTACCGGCTCGGCGCCACGCTGCCGAGCCCAGGCGTGTCGTACGGCAACGTGCAGCAGTGCATCACCGCCATGGAGTCCGGGGACTCCAGCGGGGTCTTCACCCTGCTGAACCTCTTCTCCGGCGGTGCGTTGCTGTCCCTGTCCGTCTTCGCGCTGGGCATCATGCCCTACATCACCGCGTCGATCATCCTGCAGCTGCTCACCGTGGTCATCCCACGGTTGGAGCAGCTCCGCAAGGAGGGGCAGTCCGGCCAGGCCAAGATCACCCAGTACACCCGTTACCTGACCCTGGGCCTGGGCATCCTGCAGGCCTCGGCGTTCGTCGCGCTGGCCCGCTCCGGCCAGCTGTTCAACAACCAGTGCGACCAGTGGCCGATCATCCCGGACGGGACCGGCCTGCCGACCTGGCTGACGCTCAGCGTGCTGGTCATCACGATGACCGCCGGCACCGGCATGGTGATGTGGCTCGGCGAGCTGATCACCGACCGGGGCGTCGGCAACGGCATGTCGGTGCTGATTTTCACCTCGATCGCGGCGCGGCTGCCCAGCGAGGGTTGGGCGATCAAGAACACCCACGGCTGGGGCATGTTCGGCCTGGTGATCGTGCTGGTCCTGCTGGTCATCACCGCAGTGGTCTTCATCGAGCAGGCGCAGCGCCGGATCCCGGTGCAGTACGCCAAGCGGATGATCGGCCGGCGGATGTACGGCGGCACCTCGACCTACATCCCGTTGAAGGTCAACCAGGCCGGGGTCATCCCGGTGATCTTCGCCTCGTCGGTGCTCTACCTGCCGCAGCTCGGGCTGCAGTTCTTCGATCCGAACGACCCTGGTCAGGTCCAGGCGTGGATCCAGAACAACCTGGCGAACCCGACCAGCCCGATCTACATCATCACGTACTTCTTTATGATCATCTTCTTCACGTACTTCTACGTGTCGATCACGTTCAACCCGACCGAGGTCGCGGAGAACATGAAGAAGTACGGTGGCTTCGTGCCCGGCATCCGGCCGGGCCGGCCCACGGCCGAGTACCTCGACTTCATCCTCAGCCGGATCACCCTCCCCGGTGCGCTCTACCTCGGCATCATCTCTGTGCTGCCGAACTTCTTCTTCATCTGGCTGGACAGCGACCAGTACGTGAACTTCCCGTTCGGCGGCACCGCCGTGCTCATCATGGTCGGTGTCGGTCTGGAAACCGTGAAGCAGATCGAGAGCCAACTCATGCAGCGCAACTACGAAGGGTTCCTCCGGTAGATGAGGCTGGTACTGGTCGGTCCCCCCGGGGCGGGGAAGGGGACCCAGGCCGAGTTCATCGCCGCTCACCTGGTCGTGCCCAAGATCTCGACCGGGGACATCTTCCGGGCCAACGTCTCCCAAGGCACGCCGCTGGGTGTCGAGGCCAAGCGATACATGGACGCCGGCAAGCTGGTTCCGGACGAGGTGACCATCAACATGGTCCGGGACCGGCTGGCCGAGCCGGACGCCGCCGAAGGCTTCCTGCTCGACGGCTTCCCGCGGACCACTCCGCAGGCCGCCGCGCTGGACAAGCTGCTGGCCGACCTCGGCACCGCGCTGGATCTGGTGCTGGAGCTCGTCGTCGACGACGACGAGGTGATCCGGCGGCTGTCCGGTCGGCGTACCTGTCGCGGCTGCGGCAAGATCTGGCACGTCGAGTTCGACGCGCCGGCGACCGAGGGCCGCTGCGACCGGTGCGGTGCCGAGCTGTTCCAGCGTGACGACGACAAGCCGGAGACCATCGCCCAGCGCCTGGTGGAGTACGCCGAGAAGACCGCGCCCCTGGTCGATTTCTACGGCGCCCAGGGCAAGCTGGTCGGGATCGACGCGACCGGGCCGGTCGAGGACGTCACGGTACGCGCGATCGACGCCCTGCGTTCGTACGGCGGGTAGCGGCCGATGCGCCGCCAGCAGCTGGACATCCAGCTGAAGACCCCGGAGCAGATCGACCGGATGCGGGCCGCCGGCCTGGTGGTCGCTGACGCCTTGGCCCGGATGCGGGCGGCGATCGCCCCCGGCGTCTCCACCGCGGACCTGGACGCCATCGCCGCGGAGACGATCCGCGACGCCGGCGCGGTCCCGTCGTTCAAGGGCTACCACGGCTACCCGGCGACCATCTGTTCCTCGGTCAACGAGCAGGTGGTGCACGCGATCCCGGCCGCTGGGCAGGTGCTGCGCGACGGCGACGTCATCTCGGTCGACTGCGGTGCCGTGCTGGACGGCTGGCACGGCGACGCGGCCTTTACCGCGCCGGTCGGGGAGGTGCGTCCGGAACTGCTGCGGATGATCACCGTCGCCGAGGACGCGCTGTGGGCCGGGATCGCCGCCGCTGCGCGCGGTGCGGTCAGCGGCCGCGGCCGGCTCACCGACATCTCGTACGCGGTGGAACGGGCGATCCGGGCGGGCGGCCGGTACGGCATCGTCGAGGGCTACGGGGGTCACGGGATCGGCACCGAGATGCACCAGGACCCGCATGTGCTCAACTACGGCCGGCCGGGCAAGGGCCCGCGCCTGGTCCCGGGGATGGCGCTGGCCATCGAGCCGATGATCACCGAAGGGTCGGCCCGCACCGACGAGCTCGCCGACGGCTGGACGGTGGTGACCCGGGACGGGTCGATGGCGGTGCACGTCGAGCATTCGATGGCGCTGCTGCCGGACGGTGTCTGGGTGCTGACCGAGCCGGACGGCGGCCGTTCCCGGCTCGGCGATCTGGTGACCGCCCGTCAGCCGGCCAATTCTCGACGCTGACCGCTGTGGCCGGGCTGGCGCCAGGATGTCAAGCTGGTAGCCATGGACCGGCGGGAAGGGATGCGGGCGGCCGACGCCGACCGGGAGGCGGTAGCCGAGCGGTTGCGTAACGCGCTGAGCGAGGGGCGACTGGACCTTGCCGAGTTCGACGAGCGGTTGCGGCGGGCCTACGCGGCGAAGACGTACGGTGATCTGGACGGCCTGCTCGACGACCTGCCGCCGGTGACCGCTGCCGGACGCTCGCAGCTGGCGCCGGTCGTCACGGGCGGGCTGCCCGCCGAGTTGACTCCCGGCCCGGACGGCCGCTATCCCGGTGCGACCCGCCGGTGGCTGGTCAAGGAGTGGGAGGGGTACGGGACGGCGGTCGGGATCACCATCGCGATCTGGGTGGTGACCTGCGTCATGACTCAGGATCTGCTGTACTTCTGGCCGGGCTGGGTGGCCGGCCCGTGGGGTGCGGTGCTGCTGGTGACCAGCGTGCTGGGCCTGGTCAAGGGCGAGCCGCAGCAGTGGGCGGCCAAGCAGGCCCGGCGGCAGCTGGCCAAGCAGGAGAAAGCGGAGCGTAACCGGATCGTGCATGAGTCCGGCGGGGCCGGCGGGCCGGCCCCGGGCCACGGGTAGCCCCCGGCCATTCAGCCCCCCGGCCGTGCAGCGCAGGGCCGTTCAGCAGCCGTTCAGCGCCCGGCGGGTCGCCGGTAAACTCCCGGCTCCTGCTGCTTTGTCGGGTATGCTGACCTACGGCAGCGCGTGGTTTGCTGTCCGCGTGACAACCCGCGTACACTGATAGGTCGGCGCACAGCGTCCACTCCAGCGTGCCTGCTCTGCGCTTCGGCAGGCCGTGTCTGATCGGGTGTCGCCTGGGTTTCCGTGACCCGGGCCGAGCTCGTCGTCAGACGTCTGGAGCCGCGGCTGGCGCGGTCGAATCGGTACGGTCGGCAGGCCGGACGGGTCCGTCCGCGAATGGTGTTGTGAGCCGATCCCGAGCAACCGACGTCAGGACAGCGGAGGACATGCCGAAAAAAGACGGGGCCATCGAGATCGAAGGTCGAGTGATCGAGCCACTACCGAACGCCATGTTCCGGGTGGAGCTCGCCAACGGCCACAAGGTGCTGGCTCACATCAGCGGCAAGATGCGGCAGCACTACATCCGCATCCTGCCCGAGGACCGGGTCGTCGTCGAGCTTTCGCCGTACGACCTCACCCGCGGGCGCATCGTCTATCGCTACAAGTAACCGCCTGACGGCGGCCGGGGCGTCCCGTGTCCGTCCTCAAGCCCGCACCGCGTACGCGGCCGGGCGTCAACGGAAGTAAGGCACACCGTGAAGGTCAAGCCGAGCGTCAAGAGGATCTGCAACAAGTGCCGGGTGATCCGCCGGCACGGCCGGGTGATGGTGATCTGCACCGACCCCCGGCACAAGCAGCGCCAGGGCTGACCCCGAGCCGACCGGCAGGAGCCGGGCCGGCGACGGGGCGGTTCAGGTAGCCGATCGCACAACAGCACATGCTCGTCCCAGCCGCGAGCACCCGGCGACCACGTCGTCGTGTCCGCGGCGCAACCCCCGGTCGGAGGCCGGGGCCCGGCATGCCGGCCTACCCAGCTGGGTGGTCGGCGAGGGCAGCCGGGGTGGGGCGGGCTCAGACCTCCGTGCACACCACTTGAGGAGTACGCCCGCACATGGCACGTCTAGTCGGCGTGGATCTGCCCCGCGAGAAGCGGATGGAGATCGCGCTCACCTACATCTTCGGGATCGGCCGGACCCGTTCGATCGCCACGCTTGCCGCGACTGGCATCGACCCGAACAAGCGGGTCCGGGACCTCACCGACGAGGAGCTGGTCCAGCTCCGGGATCACATCGAGGCCAGCTTCAAGGTCGAGGGTGATCTGCGTCGGGAGGTTGCCGCAGACATCCGCCGCAAGGTGGAGATCGGCTGCTACGAGGGCATCCGGCACCGCCGCGGGTTGCCCGTGCACGGCCAGCGCACCCGGACCAACGCCCGGACCCGCAAGGGCCCGAAGCGGACCGTCGCCGGCAAGAAGAAGCCGGGCAAGAAGTAGTCCTGGCCGCCGCCGGGCTCGCCCGGATACCTCGATCGTTCAATAGGAGCGCAGAAAACTTATGCCACCGAAGGCTCGCGCTGGAGCCGCTGTCAAGAAGGTCCGGCGCAAGGAACGCAAGAACGTCGCCCACGGGCAGGCGCACATCAAGAGCACCTTCAACAACACCATCGTCTCGATCACCGACCCGACCGGTGCGGTGATCTCCTGGGCCTCCGCCGGCCAGGTCGGGTTCAAGGGCTCCCGCAAGTCGACGCCGTTCGCCGCGCAGCTGGCCGCCGAGGCCGCCGCCCGGCGGGCGATGGAGCACGGCATGCGCAAGGTCGACGTCTTCGTCAAGGGCCCTGGCTCCGGCCGGGAGACCGCCATCCGTTCGTTGCAGGCCGTCGGCCTGGAGGTCGGGCAGATCTCCGATGTCACGCCGCAGCCGCACAACGGGTGCCGTCCGCCGAAGCGTCGCCGGGTCTGAGAGGGTAGGAAGAGATGGCTCGTTACACGGGTGCTGACTGCCGCCGTTGCCGGCGGGAGAAGATGAAGCTGTTCCTCAAGGGCAGCAAGTGCGATGGGCCGAAGTGCCCGTTCGAATCCCGGCCCTTCCCGCCCGGCCAGCACGGCCGTGGTCGGACCAAGGAGACCGAGTACCTCCTCCAGCTGCGGGAGAAGCAGAAGGCCCGCCGGGTGTACGGCGTGCTGGAGAAGCAGTTCCGCGGCTACTACGAGGAAGCAGTGGCCAAGCAGGCGAAGACCGGTGAGGTGCTGCTGCAGATCCTGGAGTCCCGGCTCGACAACGTCGTGTACCGGGCTGGCTACGCCAAGTCCCGGGACATGGCGCGCCAGCTGGTCAAGCACGGGCACTTCATGGTCAACGGCAAGAAGGTCGACATCCCCTCGTTCCGCGTCAAGGAGCACGACATCGTCGAGGTGCGGACGAAGTCGAAGGAGCTGACCCCGTTCCTGGTCGCCCAGGGCGAGGCCGGTTCCAAGACCGTCCCGGCCTGGCTGGAGGCGATCCCCAGCCAGATGAAGATCCTCGTGCACTCCATGCCGGCGCGTCAGACGATCGACACGCAGGTTCAGGAGCAGCTGATCGTCGAGCTCTACTCGAAGTGAGCCACCCCCGTCGACGGGGGTCGCGGTCGACCGGCGTCACCGACGTACGGTGCCGGCCCGGCCCCCGTCGACGGGCGCAGGACCGACGGGCGTCATATAGCGGTCGCCCCGACCCAAGGAGAAGTACGTGCTCATCAGCCAGCGGCCGACTCTGTCCGAGGAGTCGATCAGCGACACGAGGTCCCTGTTCACCATCGAGCCGTTGGAGCCGGGTTTCGGCTACACGCTCGGCAACTCGCTGCGGCGTACCCTGCTCAGCTCCATTCCGGGCGCGGCGGTCACCAGCATCAAGATCGATGGCGTGCTGCACGAGTTCACCACGATCCCCGGCGTCAAGGAGGACGTGGTCGAGCTGGTGATGAACGTCAAGGAGCTGTGCGTCAGCTCCGAGCACGACGAGCCGGTCAGCATGTACCTGCGCAAGCAGGGCCCCGGTGACGTGACCGCCGGTGACATCCAGCCGCCGGCCGGGGTCTCGGTGCACAACCCGGACCTCAAGCTGGCCACGCTCAACGGCAAGGGCCGCCTCGACATGGAGCTCACCGTCGAGCGGGGCCGCGGGTACGTCACCGCCGCGCAGAACAAGCAGGCCGGTGCCGAGATCGGGCGGATCCCGGTCGACTCGATCTACTCGCCGGTGCTCAAGGTCACCTACCGGGTGGAGGCGACCCGGGTCGAGCAGCGGACCGACTTCGACCGGCTGATCATCGACGTCGAGACCAAGGCGTCGATCGGGCCGCGTACCGCGCTGGCCTCGGCCGGCTCCACCCTGGTCGAGCTGTTCGGCCTGGCCCGCGAGCTGGACGAGACCGCTGAGGGCATCGACATCGGGCCGTCGCCGCAGGACGCCCAGCTGGCCGCCGACCTGGCGCTGCCGATCGAGGAGCTGGACCTGACCGTACGGTCGTACAACTGCCTCAAGCGCGAGGGCATCAACAGCGTCGGCGAGCTGATCGGGCGAACCGAGGCGGACCTCCTCGATATAAGGAATTTCGGTCAGAAGTCGATCGACGAGGTCAAGATGAAGCTCGCCGGGATGGGGCTGGGCCTGAAGGATTCGGCGCCCAACTTCGATCCGGCAAACGTCGTGGACTCCTTCAGCGAAGCCGACTACGACACCGACGACTACCGCGAGACCGAGCAGCTGTAACGCCGGCTGCCGCCACCACTGAGGAGCACCAACCATGCCCACGCCCACCAAGGGCCCCCGCCTCGGCGGCAGCCCCGCGCACGAGCGGATGATGCTGGCCAACCTGGCCACCTCGCTGTTCCGGTACGGCAAGATCAAGACCACCGAGACCAAGGCGAAGCGGCTGCGTCCCCTCGCGGAGCAGCTGATCACCAAGGCCAAGCGGGGCGACCTGCACTCGCGCCGTCGGGTGCTGACCGTCGTGCGGGACAAGGACGTGGTCTTCGAGCTGTTCGACCAGATCGCGCCCCGGTTCGCCAACCGTCCGGGTGGCTACACCCGGATCGTGAAAACCGGCCCGCGTAAGGGGGACAACGCCCCCATGGCGATCATCGAGCTGGTCGAGGAGCTGGTGGTGACCACCCCGGCACCGGCCAAGGCCGACCGTCGGGCGGCTGCCCAGCAGGACAAGGTCGAGGCGCTCGCCGGTGCCGACGAGGCACCGGCCGCGCGTACCGACGCGGACACCGCGGCCGACCAGGACGCCGAGCCTCCGGTGTCGGCCTCCGGTGACACCGACACCGCTGCCACCCAGGCCGCCCCGGCCGGCGACGGCGAGAACAAGGCCTGAGTCGGAGACGACCCACAGCCTGAGCCGTCGACCAGGGCGACACGGCCCTGAGTCGGCGACGGCCACATCCGGTGGGACCCGGCGCTGCGAAGCGGCGCCGGGTCCCACCGTCTTTCCGGCAACCACGCGACCTTCCCGGCAACCACGCGACACAGGAGGATCAGGTGCGGCAGGGGTACGTCCGGCTGCGGCTCGATGTCGCGTACGACGGCACCGACTTCTCCGGCTGGGCGGTGCAGCCGCAGCGGCGGACCGTGGCCGGGGTGCTGACCGAGGCCCTGGACCGGGCGTTCGGGCCAGGCGTCGCACTCGGGCTGACCGTGGCCGGGCGGACCGACGCGGGAGTGCACGCCACCGGCCAGGTGTGCCACCTCGACGTGCCGGCCGAGGTGTGGAGCGAACGGTCCGCGACGCTGCTGCGCCGGTTCGCCGGTACGCTGCCCCGCGACGTCCGGGTGCGGGCGGTCACCGAGGTGCCGGCCGACTTCGAGGCCCGGTTCGCGGCCACCTACCGGCGGTACGCGTACCGGGTCACCGACGCCCCGTACGGTGCGGAGCCGCTGCGCCGGCACGACACCCTCGCCTGGCCGCGTCCGCTCGACCTGGTCGCGCTGAACGCCGCCGCCGCCGAGCTGGTCGGCGAGCACGACTTCGCCGCGTACTGCCGGCGCAAGGAGCACGCCACCACGATCCGCCGGATCACCCGGCTGGACTGGCACCGGGACGCGGACGGGACGCTGGTCGGCACCGTACAGGCGGACGCGTTCTGCCAGGCTATGGTGCGCAGCCTGGTCGGGGCGATGCTGTTCGTCGGCGACGGCCGCCGGCCGGTCGACTGGCCGGGCAGCCTGCTGACCCGGCGGGAACGGTCCAGCGAGGTCACCGTCGCCCCGCCGCACGGGCTGACCCTGGTCGAGGTCGGCTACCCCACCGACCCGGCCGGGTACGCGGCCCGCGCCAGCGTCACCCGCCGGCTGCGGCTACCGGCAGCCGACTGACCGCCGGTCACCGCAACGCTGCGGCGTCGACCCCGGCAGCGGCTGCGTCAGGTGCGGCGTCGGTGTCGTCGGACCCGGCCGGCTCGTCCGTTGCTGCCGGTTGTACCGCCCGCTTCTCCAGTACGTTCGCCTGCAGGTGCAGTTGCAGCATGTCGAAGAGGATCTGCCGGGCGTACGGGTCGTCGGCGGGCACCGGTTCGCTGTCGGCGCGGGCGATCACGCAGTACATCAGGAAGTGGCCGAGCGAGTGCCAGCCGACCTGGGCGGAGGAGAGCGCGATCGCCTCGGTCCCCTCGTCGGCGATCATGCCCTGGAAGCGGCCCTTTTCCTCGTCGACCATCGGTTTGATCCGGGTGTGTGCCCATTCCGCGCCGGAGGCGTCGGCCAGGTTGAACACCCCGGTGGTGATCAGGTACTCGCCGGTCGGTGACCGTAGCGTGCCGCGGACCACCTGGTTGCAGCCGAGCTCGTCGAGCAGGGTGCCGATGTCACCGGCGACCGCCGCCCGGCAGCGCTCCTCGATCTGGGTCTTCAGCAGCCGGTACGGCGGCTCAGCCGGGTCGATCACGATGTCACCGGTCGGGAAGACCTCCTCGACGGTGAGCGGCTGCGGATCGGCCTCCCGGGAGCTGATGTCCCGGGGGACCACGGTCGGTGCCGCCGCCGGGGCGCCCGCCGCCGCCCGTCCGTTGCGCTCGTCCACGACGATGAAGTACGAGCTCAGTCCGCAGACGCCGAGCATCAGCAGGACGGCGACGCCGCTGATCACGACCTGCCACAGTTTCGTCGACGACCACACCGCCGTGGTCGGCCCGGCCGGCGGCCGCCGGCCGGGTTCGGCGGGACCGTCGGTCGGGCGTCGACGCGGTCGGGGGGTCCGGCCGGGCGGCGGGGCGGTACCCGGTCGGCGGCGTCCGGTCTGACGACGTGCCCTGGGGCTGCGGGACGATCCGGGCGCGGTAGGTTCGCTGCCCGGCGGTTCGCCGCCCGCCGGTCTCGGTACGGCCTGCGGCGGGGATACCTGCGGCGGAGGGAAAGCACGCGGCGGTGGCACAGCGTAGTGGGCCGGACCGGCGCCGCGCTGCGGCGGCGCAACGCCTGGCGGCGGTACGGCGTAGTGCACCGGCCCGGAGCCGCGTGGCGGGTCGTAGTACGCGGGCCGGGCCCCAGGCGGCGGTGCGGCAGGCGGTGGCCAACGCGGCAGCCCCGGATGCGGCCGGGGTGTCGGCTGAGCCCCGGGGTGCGGCCGTGGCGACGGCGGTCCACCGGAACGCGCTCGCGGTGTCGGCTGGGCACCGGGATGTGGTCGGGGTGTCGGCTGGGGCCGGGGGCGCGGTGGCGTCGGTGGCGGGACGCCGGCCGACCCCGTAGGCCGGACCGGCTGATCGGGTCGAATCGGCCGGCGGTCCGCGCCGGATTCGTACCCGTACGTCATATCGCACAGAGTAACGGACGGATTGGGGGGAGAGCTGCCGGTCAAGACTTGCATCAATTGAAGATCGGGCATAAACCTCATCGATCATGGTGACCGCCGTCAACGCCGTACCCAGGTTGGGCGACAATGCCCCGGTGACCGGCGACCACTACTTCAGCCCGCAGCCCGGCACCGCAGACGTACGGTCGGAGATCGAGTTCACGGTGGCCGGGCGCGACTACCAGCTGACCGCCGCCGCCGGGGTGTTCTCCGCCGGCCGGCTCGACCCGGGCACCGCCGTACTGCTGCGCAAGGCCGACCTGCCCGCGTCGACCGACCCCGGTCCCTTTCTCGACCTCGGCTGCGGGTACGGCCCGATCACCTGCGTGCTGGCCGACCAGGCACCGGCCGCAACGGTCTACGCGGTGGACGTCAACGCCCGCGCCCGCGAGCTCACCCTGCTCAACGCCGACCGGCTCGGCGTCGCCGACCGGGTCCGGGTTGCCGACCCGGACCGCGTGCCGCCGGAGCTCACCTTCACCCAGCTGTGGTCCAACCCGCCGATCCGGGTCGGCAAGGCAGAGCTGCACGCCCTGCTCGCCCGCTGGCTGCCCCGGCTCGCCCCGGGCGGCGTCGGCTGGCTGGTCATCGCCCGCTACCTGGGTGGCGATTCGGTGCAGCAGTGGCTGCGGGAGCAGGGCTGGCAGGTGGACCGGCACGCCAGCCAGAAGGGTTACCGGGTGCTGCGGGTCACCCACCGCGCCGACTGACCGCTACGCCAGTCAACCCAGGGATGGTCTCGGGCGCCCAGCCGGCGGCGGCGAATCTCAGCTGCCGACGGCCGGCCCGATCAGGCACCATGCCGGGGTGGGATACGTGGACGTGGCCGCGGTGGGGCACACCCTGCCGGATGGTCGGGAGCTCTTCGCCGACGTGTCGTTCCGGGTCGGTGAGGGTGCCAAGGTGGCAATGGTCGGCCCGAACGGCGCCGGCAAGACGACGCTGCTGCGGATGGTCGCCGGTGACCTGCCGGTGGCCACCGGAGCAGTCGCCCGCGCTGGCGGGCTCGGCGTGATGCGGCAGTTCATCGGCATGATCGGCGACGACCGTACCCTCGCCGACCTGGCACTGTCGCTCGCCCCGCCGCCGCTGCGGGCCGCAGGAGAACGGCTCGCCGCCGCCGAACGGGCCGTGCATGCCGCGGAGGCCGCCGGCACCACCCCGGCCGCCGCCGAGAAAACCCAGATCGGGTACGCCAACGCCCTCGCCGCCTGGGGCGAAGCCGGTGGCTATGAGGCCGAAGTCGTCTTCGACACGGTGGCCACCGCAGTGCTGGACCTGCCGTGGGACCGGGTCCGGGACCGTCCGGTCCGGACCCTCTCGGGTGGACAACAGAAACGGTTCGCCTTGGAGCTGCTGCTGCGCGGCACCGACGAGGTGCTGCTGCTCGACGAGCCGGACAACTTCCTCGACGTACCCGGGAAACGGTGGCTGGAGCAGCGGCTGCGCGAGTCGACCAAGTCGGTGCTCTACGTCTCGCACGACCGGGAGTTGCTGGCCCAGACCGCCGACCGGGTGGTCGCCGTCGAAGGCGGCTCCGCCTGGACCCACCCGGGCGGCTTCGCCAGCTGGCACGAGGCGCGTACCGCCCGGCACGCCCGGCTGGAGGAGCAGCGTCGCCGCTGGGACGAGGAGCACGAGAAGCTGCGCGAACTGATGCTGATGTACAAGCAGAAGGCGGCGTACAACGACGGGCTGGCCTCGCGCTACCAGGCCGCGCAGACCCGGCTGCGCAAGTTCGAGGAGGCCGGCCCGCCACCGCTGCCACCGAAGGACCAGTCGCTGCGGATGCGGCTGTCCGGCGGCCGCACCGGCAAGCGGGCGGTGATCTGCGAGCAGCTGGAGCTGGACGGGCTGACCTACCCGTTCGACCTGGAGATCTGGTACGGCGACCGGGTCGCGGTGCTCGGCGCCAACGGCACCGGCAAGTCGCACTTCTTGCGGCTGCTGGCCCGGGGCGGCACCGATCCGGACCCGGCGGCCGGTCCGATCGCCGGTGCGACGCTCGCCCCGGTGGCCCACGACGGGACGGTCCGGCTCGGTGCCCGGGTGCGTCCCGGCCATTTCTCGCAGACCCACGACCGGCCGGAACTGCTCGACCGGACCCTCGCCGACGTACTGTGGCGCGGCGACGACCACCGCGACGGGATGGACCGGCACGCGGCGATGGCCGTGCTGTCCCGCTACGACCTGGCCGGCCAGGGCGACCAGCGGTTCGGCACCCTCTCCGGCGGGCAGCAGGCCCGCTTCCTGGTGCTGCTGCTGGAGCTGTCCGGCGCCACCCTGCTGCTGCTCGACGAGCCGACCGACAACCTGGACCTGGCGTCGGCGGAGGCGCTGGAGGAAGGGCTGAAGGCCTTCGAGGGTACGGTGATCGCGGTCACCCACGACCGTTGGTTCAGCCGGTCGTTCGACCGGTTCGTGCTGTTTCAGGGCGACGGCGAGGTGGTCGAGGTCCCCGAGCCGGTCTGGGACGTACGCTGACCGTCGTACGCTGGCCGGTGTGACTGAGATGATCTACCGCCCGTTGGGCGACTCCGGGTTGATGGTGTCGGCGGTCGGGCTCGGTTGCAACAACTTCGGCCGCAAGCTCGACGCCGCCGGCACCCGGGCGGTCGTCGACGCCGCACTCGACGCCGGGATCACCCTGTTCGACACCGCCGACATCTACGGCACCCCGCACGGCGGTTCCGAGGAGCAGCTCGGGGCGGCGCTGCGCGGCCGCCGCGACGACGTGGTGCTGGCCACCAAGTTCGGCATGGACATGTCCGGGCTCAACGGCGTCGACCACGGGGTACGCGGCTCCCGGCGGTACATCATGCGGGCCGTCGAGGCGTCGCTGCGTCGACTCGGCACCGACCACATCGACCTCTACCAGTTCCACGAGCCGGACCCGGTCACTCCGGTCGAGGAGACCCTGCGGGCCCTCGACGACCTGGTGCACGCCGGCAAGGTCCGCTATGTGGGCTGCTCCAACTTTGCCGGCTGGCAGATCGCCGAGGCCGCGTGGGTCGCGCGTACCGCCGGGCTGTCGCCGTTCGTCAGCGCGCAGAACGAGTACAACCTGCTGGACCGGCGGGTGGAGCGGGAAGTGGTGCCGGCCTGCCGGCGCTTCGGCCTGGGGCTGCTGCCGTACTTTCCGCTCGCCGACGGGCTGCTGACCGGCAAGTACCGCCGAAGCGAGGCGCCGCCGCCGGGCAGCCGGCTGGCCGGCGAGAGCAGCCGGTACGCCGCCCGACTCGCCGGAGCACCGTGGGACGTCATCGAGGCCCTCGACGCGTACGCCGCGCAGCGAAATCTGCCGTTGCTCACCGTCGCGATCGGCGGCCTGGCCGCGCAGCCGGCGGTGGCGTCGGTGATCGCCGGGGCGACCACCCCCGAGCAGGTACGGGCGAACGCCGCCGCCGGGTCGTGGCAGCCGGACGCCGCCGACCTCGCCGAGCTGCGGTCGATCCTGCCGGAGCCCGCCGGCCCCGGCGGCTCGCTGAGCTGACCGGAACTGCATCCACAAGATCATGTGAGGCTCAGATACCCTACGTCGCGCTCGTAAGGTATCTGAGCCTCACATGATCTTGTCCCCTCGGCTGGACTTCCGCCGATGATCGGGTACCCGCATTGCGTGGCGTGGAGGCTGGCTGCGGATCGCGGTGCTTCGTGTCGATTTCGGGCCAGCCGTCAGCCGTTGATCAACTAGCGGTTCAGCAATGGCGTCGTGGCGTTGTGGTAGAGATATGTCCACTCGATAGCGAATGTCGTCTGTCGATCATTCTGTCGTCGGTGAGTGGCATATCAGGAGGTGGCAACGTGCCCGCAGCATTGTTGAACTCGTCGGTGCCGCGGCGGCAGCTCGGTCGGGAGCTGCGTCGGTTGCGGGAGCGGCTAACCGGGGTTCCGCAGACCACGGCGGCCCGGGAGCTGGAGTGGTCGGCGACCAAGCTGCTGCGGATGGAGCGCGGTGAGGTGCCGATCCGCGCCGAGGATGTGGTGTTGCTCTGCGAGTTGTACGGCGCGGACCTGCAGACCATCGAGGCGCTGGCGGCGCTGGCCCGAAGACCAAGGAGAAGGGCTGGTGGCACGACTACGCCAGCATCCCGTCCTGGTTCGAGCTGTTCATCGGTCTGGAGGAGGCCGCCGCCCACCTCCGCGAATTCCATACGGAGCTCGTCTCCGGCGTGCTGCAGACCCGCGAGTACGCAACTGCCGTGTTCAGCGTGAACCAGTACGAAGTGCCGGCGGAGGAGATCGAGCGCAGGGTCGAGATGCGGATGCGTCGCGCGCGGTTGCTGACCCGAATGGAGCCCTACCTGCCCAGGTTCGACATCGTGCTCGACGAAGCGATCCTGCGTCGACCGATTGGCAGCGGTCAGACCATGGCCGGACAGTTGCGTCGGCTGGCTCAGGCCGGGGAGCAGCCGAATGTCTCGATCCGGGTGCTGCCCTTCAGCGCCGGGCTGCACGCCGGCCTGATGGCGCACGGTTCGTTCACTCTTCTTGATTTTCCAGAAGGGAACGAGCCGACGACTGTCTACGTGGAGGAGCTGACAGGAGCTCTGTTCCTCGATCGGCCGGATGAGGCTGAGCGGTACGCTTGGACCTTCACCGACATCGCTGGCCGGGCGCTGAGCGAGCAGGCCAGTCGTGACCTCTTCTGGCGGACCGCGAAGGAGTACGAGTCATGATCGAGCTTTCCGGAGCTAGCTGGCGCAAGAGCAGCCGATCAAACAACCAGGGTCAGTGCGTCGAGGTGGCGGACGGACTGGGTGGGGTCGTCGGGGTGCGGGACTCGAAGGATCCGGCTGGTCCGGTGCTGGTGATCGCCCCGGCAAGCTGGTCACGCTTCGTCGCCGCTACGAAGAACAGCACCCTCACGAGTTGATTGGCGGTCGGTGGAGTTGCGCCGCGACGCCGCCTCGTGACTTCGACCGCCGAGGCGTGATCCGATCCGTAAGGGAGTACGGCGATGATCGACTTTGGTTCCACCAACTGGCGGAAGAGCAGCCGGTCGAACAACCAGGGCGAGTGTGTCGAGGTGGCGGACGGGCTGGGTGGCGTGATCGGGGTGCGGGACTCGAAGGATCTGGCTGGTCCGGTGCTGGTGATCGCCCCGGCAAGCTGGTCGAGTTTCGTCGCCGCCGCGAGGGCTGGCACCTTCACCAGCTGACGCTTCTGGGTCCGGCCGACCAGAGGATCGCGTAGGGCGGCCGTCGCCAACGAGCGCATGTGGTCCTGGGTGCAACCACGGGTCTAACACACGTGGTGTTGGAATCCGGCACGCCAGACGCACAAAGGGCCCGCGTGAGCGGGCCCCAAGGCGGCTGCGGGAACCCCGAAGGGCCTCCTGCGCTACCGAAAATAGCATGACTACCGGTAGTCACCTGCGCCAATGACGCATCCGGGCTGCGCGTGATCTTCGTCTGCCCAGCTGATGGTGAGCCTGGTCACGGCCGACAGCGGCGGGGTGGGCAGCGACCGAAGGTTGCCTCGGATCGGCCCTTGGCGGATCGACGAGACCGTCGTACGGTAACAGGCAAGTAACCCACGGGAGCCCGGTGCACCGGGCTGAGAGGGAGGCTGACGCGGCCTCCGACCGTCGAACCTGATCCGGGTAATGCCGGCGCAGGGAGGAGCGTTGCCGTGCCGTCCCTTGGGCGACTGCATCTGATCACCGACACCCGACCCGGGCGTGACCCGCTCGGCGTACTGCGGGCGGCCCTTGCCGCTGCCCGCGCTGCCGACGCCGTCGCCGACCTGGTCGTGCAGGTGCGCGTCGAGGACGACATGTCCGACCGGGACGCGTACGAGCTGACCGGCCGGGCGGTCGCCGAATGTGCCGCGTACCAGGTGACCTGCCTGGTCAACGACCGGTTGCACGTCGCGCTCGCCACCGGTGCGGCCGGCGCGCACGTCGGTGCCCTGGACCTGCCGGTCGACGCCGCGCGCCGGGTGCTCGGCCCGGCCGCGATCCTCGGTGCCACCGCCCGTGACCCGGCCACCGGGCGGGCGGCGGTCGCCGCCGGGGCGACGTACCTGGGGGTCGGGCCGTGCTACGCCACCGGCACCAAGTCCGGGCTGCCGGACCCGATCGGGCCGGCCGGGCTGGCCGCCGTCGCCGCTGCGGTCGACGTGCCGGTGATGGCGATCGCCGGGATCACTGTGGACCGGGTGCCGGACCTGCTGGCCGCCGGGGCGCATGGAGTCGCGGTGGTCGGCGCGATCGCGGGTGCCGCCGACCCGGGGCGGGCCACGGCTGAGCTGCTGGCGGCGGTATGGCAGCGGCCGGCCGCCGCCGACGGAGCGCCGGCATGACGGTGACAGGCAGCGGAAACGCCAACGGCCGGGCCGATGTCGCGGTGGTCGGCGGCGGGCCGATCGGGATGAGTATCGCCTGGCGGTGCGCCCAGCGTGGGCTGCGTACAGTGCTCTACGACCCGGCACCCGGGTCCGGGGCGTCGTCGGTGGCCGCCGGGATGCTCGCCCCGGTCGCCGAGTCGCACTTCGGCGAGGCTGAGCTGACTCTGCTGCTGGTCGACTCGGCTGCCCGCTGGCCGGCGTTCGCCGCCGAGTTGACCGCCGTCACCGGCCAGGACATCGGCTACCGCACCGACGGCACGCTGGTCGTCACGCTGACCGGCGACGACCGGCGCGAGGCGGAGCGGCTCTGGGCGTACCAGCAGAGTCTGGACCTGCCGATCACGCTGCTGCGCGCCACGGCGCTGCGCGAGCGCGAGCCGGCGCTGGCTCCGAGGGTGCGCGGCGGTGCGCTGATGCCCGACGACCACCAGGTCGACCCGCGTCGGCTGGTCGCGGCGTTGGACACCGCACTGGACCGGGCCGGGGTGACCGTCGTCCCGCAACCGGTCACCGACGTTTCCACGCTGGATTCGGGGGTCGTCGTGGTCGCCGCCGGCTGCGGATCGGCGGCGCTGACCGGGCTGCCGGTCCGCCCGGTCAAAGGCCAGATCCTGCGGCTCCGGGCATCCGCCGGTGCCGTCGGGTTCCGGCACGTGATCCGGGGGTACGCCGACAGCCGGCACGTCTACCTGGTGCCCCGCGCCGACGGTGAGGTGGTCGTCGGCGCCACCGTCGAGGAACGCGGCGACACCACCGTCACCGCCGGTGCGGTGCTGGAACTGCTGCGCGCCGCCGCCGACCTGCTGCCGGAGATCGCCGAGTACGAGCTGATTGAGGCGCAGGCGGCGGCCCGGCCCGGAACCCCGGACAACGCGCCGCTGCTCGGCTGGCACCAGCAGTCCGACGTCGGCCCGGCCGGCGGCACCGCAGACCGGGAAGTGCTGGTGGCGACCGGGCATCACCGACACGGCATCGTGCTGACCCCGGTGACCGCAGACCTGATCGCCGACCTTGCCGCCGGGGGCGACCCGGATCCCACGCTGGTGCCGTTCCAACCGGCCCGGTTCACCGCCGCGACCAGGGAAATCGCCAGGGAGGAGCAGCCGTGGAGTTGATCGTCAACGGGACACCGATGACCGCGCCGACCGGGACCGTGCTGGCCGACATCGTCCGGGTGGTCACCGACCGGGCACGTGGCGTAGCCGTCGCCGTCAACGGTGAGGTGGTGCCGCGCAGCGGCTGGTCGGCCGAGCAGCTGTGCGACGGCGACCGGGTCGAAGTGCTGATCGCGGCGCAGGGCGGGTGAGCCGGATGCCGTTCACCGTCGCCGGGCACAGTTTCGACTCCCGGCTGATCCTCGGCACCGGCGGTGCCGCCAACCTGCACATCCTGGAGCAGGCGATCGCGGCCAGCGGCACCGGGCTGGTCACCGTCGCACTACGCCGGGTGGACAGCGCCGCCACCATGCACGGCGGCCTGCTCGACCTGCTGGAGCGCTGCGGCGTACGGCTGCTGCCGAACACCGCCGGCTGCTACACCGCGACCGAGGCGGTGAAGGTGGCCCACCTGGCCCGTGAGGCGTTCGACACCGACTGGGTGAAGCTGGAGGTCATCGGCGACGAACGCACCTTGCTGCCGGACGGCGCCGAGCTGCTGCGCGCCGCCGAGCAGCTGGTCGACGACGGTTTCACCGTGCTGCCGTACACCACCGACGACCCGGTGCTGGCCCGCCGGCTGGCCGACGCCGGCTGCGCGGCGGTGATGCCGGCCGGCGCGCCGATCGGCTCCGGCCTGGGCATCCTCAACCCGCACCACATCCGACTGATCCGACAGTCGGTGGACATCCCGGTGGTGCTGGACGCGGGGGTCGGCACCGCCTCCGACGCCGCGCTCGCCATGGAGCTGGGCTGCGACGCGGTGCTGCTGGCCAGCGCGGTGACCCGGGCCGCCGACCCGGTCGCGATGGCCACCGCCATGCGGTACGCCATCGAGGCAGGTCGGCTGGCGGCCCGCGCCGGGCGGATCCCGAAGCGTTTCCACGCCCTGGCATCCACTCCGGACGAAGGGCGGCCCGAACTGTGAACGGGATCCTGCTGCTCACCGATCGCCGGCAGACGGCCCGGCCGCTGTCGGAGGTGGTCGCGGCGGCGGTGGCCGGCGGGCTCCGGCAGGTGGTGCTGCGGGAACGGGACCTGCCCCGGGCCGAACGCGCCGCGCTGGCCGAGCGGTTGCGCGGCATCCTCGCCCCGGTCGGTGGGACGTTGATCGTGGCTGGCCCCGACCCGCTGGGCGGCGACGCGGTGCACCTGAGTGCCGCTGGACCGTACCCGCCACCGGCGTACGGCCTGGTCGGGCGCTCCTGCCACGACGAGGCCGAGCTCGGCCGACTGACCACAGAGGACTACGTGACGGTGTCGCCGGTCTTCGTGACCGCGTCCAAGCCCGGGTACGGGCCACCGCTGGGTCCGGCCGGGCTGGCCCGCCTGGTCCGGGTGGCCGCCGGCCGGCCGGTGGTCGCCCTCGCCGGGGTGACCACGGCGGAGCAGGTCGCCACCTGTCGGGCGGCCGGTGCCGCCGGGGTGGCGGTGATGGGCGCGGTGATGCGCGCCGCCGACCCGGCGGCTGTCGCGGCGGAGTTGGTCGCGGCGGCGGCACCGGCCGAGGTGAGCTGCTGATGGCCGGTGACCGAACCACTCCGGTGGTGGCGATGACGATCGCCGGCTCCGATTCCGGCGGCGGTGCCGGCATCCAGGCGGACCTGAAGGTCTTCGCCGCGCTCGGCGTCTACGGCACCAGCGCGATCACCGCGGTGACCGCGCAGAACACCACCGGCGTCACCAGCGTCCACCAACTGCCGGCGGCGCAGGTGCTCGCCCAGATCGAGGCGGTCCGCGCCGACCTGCCGGTGCGTGCGGTGAAGACCGGCATGCTCGGTACGGCCCGGATCGCCGGGGCGGTCGCCGCGCTGGCCCGGGCCGGGGAGTTGCCGAATCTGGTGGTCGATCCGGTGCTGGTCTCGACCAGCGGGCACCGGCTCGGCGTGGTCGGCGCGGTCGAGCGGCTGCTGCCGTACGCGCTGGTCGCGACGCCGAACCGGGCGGAGGCCTCGGCGTTGGTCGGCTGGCCGGTACGGACCGTCGACGAGATGGCCCGGGCCGCCGCCGAGCTGGCCGCCGGCGGGCCGAGGTTCGTGGTGGTCACCGGTGGCGACCCGGACGGTACGTCGACCGACCCGGCGGCGGTCGACGTCGTCGCTACTGCGGACCCGCCGGTCGACGTCGTCGGCACCGCCGACGGCGGCTGGCGGCTGGCCGGCGAGCGGCTGGATACCGGCAACACACACGGCACCGGGTGCAGTTTCGCGGCGGCGGTGGCCGCCCGGCTGGCGCTTGGCGACGACGTACCGGCGGCGTTGGCCTTCGCCAAGGAGTACGTCGCGCGGGCGCTGGCCGGCGCCCGGCACTGGCGGTTGGGCTCCGGTCACGGACCTATAGACCATTTCGGCAACTACCTGAAGGAGGCCCGCTGATGCAGGCTCGGCGCAAGGTGTACGTGCAGGGACCACGACCGGACATCCAGGTGCCGTTCGCGGAGGTGACCCTTACCGGCGACAACCCGCCGGTCCGGCTCTACGACACGTCGGGTCCGGGGTCGGACCCGCAGGTCGGGCTGGCCGCGCTGCGCGGGCGGTGGATCGCCGAGCGCGGCGACGTCGCCCCGGTACGCGGTGCCGGCACCCCGCTGGCCGGGGCGGACGGTCGTCGGCCCACCCAGTTGGCGTACGCCCGGGCCGGGGTGGCCACCCCGGAGATGGAGTTCGTCGCGCTGCGGGAGAACCTGCCGGTCGAGGTGGTACGCGAGGAGATCGCCGCCGGACGCGCGGTGCTGCCGGCCAACGTCAACCACCCCGAGTCCGAGCCGATGATCATCGGTGGTCGGTTCCTGGTGAAGGTGAACGCCAACATCGGCACCTCGGCGGTCTCGTCGTCGGTGGCCGAGGAGGTGGAGAAGCTGACCTGGGCCACCCGGTGGGGCGCGGACACGGTGATGGACCTGTCCACCGGCAAGCGGATCCACGAGACCCGCGAGGCGATCGTGCGCAACTCGGCGGTGCCGATCGGCACGGTGCCGATCTACCAGGCGTTGGAGAAGGTCGGTGGGGATCCGGTCAAGCTGAGCTGGGACGTGTTCCGGGAAACCGTGATCGAGCAGGCTGAGCAGGGCGTCGACTACATGACGGTGCATGCCGGGGTGCTGCTGCCGTACGTGCCGTTGGCGGTCGACCGGGTCACCGGGATCGTCTCCCGGGGCGGGTCGATCATGGCCGCCTGGTGCCTGGCGCACCACGAGGAGAACTTTCTCTACACGAACTTCGCCGAGCTGTGCGAGATCCTGGCCCGCTACGACGTGACCTTCTCGCTGGGTGACGGGCTGCGGCCGGGGTCGATCGCCGACGCCAACGACGCCGCCCAGTTCGCCGAGCTGCGGACGTTGGGCGAGCTGACCTCCGTGGCGTGGGAGCACGACGTGCAGGTGATGATCGAAGGCCCCGGCCACGTGCCGATGCACAAGATCAAGGAGAACGTGGACCTGCAGCAGGAACTGTGCCACCAGG
Organism: Micromonospora sp. LOL_021; assembly: GCF_048060215.1. Classification (NCBI taxonomy): domain Bacteria; kingdom Bacillati; phylum Actinomycetota; class Actinomycetes; order Micromonosporales; family Micromonosporaceae; genus Micromonospora; species Micromonospora sp. LOL_021. The sequence goes on along the minus strand of NZ_JBHMIN010000002.1, from coordinate 58,546 downwards.
CGCCGTTCTACACGCTCGGCCCGCTGACCACCGACATCGCGCCGGCGTACGACCACATCACGTCGGCGATCGGGGCGGCGATGATCGGCATGTTCGGCACCGCGATGCTCTGCTACGTCACGCCGAAGGAGCATCTGGGGCTGCCGGACCGCGACGACGTCAAGGCCGGGGTGATCGCGTACAAGATCGCCGCGCACGCGGCCGACCTGGCCAAGGGACATCCGGGAGCGCAGGCCTGGGACGATGCGTTGTCCAAGGCGCGGTTCGAGTTCCGCTGGGAGGACCAGTTCAACCTGTCGCTGGACCCGGAGACCGCCCGGTCCTACCACGACGCGACGCTGCCGGCCGAGCCGGCGAAGTCGGCCCACTTCTGCTCGATGTGCGGCCCGAAGTTCTGTTCGATGAAAATCACGCAGGATCTGAAGGAGTACGCCCAGCAGGGCATGAAGGACAAGTCGGATGAATTCGTCGCATCCGGTGGCCGGGTCTACCTGCCGTTGGCCTGATCGTCGGCACCGCTACGGCTCCGACTGTCGGCGCCGTCGCGGCTCCGGCCCTCGGCACCGTTACGGTTCCGACTGTCGGCGCGGCGAGGTTGCCGGCGCAACTCGCTGACCCAGTCCACGTGTTCGGCGTCCTCGTCGGTCAACGCCGGTGGAGGCGCCGGCCGCCGCTGGCGCATGAACCGGGGTCGGGGGATCCGGTCGGCCGCAGGTGCGGTGGGCGGTGCGGCGACCGGTTGCGGTGCGACCGGTGGTGGGGCGACCGGCTGTGGCGTCGGCCGGTCGACGCCACCGGCCACCGGTGTCGGTGTCGGTGTCGGCGGCCCGTCCGTCGCGATCGGCGTCGGGTCGACACGGGGGGTGACCGCCGCAGGTGTCGGTGGCGGACGGTCACCCGGATGCGACCGCGCGGCGACCGGCACCGGTGACGCTGCGGTCGGACCTGGCCGGACCGGTTCCGGCGCGGGCGGTTTCGGTGCGGGCGGGCGCGACGTCAGCGGGTCTGGCGCGGGGCGGCCCAGCGTCGGCGGGTCCGGTGTGGGCGGCGCTGCCGGACCGGTCGACACCCGCCCGACGGGTGCCGAATCGGCGGACATCTTTTCAGATAGGGCAATTTCCGCTACCGATTCGCGGCTCTCGGACGAGCCATTGGTGGGTCCGGCGGTCGCTCCGACAGCGGGCGCGGGCGTTCCGCTTGCGGGCGCGGGCGTTCCGCTTGCGGTGCCGGCCCGTCGGCCGGGTCGGCGCACCGCAGCCACAGCGATCGAACCGACGGCTCCGGCGGCTACCGCCAGCAGCGCCGCCCAGTAGGGGTCGTCCTGATACGGCCCAGCGCGGCCGGCCCCGGCGACCAGGTACGCGGCGTCGAGGACCGCCGGTCCGACCATTCCGGACACCGCCGTGGCCACCGTCGGCGCCGCCCGCCACCGGGTCAGCCCGCTCACCGCCGCACCGAGCACCAGCGCCACCGCCGGCAACAGCACGAACAGTTGCCAACCGGGGTCACCCGTGTCGAGCACGACCGGTTCGAGTACCCCGGGTCGGATCTCGGCGACGGCGTCACCCGCCCACAGATCCGGGGTAGTCGACCCGACCGCCAGCAGCCAGAGCCCGCCGTTGAACACCAGCACATTCCAGCGCATCGCCGGATGGGCAAGCGCGGCCAGCGCCGCCGGCAGACCCACCACCGCCCCGATCCCGCCGATCAGGACGGTGACCGTCACCGGATCGTCGATCCCGGTCGACGCCTGCGCCGGCAGCACCGACAACCCGACCACGGCGAGCGCCGCACCGATCGCGGCGACCAGCGCCAGGACGAACCGGCGGACGGCCGTACGGACCGCCGACACCCGCCGGTGCCGGGCCGGACGCTGCTCGGCGACCCGTTGCGCCACGCACGCGCCGACGACGGCAGCGACGATCGCGAACCAGGCGAGCCAGGTCAGCTGGGTCGGCCAGAAGTCTGCGGTCGGCCCCACGAAGTCGCGGCGTAGGCGTACCAGTTGGAGACCGTAACCGGCACCGAGCTGGACGGCACCGGCGAACGCCGCCACACCGAATGCCGTGGTGATCGCTCTGAGCCAGGTCCGCAAGGCCATGCCGGGAGGTTACGGCCGGCCGCCCGCACTGTCGACCTGGACCGGGGCGACCGCCGCCGGTCCGGTGGGTCAGCCCAGCTGGGGCAGCACCTCGGCGGCGACCAGCTCCAGGTGGTCCAGGTCGGCGAGGTCGATGAATCGCAGGTGTACCCGGCTGGTGCCGATCGCCGCGAACTCCCCGATCCGGTCCACCAGTTGGGCCGGCGAACCGATCACCGGGTCCTCCGGCGGCAGGGCGCTCTTCTCGTGCAGCGGCGCGGCGCGCCGCTGCGCCTCGGCGTCGGTACGCCCGATCGCGATGACGATCCCGGCCGACATGGTCAGCGGCGGTCGGTCCTGCTCAGTGCGCCCGGTCCGGTGACAGGCCTCGGTCACCCGTTCGTAGGCCGCTGCGGTCTCGGCGACCGACTTGAACGGCATGTTGAACTCGTCGGCGAACTGGGCTGCCAGCTCCGGGGTCCGCTTCGGCCCCCGTCCGCCGATGATGATCGGCGGGCCGGCCGGCTGCGCCGGCTTCGGCAGCGCCGGAGCGTCGACCAGCTGGTAGTGGTCGCCGTGGAAGCTGAACTTGTCACCGACCGGGGTACGCCACAGCCCGGTGATCACCTCAAGCTGCTCTGCCAACCGGTCGAAGCGTTCCCCGACGGACGGGAACGGCAGCCCGTAGGCGGTGTGCTCCCGGGCGTACCAGCCGGCCCCGATGCCGAGGTCGACCCGGCCGCCGCTCATCTGGTCGACCTGGGCGATCATCACGGCGAGCGGCCCGGGCAGCCGGAAGGTCGCCGAGGTGACCAGTGTGCCGAGCCGGATCCGGGAGGTCTCCCGGGCCAGCGCGGCCAGGGTCAGCCAGGCGTCGGTCGGCCCCGGCAGCGCCAGATCCTCACCCATCGACTGGTAGTGGTCGGCCCGCAGGTAACCCTCGAACCCGGACTCCTCAGCGAGCCGGGCCAGCCGGAGCTGGTCGTCGTAGCTGGCGCCGCGGTGCGGCTCGGTAAACACGCTGACCCGCATGGTCAGTACCCTCCGATCCCGGCTGTCGCCGGTGCGTCGCGTTCCATCAGCACCTCGTGCAGTTCCGCACTGCACCGGGCGACGTCCTCGGTGTGCGCGTTGCGCCCCAGGCTGCGGGGGCGGGGAATGTCGATCGGCACGACCTTGCGGATCCGCCCTGGTCGAGGGCTCAGCACCACGACCCGGTCGGCGAGCAGGACGGCTTCGTCGATCGAGTGGGTGACGAAGACGATGGTCGCCGCGCGTTCCATGTGGATCCGTTGCAGTTCGACGGAGAGTTCCTCGCGGGTCAGCGCGTCGAGCGCCGAGAACGGCTCGTCCATCAGTAGCACCTGTGGTTCGGCCAGCAAGGATCGGCACAGCGACACCCGCTGCTGCATGCCGCCGGACAGCTCGTGCGGCAGCCGCTTGTCGAAACCGGCCAGCCCCACCATCTCCAGCAGTTCCATGGCTTTCGCCCGGTGCTGTCTGCGACGCAGCCCGAAAATCTCCGCCGGCAGCAGGACATTGTCCAGCACTGATCGCCAGGGCAGCAGGGCCGGACGTTGGAAGAGCATGGCGATGTCCCGGCGTGGTTTGACCACCTGCTCGCCACCGACGGTGACCTCGCCGGCCGTCGTCGGGAGCAGCCCGGCGATGAGCCTGAGCAGGGTGGACTTGCCGCAGCCGGATCGACCGACGACCGCGACGAACTCACCGGCGGTCACCGAGAGGTCGATGCCGCGCAGTGCCTCCACTGTGCCGGAGCGACCGGCGAACGTCCGTCCGACTCCGCTGAGCTGGATCATGGGGCCGGCAGCTCCCTCGTCCTGGGTCGATCAACAAGCGGGGACAGAGTATCCGGATCGTGCCGGCCACGCACCACCCGCGCGGTAAACACTTTTGATTGCGATCCAGGGTCCGCGATGCCCGGCTGTCGCATTGGTCAGGTTTCCCTCGTACTCTGTTGCCCGCGAAGTTTCCCAACGCGACCGCGGCACCGGTCCGGCCCCCACCGACCGGCTGCCGCGCCGGACCAACTACCCCCTCCGGTCGCCTCGACGACCTGCGGGTTCGTCGAGGGGCCGTCGGGTTGGAAAGGACACACGTTCATGACAAGGCTCACCCGTACGATCGCCGCCACGGCCCTCGCGGCGGCGCTCGCGGTCACTGCCGGCTGCAGCGCGGACGACGGTGACGAGGCGAATGCCGGTGGCACCGAGGAATTGAAGGAAGTGACGTACCTCACTTCCTTCGGAAACTTCGGTCGGGACTCCTACGCCTGGGTCGCCAAGGACAAGGGCTTCTTCGAGGAGGCCGGTTTCGACGTCGAGGTCAAGGCAGGTGCCGGCACCGGCGACAACATCAAGACCGTCGTCGGTGGACAGGCCCACTTCACGCCGATCGACCTGACCGGCGGACTGCTGCAGTACGGCAACGGCGAGGCAAAGGACTTCGTCGTGGTCGCCGGCATCCAGCAGCGGACCATGGCCGCGATCATCGCGCTGGACGGCAGCGGCATCACCACCCCCAAGGACCTGGAGGGCAAGACGCTCGCCGACGCCCCCGGCTCGGTGGTGCGCAACCTGTTCCCGACATACGCCTCGCTGGCCGGCATCGACGAGAGCAAGGTCGAGTGGGTCAACGGCGCTCCGCAGACCCTGATGGGCACCCTGGCCTCCGGGTCGGTGGACGGTATCGGGCAGTTCGTGGTCGGTAAGCCCACCGTTGAGACCGTCGCGCAGGGCAAGACCGCCGTGGTGCTGCCGTACAGCGACATCATGACCGACCTGTACGGCAACGTGCTGATCACCTCGACGGCGATCGCCGAGGAGGACCCGGAGATGGTGAAGCGCTTCAGCGCGGCACTGCTCAAGGGCCTGGAGTACAGCATCACCAACCCGGAGGAGGCCGGCGAGATCCTGGCCAAGAACGTGGAGGAGGCCAACCCGGCCGCCGCCGCCGCCGAACTGGAGCTGATGGCCGCCTTCGTGAAGTCGACCAGCTCCGGTGTGCCGGTCGGTGCACTGGACAGCCAGCGGATCGCCCGCAGCATCGCGATCCTGCAGGGCGCCGGGGCGATCCCGCCGGGCCTGGAGCCGGAGCAGGTCGTCAACTTCGACCTGGCCCCGAACGCCGAATCCTGACCGACCCGGATGCGGGCGGGTGGGTCACTGTCCGGTGACCCACCCGCCCGCACCCGGCGGCTCGGCGAGCCTGAGGAGTGTCGATGACCGTACTCAAACCGGCGCAGGCGCCACCGGTCCGCGCCGCGACCACCGCTCCGGTCCGCCGCCCCGCTGGCGGCCGGGTCGCCGCCGTTGGACTACCGCTGCTCGGCGTGGCGGTGACGGTGACCGCGTGGTGGCTCGCCACCAGCGTGTTCAACCTGGTGCACTCGGTGGTGCTGCCACCCCCACAGGACGTGTACGCGGCGTTCTCCCTGCGGATGCCACGGCTGCTGGAACACACCCTGGCGACCACCACCTCGACCGTCGTCGGGTTTGCGATCTCCACCGTCATCGGGGTGCTGATCGGACTGGCGCTGGCTGGTTCCCAGGTGGCCGAGCGGATGTTCGCTCCGCTGCTGGTGGCGCTGAACGCCGTACCGAAGATCGTGCTCGCCCCGCTGCTCGTGGTCACCCTCGGCTGGGGTCAGCAGTCGATCCTCACCATGGTCTTCCTGCTCTGCTTCTTCCCGATCGTGCTCTCCACGGTGACCGGTCTGACCTCGACCCCGGCCGACCTGGCCGAGCTGGCCCGGTCACTGGACGCGTCCCGCTGGCAGACCTTCCGCAAGATCCGGTTCCCGGCTGCGTTGCCGCAGATCTTCGTCGGCCTGAAGGTCGCGATGCCGCTGGCGGCGATCGGCGCGGTGATCGGCGAGTTCCAGGCCGGCGAGGAAGGGCTGGGCTACATGACCCTGCAGTTCAGCGGGATGGGCGAGAATTCCGCCGCCTGGGCGGCGATCGTGTTGATCGGGCTGATGAGCATCCTGCTCTACTTCGCGCTGGTCGGCTTCGAACGGCTGCTGCTGCCGTGGGTGCGGGAAACGACGTCGGCCCGCTGACGTCGCCATCATGTCGCGCCCGCCCCGGACGTCGTGTGCCCGCCAGGAAGTCCTGGCGGGCACACGAGGCCGGGCCGTACCGGGGCCGTCAGCTGGCCAGCCGCCAGCGGCCACCCCGGGAGACCAGCATGGTCAGTGCCTGAGGCATCAGGCCGGAGTGGTTGTCCGGGGTCATCCGGATCGGCCCGGACAGCCCGTCGAACTGGGTGGTCTCCAGCACCTCACGGACAGCCTCCCGGTTGACCGAGCCGTCGCCGGTCGACCGGGACACCGCGTCGGCGATCAACTGAACCGCGTCGGCCGCGAACGAGGAGAACCCGTAGTAGCTGCCGAACCTGGCCGTGTAGTCGCGGAACCACTGCTTGCGGGCCGCCTTCGCCGGGGTGTTGGCGATCACGTCGTCGATCACCATGGTCTGGGTGAAGACGAGGTTGACGCCTTCGGTGCCGGCGGCGGAACCACCGGTCAGGAACAGGTCACCGGCGGCGGCGGCGTCGAAGAACAGCGGACCCGGGTAGTCGGCCTGCGCGGCGCTGTCCGCTGCCAGCGCCGCCTGTTCGGCCGAGGTCCAGACCAGCAGCGCGCCCGGATTCTCGCCGGTCAACGGCTGCGCCAGGGTGGCGACGGCCTGGCTCACGTCGGTGTCGGTGGTACGCACCTGTTCGGTGCCGACCAGGTTGATGTCGAGCTTGTCCAGTTCGGCGGTGATCACCCGCAGACCGTCTCGGCCGTACTCGTCGTCGGTGTGCAGCAGGCTGGCCCGCTTGATATTGCGGCGGCGCAGCTCGTTGGCGACCGCGGCGGCGCTGTCCGCCGCGTTGGGGCCGAGTTTGAACAGGTAGCGACGCTCGGTGACCGGGGTGGCGACCGCGGTGGCCGGGGCCAGCGAGATGGTCGGCACCCGCTTGTCGTTGATCGTCCGGGCAGCGCCGACCGCACAGTCACTGCAACTGCCCATGATGATCGCGGTCACCGCGGAGTCGCCGGTGAAGTCGCCGATGTTGCGCAGCGACTCGCTCGGGTCGGAACGGTTGTCCCGGACGTCCAGCCGGATGGTCCGGTCGCCCAGCAGACCCGATTCGTTGATCTGCTCAACCTTCAGTTCGAGGGCTCGTTGGAAGCCCTTGCCGACGGTTGCGGCGGCACCGGACAGTTCCAGGTCGGCGGCGATGACGATCTCGCCGCCGTCCCCGCCGGCCGAGTCGCTGGCGAACTGGCAGCCGGTGAGCGAAGAGGCCAGCAATGTGGATACGAGCGCCGTGAGTAGGGCGGAACGGGTGGGCCTCAAGTCAGTCCTCCAGGTACGCGGCGGATGCGCACCCGGTCGGTGGGCGGCGGCGCGGCTGAGCACGTCCTCAGTAGAAGTCGCGCCGGCGGCATGCCGTACGGTGTGCGCGGAGCCTGCAAACTTGGGAAACCATGCCAATGGGCGGCGTTCTGGTCAAGCGCGCCGGTCGGGGCGTTTCCGGGACTGTCGTCCCACATGTTGGCAACGAGTACATGTTGCGAGCGTTGACTTTGGCGGGACAACTGACGGTGGAAGTTCTATCCGCGCTGATCAGGGCGGTGTGATGAAGATACTCTCCGGTAGCCCTAGGGTGATTACGGGTCGTCCGACCGATTCCTGCCCCACTGAGGCTTCCCAAGCGGGTCCACTTCTGATGAAATCGCGGCCGTGCCGCATGCGGCGCTCACCGCTGCAGCAGGCATCGGTCGGCAGTCCGCGTGTGGAGATAGCGACGGAGGCGATGTCGTGAGGACCGGACCGACGACCCTGCCCGACAACGGCCCGCGGAAACGCCGCGCGCCATTGCGTTGGGTGCCGCGACTGAGGGATGCGCGGATCAGGTCCAAACTGGCCCTGATCCTGGTCGTTCCGCTGGCTGCGGTCGCCGCTCTGGCCACGGTACGGCTGGTCGATGTGGGACAGGGCGCGATCGACGCGCGGATGGTGCGGTCGATGGCCGAACTCTCCGTTGACGTCTCGGCACTGGCTCAGGACGTCCACAAGGAGCGGATGGCCGCGGTTACCTTCCTCGCCGCCCGCGAGGCCGACGCCGAGGCCTACAACATCCGGGTACGCAGCACCGACGAGCGGATCGCGGCGTACGCCGCGGAACGCGACCGGGTCGGTAACGTGCCGGAGGCGGTCGAGCGGCAGCTGGTCGCCATCGACGACCATCTGGACACTTTGAACGCCACCCGCCAAGAGGTGCTCGACCGGCGGCAGATGCCGGTGCCGGAGGCGGTGCTGCGGTACGGCGTCATCCTGTCCGACCTGGCCTCCTACGGCGAGGTGCTCGGCCAGGTCTCCGGTGACGGCGAGGTGCCGGACAGTCTGCGTGCCGTCTCCGCCTTCGCCCGGGCCAAGCTGGCCACGGCCGAGGAGGAGGCGATCATCTTCGCGGCGCTGTCCACCGGCCGGCTGGACGAGGAGCAGTTCTCGTCGTACCTGGCCACGCTGACCAGCCAGCAGGAGGCGCTGCTGTCGTTCTCGCTGGCCGCGTCGCCGTGGGAGCAGGAGCTGGTCGACAGCAGCGTTACCGGTGACGCCGTCTTCCTTGCCGACCGGGTCGCCACCGAGATCACCCGTTCGGTGGGCCAGCGGGCTCCGATGAGCGCCGCCGAGGCGTCCCGGGCCGTGGGGGCGGTCAACGACCTGATGCGGTGGGCCGAGATCCAGCTGGAGTCCCGGCTGCTCGACCGGGCCACCGAGGTGAGCACCAACGTCACCCGGCAGGCGATCATCGAGTCGATCGCGGTGCTGATCGTCCTGGTGCTGGCGATCGCCCTCGCGGTGGTCTTGGCCCGCTCATTGAACGACTCGCTGCGCCGGCTGCGTGAAGGCGCCATGTCGGTGGCCAGCAAAGACCTTCCGGAGGCGGTGGCCAAGCTCCGCGACGTCAACGACCTCAACGACCGGGGTCCGGAGGAGATCGTTCGCAACCTCCGTGATCCGATCCGGCTGCCCAACCGCGACGAGGTCGGCCAGGTCGGCCAGGCGTTCAACGTGGTGCACCGGGAAGCGGTCCGGATCGCGGCCGAGCAGGCGGCGCTGCGGGCGAGCGTGTCGGCGATGTTCCTCTCCCTGGCCCGCCGGAGCCAGACGCTGGTCGACCGGATGATCGGCGAGCTCGACGCGATCGAGCGGGGCGAGGAGGACCCGAAGCGGCTCGCTCAGCTGTTCCAGCTCGACCACCTCGCCACTCGGATGCGCCGCAACGACGAGAACCTGCTGGTCCTGGCCGGTGCCGACTCGACGGCGCCGCGCCGGGAGGACGCGCTGCTGGTCGACGCGCTGCGGGCCGCGCAGTCCGAGGTCGAGCTCTACAACCGGATCGAGTTCGGCACCGTCGACACCGACATCCTGATCTCCGCGCACGCGGTCAACGATGTGGTACGTCTCGTCGCCGAGCTGCTCGACAACGCCACCCGGTTCTCGCCGCCGACCACCACGGTCGTCGCCGACGCCCGGCGGCTGCGCGACTACGTACTGGTCCAGGTGGAGGACCGCGGCCTGGGACTGTCCGAGGAGCAGTTCGACAATCTCAACCGGAGGCTCGCCGAGCCGTCCACCGTCGACGTCTCGGCGTTCCGGCTGATGGGTCTCGCCGTGGTCAGCCGGTTGGCCGGCCGGTACGGCATCCGGGTCGAGCTGCGGCCCAACCCCGAGGGCGGCACCATCGCCCAGGCCACGCTGCCGAGCAGCATCCTGGTACTGCCACAGCGCACCCGGGAGCCGGTGATGACGCGGGGACGCCCGGCCATGGCGGCCGAGCCGATCTCCGCCGCGCCCACGTCGGGCGGGACCTGGTCGCCGATCTCGAGTCCGCCGGCGGCACCCGGCCGTACGGCGACCCTCACCGACCAGTGGCAGAACGCCCGGTCGTCACAGTGGAACGCGGTGTCCGGCGCCCCTACCGCCGCCTTCCCGGTGACTACCGGGGGGCAGTCGACGCCGGTCTCCGCCGCCCCGATCTCCGCGTCGCCGATGTCCGGCTCCCCGATGTCCGGGCCGCCGATGTCGGGCCCGCCGATGTCCGGGCCGCCGGCGGCCCCGGCCGCTGGCCCGGCCGCGCCGACGTACCACCCCGGGCTGCCGGCGTACCGTCCGGCGGCATCCGCCGCCCCGCCTGCTGCGGCACCGCCGGTGGCCAACGTCGGTACGCCGACCGTGGCCTACCCGACGCTGCGACCGACGGGTGCCGGCGGCTACCCGGACCAGTCGGTCATCCCGGCCACCATGCACCCGCTGGCCCCGGCGGTACGCACCGACGGCCAGCTGCCGCACGGCCCGATGGCCGGCGGCTCCGCCGGCGGCGCTGCGCCCGCCAACCCGGCTGCGCCCGCCAACCCGGCTGCGCCCGCCAACCCGGCTGCGCCCGCCAACCCCGCTGGGCGGCCCGAGGACGCCGCCGAGATGCCCATCTTCCGGGAGATGGAGGCGGTCTGGTTCCGGTCGCACGGCTCGGCCGAGACCACCGTCCTGCCGCTGCCGACCGCCGGTCGCCCGCCAGCTGCCGGCGCGCCCGCGGCGCCGTACTCGCCAGCACCCGCTCCGACCAGGACACCGCTGCCGGCCCGCAACCCGGGACAGTCGACTCCACAGCCGGCGGCGTACTCTGCTCCGGTGCAGCCGAACGCCGCACCACCACCGGCCGCGCCGCCGGCGCCCGCACCGTCCACTCCGGCCGGCGCGGCGACGTCGGCGCTGGGTGCCATCCCCCGGCAACGGACCGGCGACTCCGGCAGTTGGCGTACCGCCGCTGACGAGGGCTGGGCCCGGGCCAGTAAGGCAGCTGAGCCGGCGAACGCCGGCACCACCCGCTCTGGTCTGCCGAAGCGCCAGCCCCAGGCACAGTTGGTGCCGGGTGGCGTGGAGGCCAAGCAGAGCCGCGAGCCGACCCGGCGGACCCCGGACGAGGTCCGTGGCCTGTTGTCGGCATATCACCGTGGCGTGCAACGCGGCCGGACCGTCGGCGGCGAGCAGTACCGCGCCACCTCAACCAAGGAGACCAGCGAATGAACAGGCCAGCAGCTATTCAGGACATGGGTTGGCTGCTCAGCAACTTTGCCGACAGCGTGGCGGGGATCGCCCACGTCGTGGCTGTCTCGGCAGACGGACTGCTGCTCGCCTCCTCGCGTGACCTGCCGGCGGACCGGGCCGACCAGTTGGCGGCGATCACCTCGGGTGTGGTCAGCCTCACCGACGGGGCGTCGCGGATGTTCAGCGCGGGTGGCGTGCTGCAGACGGTGATCGAAATGGACAGCGGGTACCTGTTCCTGATGTCCATCAGCGATGGATCGTCGATGGCGGTGCTCGCCGCCCGTAGTTGCGACGTCGGTCAGGTCGGGTACGAGATGGCATTGCTGGTCGAGCGGGTCGGTGCCGCGCTGGTTCCGGCACCACGGGAGGCCGTGGGCGGCCGACCCTGATCCGAGGCTGAAGTTCCGCAGCGACACAAGGGACCGTCACCGATGACGTGCCAGCAGACCCACGAGGAGGTGACCGCTCAATGGGCCAACCACGACAGGACCCGCGCGGAGCGCTTGTCCGCCCCTACGCGGTCACCCGCGGGCGTACCGAGCCACGGCAGCACATCGCACTGGAGGCGGTGCTGGTGGCCTCGGCGGCAGCGGTCACCGAGTCTCGTTTCGCCGGGCACGACAAGCATCGAATCGCCACGATCTGCGACAACCGTGCCCAGTCACTGGCGGAGATCGCCGCGTACACCCGGCTCCCGCTGGGCGTCGCACGGGTCCTCGTCGCCGACATGGTCGCCGACGGCCTGCTGGCGTTGCACAGCACCGCTCCGACTGAGACAGAGGGCTACGAGGAGCGGATGGAACTTCTTGAGAGGGTGCTAAGTGGACTTCGCAGGCTATGACCGTCCTGGCGTCCGCCAGGACAAGGGAATCACCTCGGCGAAGATCGTCATCGCCGGTGGATTCGGGGTGGGTAAGACCACCATGGTCGGCGCGGTCTCCGAGATCACGCCGCTGACCACCGAGGCGCTGATGACCTCGGCCGGCGTCGGCATCGACGATCCGTCAAAGGTCCCCGGCAAGGAGACCACCACGGTGGCGATGGACTTCGGCCGGATCACCATGGCCGACGACCTGATTCTCTATCTGTTCGGCACACCCGGACAGACCCGGTTCTGGTTCATGTGGGACGAGATCATCCGCGGTGCGGTCGGTGCCGCGGTGCTGGTGGACACCCGCCGGATCACCGACGCATTCGCCCCGTTGGACTATTTCGAGAACCGGCAGCTGCCGTACCTCGTGGCGTTGAACTGCTTCGACGGCGCGCCACAGTACGAGCCGGAAGAGGTGCGGGAGGCGCTGGCCATCGCGCCGCACGTGCCGCTGGTGATGTGCGACGCCCGCAGCCGGGACTCGACGAAGGGTGTGCTGGTCACCGTGGTCGAACACGCGATGGCGACGCTGCGCGCCGAGCACGGCCGGGGTTATCCGACCCCGGTCGGCTGACCGTACGGCACCGGCCGGCGGCGCACTGCGCCGCCGGCCGGCGTGGGCTCTATCGGCCGGTGCGGCCTGCCTCAACCGGCAGCGCGACCTGCCTCAGTCGATCGGCAGACGGTAGCCGCGTTTGACCACGGTCTGGATCACCCCGGGCGTGCCCAGCCCGGCCCGGAGCCGGGCCACCGCCATCTCGACGGCGTGCTCGTCGGCACCCCGGGGCAGGGTGCGCAGCAGCGCGGCCCGGGACAGCACCCGTCCCGGGGTCTGCGCCAGGGCGCGCAGCACCGCCATCGGTGCCGGTGCCAACGGGCGCAGCTCACCGTCGATCACTGCGGCGTGTCCGCGCAGGGTGAGCAGGTGTCCACCGACCTTCAGGTTGACCGCCCGGCGGGGCAGTTCGTCGACGATGGTCCGGACCAGCGCCCCGAGCCGGGCGCGGGCCGGTGCGGTCACCGGCACACCGTGCCGGCGCAGCGGCGCCGCGGTGACCGGCCCGACGCAGGCGGCCAGTACGTCGGTCCGCATCGCCTCGAGCACCGCGTCGGCGTTGGGCCCGGCGGCGCGCAGCAGTGCTCCGACCGCTGGCGCGGAGGTGAAGGTGACCGCGTCGACGAGCCGGCCGGCGACCAGGTCGACCAGCCGGTGCAGCGGTGCCGGATCGGTCGGTGGCGCCCACCGGTACACCGGCACCTCGATCACGGTGGCACCGGCCGCCTCGAGCGCCGCCGAGCACTCCGGTTGCCGTTCCCCGTGCAACTGCATCGCGATCACCTGGCCGGCCACGCCGCGGGCCCGCAGATGGTCGGTGACCTCGTCGCAGCTCTCCGACGCGGGTGACCACTGATCGTGCAGGCCGGCGGCGCGGATCGCGCCCCGGGCCTTCGGCCCACGAGCCACGATGTAGGCGCCGCCGAGCACCGCCCGCAGCGGCTCGGCCAGGCCCCACCCCTCCGCGGCCTCCAGCCAGCCACGCATGCCGATGCCGGTGTTGGCGATCAGCACGTCCGGCGGATTGTCCAGGCAGGCCCGGGTCGACGCGCGCAGTTCGGTGTCGTCGGCCAGCGGCACGATCCGCAGCGCCGGAGCGAGCACCACCCGGGCACCCCGCCGCTCCAGCAGCGCGGCCAGTTCGTCGCGCCGCCGGTCCGCGGTGACCCCGATGGTGAATCCGGACAGCTCGTCGGACATCACTGGTCCTGCCGCCGACCGAGCACCTCGATCAGCCCGTCCCGACAGCGCACCTGGTAGGTCGGCACGGCGACGCCCGGCAGATCCAGACATTCGCCGGTACGCAGGTCATAGACCTGCTTGTGCAGTGGTGACGCCACGGTCGGGACGTCCCCCCGGGTTCCGACGATGCCCCGGGACATGACGTGGGCGCCGGCCACCGGATCCTGGTTGCCGATCGCGTACAACGTCCCGTCGTAGGTCCGGAAGACCGCCACCTGCTCGCCGTCGACCAGTGCGGCCACGCCTCGCTCCGGCTCCACCCGGGAGTACGGGCACACCGGTGTCCACCGGGCGGTGACGTTGACTGTCTGCACACTCATCGGCGTACCTCCAGAGTTGTCGGGAGACCGAGCGCGACGGGCCGGCGCTCGCCCAGGGCCGGCACCGGCTGGCCCCGCTCGACCTCGAAGGTGATCGACGGGTCCGGGGTGTCGGGTGCGTTGACGAAGGAGGCGAAGCGGCGCAGCCGCTCCGGGTCGTCGATCGTGTCCCGCCACTCGTCCGAGTAGGACTCGACGTGCCGGGCCATCGCCTCGTCGAGCTCGGCCGCCAGCCCGAGCGAGTCGTCGACGATCACCGATCGCAGGTGGTCCAGGCCGCCGTCCATGGCCTCGATCCAGGCCGCGGTGCGTTGCAGCCGGTCGGCAGTGCGGATGTAGAACATCAGGAACCGGTCGATGGTACGGACGAGCTCCTCGGTGGACAGGTCGCTGGCGAACAGGTCGGCGTGCCGGGGCCGGAAGCCGCCATTGCCGCCGACGTAGAGGTTCCAGCCGATGTCGGTGGCGATGATGCCGAAGTCCTTGCTGCGCGCCTCGGCGCACTCCCGGGCGCAGCCGGAGACCGCAGACTTGATCTTGTGCGGGGCGCGCAGCCCCCGGTAGCGCAGCTCCAGGGCGACCGCGAGTCCGACCGAGTCCTGCACCCCGTACCGGCACCACGTGGAGCCGACGCAGGACTTCACCGTCCGCAGCGCCTTGCCGTAGGCGTGACCGGACTCGAAGCCGGCGTCGACCAGCCGCCGCCAGATTCCCGGCAGCTGCTCGACGCGGGCGCCGAACAGGTCGATCCGCTGCCCGCCGGTGATCTTCGTGTAGAGGTTGAAGTCCCGGGCCACCTCGCCGATCACGATCAGCTTCTCCGGGGTGATCTCCCCGCCGGGGATCCGCGGCACCACCGAGTAGGTGCCGTCGCGCTGCATGTTGGCCAGGAAGTGGTCGTTGGTGTCCTGCAGGGTGGCCTGCTCGCCGTCAAGCACGTAGCCGTTGCCGAGCGAGGCGAGGATCGAGGCGACCACCGGCTTGCAGATGTCGCAGCCCCGGCCCCGACCGTGCTCGGCGACCAGCTGGGAGAAGGTCCGGATACCGCGTACCCGGACTATGTCGAACAGCTCCTGGCGGCTGTGGTCGAAGTGTTCGCACAGCGCGGTCGACTGGGCCACCCCGGCGACGGACAGCAACTGCTTGAGCATCGGTACGCAGGACCCACAGCTGGTCCCGGCCCGGGTGCACGCCTTGATCCCGGCGACGTCGGTGCAGCCTTCGCCGATCGCGCCGAGGATCTGGTCCTTGGTGACCGCGTTGCAGGAGCAGACCTGGGCGCTGCCGGGCAGCGCGTCGATGCCGGCCCCGCCAGCGGCCCCGTCGGATCCGGCCGGGGCGAGCAGCGCCAGCGGCGGGCCGGGCAGCGGCCCGCCGACGCTGGCCCGCAGCGTCGGGTACGCCGTCGCGTCGCCGACCAGCACCCCGCCGAGCAGGGTGCGCGCGTCGTCGGAGAGCACCAGCTTGGCGTAGACCCGGGTGGCCGGGTCGGTGAAGGTGACGTCCAGACAGTCGGTGGTGGCGCCGTGCGCGTCGCCGAACGACGCCACGTCCACCCCGAGCAGTTTGAGCTTGGTGGAGGTGTCCGCGCCGGGGAAGGCGGCGGTGCCGTCGAGCAGCCGGTCGGCGACCACCTCGGCCATCGCGTAGCCGGGGGCGACCAGCCCGTAGCAGCGGCCCGGCTCGCCGTCGACGCTGACCGCGGCGCACTCGCCGACCGCCCAGATGTGCGGGTCGCTGGTCCGGCAGGTGGCGTCGACGGTCACCCCGCCGCGCTCGCCGACGGCCAGCCCGGCGGCGCGGGCCAGGTCGTCGCGGGGCCGGATGCCGGCGGCGACCACCACCAGGTCGGTCTCCAGTTCGGTGCCGTCGGTGAGGGCGACCCCGTGCGGGGTGCCGTCCGGCCCGGTGCGGATCGCCGACGTCGCGGTCCCCAGGTGCACGTCGACGCCGAGGTCCTCGACGTAGCGGCGCAGCATCGCCCCGCCGGCCTCGTCGACCTGGACCGGCATCAGCCGGGGTGCGAACTCCACCACGTGGGTACGCAGGCCGAGCAGCCGCAGCGCGTTGGCGGCCTCCAGGCCGAGCAGGCCGCCGCCGATCACCGTACCGATCCGCCGACCGGCGGCCGGATCGGTGGCGAAGTCGCGGATGGCGACCAGATCGTCCAACGTCCGGTAGACGAACACCCCGTCGCGCAGGCCGCCGCCGCTGGCACCGTCGGTGAGTCGGTGTGCGCCGTCGATCGGCGGGACGAACGGGTACGAGCCGGTGGCCAGCACCAGCGCGTCGTAGCCGTACTCGCCGTGGTCGGTGACCACCACCCGACGGTCCCGGTCGATGCGCCGGGCGGGCTCGGCCAGCCGCAGGTCCACCCCGTCGTCCGGGGTGTGCACGCTCAACTCGTCCGGCCGGACACCGTCGAAGAAGGCCGACAACCGGACCCGGTCGTACGCCGGCCGCGACTCCTCGGCGAGCACCGTGATCTGCCATCCGCCGCCGGTGTCGCGGGAGCGGACCGCTTCGACCAGGCGTTGCCCGACCATGCCGTTGCCGATGACGATCAATCGGTTCACGCCGGTACCTCCACGTCGGAATCCACAGATGAGAGCCAGTCGACGATGCCGGTGACCGCGTCGGTGCAGCTGCCGCAGCCGGTGGTGGCCCGGGTGGCGGCGACCACCTCGGCGACCGACCGGGCACCGGCGCGCCAGCAGCGCACCAGCGCGCCCTTGCTGACCGTGTTGCACTGGCAGACGGTCGCCGCGTCCGGCATCAGCGCCGGACTGGTCGCCGGTGCCGCGACGGTGCCGCCGACCGCGCGGCCGAGCAGCAGCGCCCGCCGGTCGGTCGGCACCGGACCGCCCCGGTCGAACAACTGGATGACGGTGCCGACGGCCGGGTTGTCGCCGAGCATGATCGCCCCGGTCAGCCGGTCGTCGCGGATCAGCAGCCGGGCGTACGTGCCACGGGCCGGGTCGGCGAAGCTGAGCTCCTCGGTCTGTCCGTCGACGCCCGGCCGGGTGTCGCCCATCGCCGCGAGGTCGATGCCGGCGGCCTTGAGCCGGGTCACCGTAGGCAGCGGCCGGTAGCGGGTGCCCGGGTCGTCGCCGGCCAGCACCCGGGCCAGCACCCGGGCCTGTTCCCAGGCGGGGGCCACCAGCCCGGTGACGACGCCGCCGTGTTCGGCGCAGTCCCCGATCGCCCAGATCCGCGGGTCGCTGGTGGCCATCCGGTCGTCGACCATGACGCCGCGTCCGACCCGTAGCCCGGCCTGGCGGGCCAGGTCGGTGTCCGGCCGGACACCGCAGGCCAGCACCAGCAGGTCGGCGTCGAGTTCCCGGCCGTCGCCGAGGCGCAGCCGTACCCCGTCGGTGGTGGCGGTGACCGACTCGGCGGCGGCGGCCAGCTCGGTGCCGACGCCGAGGTCGGCGAGGGTACGGGCGAGCACCGCGCTGGCGGTGGCGTCGAGTTGGCGCTCCATCAGCTGGCCGACCTTGTGCACCACCCGCACGTCCAGCCCGCGTGCGGCCAGCCCACGGGCGGCTTCCAGCCCGAGCAGGCCGCCGCCGAGCACCAGCGCGGTGCGGGCACCGGCCGCGGCGGCGAGGATCCGCCGGCAGTCGTCCAGGGTCCGGAACACCGCGACCCGGTCGGGCAGCGCGGCTGGCTCCTCGCCCGCCGATCCGGCCCGGCCGACCGAGCCGTCGGCACCGGTCAGGCCGGGCAGGTCGGGGACCACGGCCCGGCTGCCGGTGGCGAGCACCAGGTGGTCGTACTCGGTGGCGGTGCCGTCGGCGGTGCGCACCGTCCGGATGGCCGGCTCGATCGCGGTCACCGCCAACCCGGCCCGCACGTCGATGCCGTGCCCGGCGGTCTCGGTGAGCGTAACGTCCAGCTCGTCGGCCCGGCCGGCGAGCAGGTTCGACAGCATGATCCGGTTGTACGCCCGGTGCCGCTCCGCCCCGTACACGGTGATCTTGTAGTCGCCGCGCCGGGCGCGCAGCTCGGCGGCGAGCCGGGCACCGGCCATGCCGTGGCCGACGATGACGATACGGTTCACGCTCGCTCCACCCTGACCGCGCAGATCTTGAATTCGGGCATCCGGGACGTCGGGTCCAACGCGTCGTTGGTGACCGAGTTGATCCGGGCCGCGCCGCCCCAGTGGAACGGGGCGAACACGGTGTCCGGGCGGATCGACTCGGTCAGTCGGGCCGGTGCGCGCATCTCGCCGCGCCGGCTGGTGACCGTGACCGGGTCGCCGTCGACGACGCCGAGCCGGGCGGCCAGGTCCGGGTGCAGCTCCACGAAGGCTTCCGGCGCGGCGCCGCGCAGCGGCGCGATCCGGCGGGTCTGCGCACCGGACTGGTACTGGGCCAGCACCCGGCCGGTGGTCAGGTAGAGCGGGTAGTCGGCGCAGACCTCCTCGGCGGCGGCCCGGTGCTCCACCGGCACGAACCGGGCCCGCCCGTCCGGGGTGGCGAATCGTTCGGTGAACATCCGTGGGGTGTCCGGCCG
Source organism: Micromonospora sp. LOL_021 (assembly GCF_048060215.1). NCBI lineage: Bacteria > Bacillati > Actinomycetota > Actinomycetes > Micromonosporales > Micromonosporaceae > Micromonospora > Micromonospora sp. LOL_021. The sequence goes on along the minus strand of NZ_JBHMIN010000002.1, from coordinate 39,831 downwards.
GTCCGGGTCCGGGCAGGGCCAGAAGACCCCGTCGGCGGCGTCGATCCGCTCCCAGGTGACCCCGGCGTAGTCGGCGACGCCGCCGGCCGAGGCCCGGCGCAGCTCGGCGAAGACCTCGGCGGGGTCGGCCGGGAACTGCTCGGCCGGGCAGCCGAGCCGCTGCGCGAGGTCGGCCAGGACGGCCAGGTCGGTGCGGACACCGGGCGGCGGCGGCCGCAGCGCGTGCCGGCGCAGCACCCGTCCCTCCAGGTTGGTCATCGTGCCGTCCTCCTCGGCCCACTGGGCGGTGGGCAGCACCACGTCCGCCATCGCCGCCGTCTCGGACAGCACGAAGTCGGCGACGACCAGCAGGTCCAGATCGGCCAGTCGGCGCTGGACCCGGCCGGCGCGGGGAGCGGAGACCACCGGGTTGGAGCCGAAGACCAGCAACGCCTTCGGCCCGGCCGGGGTGCCGAGCGCGTCCAGCAGTTCGTACGCGGAAACCCCCGGCCCGGGCAGGTCGGCCGGGTCGACGCCCCACACCCCGGCCACGTGTGCCCGCGCCGCCGGGTCGTCGATGCGCCGGTAGCCGGGCAGCTGGTCGGCCTTCTGGCCGTGCTCCCGGCCGCCCTGACCGTTGCCCTGGCCGGTGAGGCAGCCGTAGCCGGAGCCGGGCCGGCCGGGTAGCCCGAGGGCGAGCGCCAGGTTGACGTACGCGCTGACCGTGTCGACGCCCTTGGCGTGTTGTTCGGCCCCGCGCGCGGTGAGGATGACGACCTTGGCGGGCGCGGCGTCGGTCGCGCGGCGGTCGCCGCCGGCCAGGGCGCGCGCCGCCGCCTCCAGATCGGCGATCGGTACGCCGGTGAGCCGTTCCACCCGGGCCGGCCAGTAGCCGGCGACGGTGGCCCGGACGGTGTCGAAGCCGGTGGTCCGCTCGGCGACGTAGGTCTGGTCCACCCAGCCCTCCCGCACCGCGACGTGCAGCAGCGCGTTGGCCACCGCGAGGTCGGTGCCGGGGGTGGGTTGCAGGTGCAGGTCGGCCAGCCGGGCGGTGGCGGTGCGGCGGGGGTCGATCACGATCAACGTGCCGCCGCGCTGTTTCATCTCGGTCAGGTAGCGGGCGAACGGCGGCATCGTCTCGGCCACGTTCGCGCCGATCAGCAGCAGGGTGTCGGCGGTGCCGACGTCGGCCATCGGGAACGGCAGGCCGCGGTCGACGCCGAAGGCCCGGATCCCGGCGGCGGCCGCCGAGGACATGCAGAACCGGCCGTTGTAGTCGATGTTGCGGGTGCGCAGCGCGACCCGGGCGAACTTGCCCAGCGCGTACGCCTTCTCGTTGGTGAGCCCACCGCCGCCGAACATCGCGACCGCGTCGCGGCCGTGCGCGTGCTGGATGCCGGTGACACCGTCGACGATTTGGGCCAGGGCCTCGTCCCAGCTGGCCGGCCGCAGTTCGGCTCCCGGTCGGTCGCGGACCAGCGGGGTGGTCAGCCGCTGCGGGTGGTCGAGCAGTTCCGCGGCGGTCCAGCCCTTCTGGCAGAGCCCGCCCTGGTTGGTGGGAAACTGCCGGGGCAGCACCTGAACGCCGCCGTCGGCGCTCGCGCGCAGCCGCATCCCGCACTGCAGGGCGCAGTACGGGCAGTGGGTGGCCACGGTCCGGTCGACGGATTCGCCGGTCGGCCCGATGGTCACCTGCACACTGCCTGGCATGTGCGAAGCGTGCCGGGGGGCGATTTCGCCGCGACGTCCCGATTGTTTCCAGCCTGCTAAGAGCAGCTCACACGGGCTGTTGTCAGAGGGTTAGTTGGCCCATCTGGTGGGACCTCCGGCGTACCGGTGCCGACCAGCCGTTTTGACCGGCGTGCCGGGCAGCGGGTATCGTCGCCTGCTGTTGTGCGACAACCGAGGGGCGTCCCTCGCCAGACCCGTCACCGTCTCAGGTCACCGTCCGTGGATGCAGCTCACCGTCTGCGGGAGGCCCTGTCCGATGGTGCCAGGTCAGCCGGGGTATGCTTGTCGTTCGCGCGCGCGTTCTCTGCCAGGTCGCCCGGTTCCGGGTCGCCCCGACGGCCCGCGCGTTACCTGACGACCGACGCGCGACCCCAGACCGACGACGAGACAAGGTAGACCTGTGCGTACGTACAGCCCGAAGCCGGGTGAGATCGAGCGTCAGTGGCATGTGATCGACGCCTCTGACGTCGTGCTGGGCCGCCTGGCCACCCACGCCGCCACGCTGCTGCGCGGCAAGCACAAGCCGACTTTCGCGCCGCATGTCGACACCGGTGACTTCGTCATCGTCGTCAACGCCGGCAAGGTGGCGTTGACCGGCAACAAGCGGCACACCAAGGTGGCCTACCGGCACTCCGGTTACCCCGGCGGGCTGAAGCAGGTCGGCTACGACGAGCTGCTGGCCAAGCGGCCCGAGCGGGCGATCGAGCTGGCCGTCAAGGGCATGCTGCCGCACAACAAGCTCGGTGCCAAGCTGATCCGCAAGCTCAAGGTCTACGCCGGCGCCGAGCACCCGCACGGCGCGCAGCAGCCGGTGCCGTTCGAGATCAAGCAGATCGCGCAGTGAGCGCGGGCGAAGGAACCAGCATGACCGACACCACCGTGGCCAGCCCGGTCGCCGTTGCCGAGACCGAGCCGGCCCCCGCCGTGACGCCCGCGCCAGTGGTGCGCGCGCCGCGCGGCGAGCGCCCGATCCAGACCGTCGGGCGGCGCAAGGAAGCCATCGTCCGGGTGCGCATCGTCCCCGGCTCCGGCAAGATCACCTGCAACGGTCGCGAGCTCGAGGAGTACTTCCCGAGCAAGGTGCACCAGCAGCTGATCCGGGAGCCGCTGGTGACGGCCGAGAAGGCCGAGGCGTTCGACGTGATCGCCAACCTGCGCGGCGGCGGCATCACCGGCCAGGCGGGTGCGCTGCGGCTGGGTATCGCCCGGGCGCTGTGCGCCAACGACGGCGACGACCGCCCGGCGCTGAAGAAGGCGGGTTTCCTCACCCGCGACGACCGGGTCAAGGAAAGCAAGAAGTACGGCCTGAAGAAGGCCCGTAAGGCTCCGCAGTACTCGAAGCGCTAGTCCGACACGGCTGAACGGGCGGCTGGGACACCTCCTTCGTGGGGTTTCTCGGCCGTCCGTGCTTTTTTGTCTAGTTGATGCGGATTCTTCCGTTCATCGGCAGTATCTTCATCGGTTGCCGGCCCGCTCGCCATCGCAGCGGGCGGATCCCTACCCCGGACGGGGCGGCGGAGCGGCACCGTTAGCGGGACCATCGGAGGATGACAGGTATGGCGCGGCTGTTCGGCACCGATGGCGTACGCGGGCGGGCCAACGCCGATCTAACCCCGGAGTTGGCGCTGGCGGTCGCGGTCGCCGCCGCGCACACCCTGGCCGAGCGGGATCCGAGCCGTCAGCCGCTGGCCGTGGTCGGCCGCGATCCGCGGGCCAGCGGCGAGATGCTGGAGGCCGCCGTGGTGGCCGGGCTGACCAGCGCCGGCGCGAACGTGCTACGGGTCGGCGTGCTGCCGACCCCTGGCGTCGCGTTCCTGGTCGGGGAGACCAAGGCCGACTTCGGGGTGATGCTCTCCGCGTCGCACAACCCGATGCCGGACAACGGCATCAAGCTGTTCGCCGCCGGCGGGCACAAACTGCCGGACGATCTCGAAATGAAGATCGAAGCCGCGATTGGCGCGGCGATCGAGGGCGACGGGTCCACCGGCCGACGGCGGCCCACCGGGGCCGGTATCGGCCGGGTGAGCGACCTGCTGGACGGGGCCGAGCACTACGTCGGGCACCTGGTCGGCACGGTCGACCACCGGCTCGACGGGCTGCGGGTGGTGGTCGACTGCGCGAACGGCGCGGCGGCCGAGGTCGGCCCGGTCGCCTACCGGGAGGCCGGCGCGGAGGTCATCGCGATCAACGCCGAGCCGAACGGGCTCAACATCAACGACGGTTGTGGGTCTACCCACCTCGACGTGGTCCGCGCCGCCGTCCTCGAACACGGCGCCGATCTAGGGCTGGCCCACGACGGCGACGCCGACCGGTGCCTGGCGGTGACCGCCGACGGCACCGAGGTGGACGGCGACGAGATCATGGCGATCCTGGCGCTGGCCATGCGCGACGCCGCAACGTTGACCGCCGACACCTTGGTGGCCACCGTGATGAGCAACCTCGGTCTGCGGCTGGCCATGTCCCGGGAGGGCATCAAGCTGGTCGAGACCAAGGTCGGCGACCGGTACGTGCTGGAGGAGCTGCGGGCCAGCGGGCTGGCGCTGGGCGGCGAGCAGAGCGGGCACATCGTGATGCCCAGCTACGCCACCACCGGCGACGGAGTTCTCACCGGGCTGCAGCTGATGTCCCGGATGGCGGCCACCGGATCCTCGCTGGCCGGGCTGGCGGCCACGGTCACCAAGTTGCCTCAGGTGCTGATCAACGTGCCGGTCGGCGACCGGATCGCCGGTGCCGGCGACCCGGCGGTGCGGGCCGCCGCCGAGCGGGCCGAGGCCGAGCTGGGCGGCACTGGACGAGTGCTGTTGCGCCCGTCCGGCACCGAGCCGCTGGTTCGGGTGATGGTCGAGGCGGCGACGGTGGAGACCGCCCGGTCGGTCGCCGAGCGGATCGCCGCTGCCGTCCGCGCGGCCAGCCCGGCCTGATCAGCTGGCCCGGCAAGCCTGACCGGCCGGCCTGAACCCGTCCGGCCCGCTCGGTCAGTCGGCCGGTCGCAGGCCGGCCAGCCGCCGACTGGCTTCGGCGAGGACCTCAGGACGTTTGCAGAAGGCGAACCTCACCAGCAGTCGCCCGGCGTCCGGCTCGTCGTAGAACACCTGGGTCGGTACCGCGACCACGCCGCAGCGCTCCGGCAGGGACAGGCAGAATTCGATCCCGTCGGAGCCGCCCAGCGCGCTGATGTCGGCCGTGGCGAAGTAGGTGCCCTCCGGCACCAGCACCCGGAATCCGGCCTCGGACAGCCCGGCCACCAGTTGGTCGCGCTGCGCCTGCATGCTCTGCCGCAGCCCGGTGTAGTAGCTGTCCGGCAGGTCCAGCGCCACCGCGACGGCCGGCTGCAGCGGCCCGCCGTTGACGTAGGTGAGGAACTGCTTGACTCGGGCGGTGGCGGTGACCAACGCGGCAGGCCCACTGGCCCAGCCGATCTTCCAGCCCGTACAGGAGAAGGTCTTGCCCGCCGACGAGATGCGCAGCGTCCGGTCTCGCATCCCGGGCAGGGTGGCGAGCGGGACGTGCGGGGTGTCGGCGTCGGTGAAGACGAGGTGCTCGTACACCTCGTCGGTGACCGCCCAGATGTCGTGCTCCTGGCAGATCGCGGCGATCGCGGTGAGCTCGGCGACGGTGAAGACCTTGCCGGTCGGGTTGTGCGGGGAGTTGAGCAGCACCAGGCGGGTACGCGGCCCGACCGCGGCGCGCAGCGCGGCGGGGTCGAAGGCGTACCGGCCGTCCCCGTCGGGACGTAGGGTGACCGGCCGGCGGACCGCCCCGGCGAGCGCGATCGCGGCCGCGTACGAGTCGTAGTAGGGCTCGAAGCAGACGACTTCGTCGCCCGGCTCGCACAGCGCGAGGATGGCGGCGGTGATTGCCTCGGTCGCGCCGGCGGTGATCAGGACCTCGGTCTCCGGGTCGTAGTCGAGACCCCAGAAGCGCTGCTGGTTGCGGGCGACGGCGGTGCGCAGCGCCGGGATGCCGGGACCGGGTGGGTACTGGTTGTGGCCGCTGCGCAGCGCCTCGGTGGCGGCGGTCAGCATCACGGTGGGCCCGTCGGTGTCCGGGAAGCCCTGGCCGAGGTTGACCGCGCCGGTGCGGACGGCAAGAGCGGACATTTCGGCGAAAATCGTCGTGCCGAACGGGCGCATGCGGCGGACCAGGGGGTCGATGTCGGCGGGGGCGCCGGGGGAGGTGACCACCTCGCCACTTTATGCGGTCCATCGAAACAGATGACGGCACCCGTACTTTGCCCTATAAGGCGGGTTTGGTTGGTTACTGCTCAGCGTGCTTGATTGATTGCTGGGGTTATGCGCACCGCTGGTGAGCGATCGTGAGTTAGGCTACGACCCATGTGTGGAATCGTGGGGTACGTCGGCGCACGGCCGGCGCTGGGCATCGTGCTGGACGGGCTCCGACGGCTCGAATACCGGGGCTACGACTCGGCCGGCGTGGCGATCGTCTGTGACGACGAGCTGCGCACCGAGAAGCGGGCCGGCAAACTCGCCAACCTGGAGAAGGCGCTCGGCGACGAGCGGTTCGGCACCGCCACGGCCGGTGACACCCCCACGGTCGACGGCACCGGCTGCCCGGCCCCGGTCGGCATCGGCGACGGTACCGCCGGCATCGGCCACACCCGGTGGGCCACCCACGGCGGACCGACCGACCGCAACGCCCACCCGCACGTGTCCCGGGACGGCCGGATCGCGGTGATCCACAACGGGATCATCGAGAACTTCGCCAAGCTGGTCGCCGAGCTCGAAGCCGACGGGATCGAGTTCGTCAGCGACACCGACACCGAATGCGCCGCCCACCTGCTCGCCGCCGCGCTGGCCGACCTGCGGGCCGCCGGTGAGCCGGAGGGGCCGCGGCTGCTGGCCGCCGCGATGCGTCGGGTGTGTCAACGCCTCGAAGGCGCGTTCACCCTGCTCGCGGTGGACGCCCGCATCCCGGACGCGGTGGTCGGGGCGCGGCGTAACTCCCCGCTGGTGGTCGGTCGCGGCCCGGGCGAGCACTACCTGGCCAGCGACGTCTCCGCGTTCATCGAGCACACCCGCGACGCCGTCGAGCTCGGTCAGGACCAGGTCGTCCTGATCACCCCGGACAGCATCGAGATCACCGACTTCTCCGGCGCGCCGGCGCTCGGCCGCGACTTCCACATCGACTGGGACGCCTCAGCCGCCGAGAAGGGCGGCTACGACTACTTCATGCTCAAGGAAATCGCCGAGCAGCCGCAGGCGGTCGCCGACACGCTGCTCGGCCGGCTCACCGAGACCGGCGAGATCATGCTGGACGAGGTCCGCCTCACCGACCAGGACCTGCGCGACGCCGACAAGATCTTCATCGTCGCCTGTGGTACGGCGTACCACTCCGGGATGGTCGCCAAGTACGCCATCGAACACTGGACCCGGATCCCGTGCGAAGTGGAACTGGCCAGCGAGTTCCGCTACCGGGACCCGGTGCTGGACCGGTCCACCCTGGTGGTGGCGATCTCCCAGTCCGGCGAGACGATGGACACCCTGATGGCGCTGCGGCACGCCAAGGAGCAAAAGGCCCGGGTGCTGGCGATCTGCAACACCAACGGTTCCACCATTCCGCGCGAGTCCGACGCGGTGCTGTACACCCACGGCGGCCCGGAGATCGCGGTCGCCTCCACCAAGGCGTTCCTCACCCAGTTGGTGGCCTGCTACCTGATCGGCCTGCACCTGGCCCAGGTTCGCGGCATCAAGTACGCCGACGAGGTGGCCGCCGTGGTCAGCCAGCTGCAGGAGATGCCGGACAAGCTGCGGCAGGTGCTGGACTCGATGGAACCGGTCCGCCAGCTCGCCCGGGACCTCGCCACCGCCAACCAGGTGCTGTTCATCGGCCGGCACGTCGGTTACCCGGTCGCCCTCGAAGGCGCGCTCAAGCTCAAGGAGCTCGCCTACATGCACGCCGAGGGCTTCGCCGCGGGCGAGCTCAAGCACGGTCCGATCGCGCTGATCGACCAGGGCACCCCGGTGGTCTGCGTGGTGCCCTCACCGGCCGGCCGGGGCATGCTGCACGACAAGGTCGTGTCAAACATCCAGGAGGTACGGGCCCGGGGCGCCCGGACCGTGGTGATCGCCGAGGAGGGCGACACCGCCGTGGCGCCGTACGCCGACGATCTGCTCTACGTGCCGCGCACCCCGACGCTGCTGGCCCCGCTGCTGACCACGGTGCCGCTGCAGGTGCTCGCCTGCGAGATCGCCGCCGCCCGGGGGCACGACGTCGACCAGCCCCGAAACCTGGCCAAGTCGGTCACCGTGGAGTGATCGCCGCGCCCGTGCCGGGGCGGCTGCCAGCCGGGTGGTCGGCACCGAGCACGATCCGGGCCATCGAGTCCAACGCCGGATTGTCCCCGGCCCAGTAGCCCAGATGCCCGGACGCGTCACCGGCGAAGACCCGGGCGCCGAAGTTCTCGCCGCTCGGGTCCTCGCCGTGCCACAGCCGGTCGCCCGGCCACAGCTGCGGCCAGGTCGCCCGGCGGATGACATCGTTGTCGGCGGTGGTGGCCCACACCCCGTCGGCCGGCACCGCCAACTCGTCCACCCGATCCACCCCCACCCCGGGCGAACCGACGAAGATCAGGTTGTCGGCGGCCAGGCCGGGTGCCTGCGCCGCCGTACCCACCACCAGCGAGCCGTAGCTGTGCCCGAGCACCGTCAACCCGCCCGGGTCGCCGTCGCGGTTGACGCCCAGACCATCCTGGAACCGGCGCAGATCGGCGGCACCGGCCCGTGCCGGGGCGGCGCTGGCCGCCTCATCGACGAACGCCGGCGCCGCGTAGTCCAGCCACAACACGGCGGCGGTCGACTCCTGTGGCGCCAACTGCTGGCAACGTCGCAGCACCTGCTCGGTGCGGATCAACTCGCCGCCGACCCGGTCGAGACCGCTGCCCATCCCCGGCACGTGGGTCAGCACGCGTCGGGCCTGATCGGGATCGCCCAGCGCGAGAATCACCCGGCCGGTCGAGGCGGGAGTCGACAGATCACCCGACCGGCCGGCGCCGCCGTCCAGCGCCAGCAGATAGGCCCGAGGGCCAGCCGGGGACGCGAGCCGGTCGTCGACCGTGGCCAACCCGGCGATCAGCCGATCCAGCCGGCGCAACCGCGGCACTACCGTCGGATCCGTGCTGCCGAGCAGCGCCGCCCGCTCGGCCAGCAGCGCTGCCCGCTGCCGACCCAGCAGCAGCCGGTTCGCCCGGTCCCGCACGGCCGCCGGCAGACCGTCCCACCGACCGACCCGGGCCGGCTCGTGCCGGATCAACCAGCGTCGCCGCGTGTCGTCCAGCCCGGCCCACCAGGCCCGCACCGTCGCCGGCGCGGCCGACGGCGGCGGGCGCGTCGCCGGCGGCCGTGCCGGCCAGCCCTGGCTGGCGGCGGTGGCGGCCGCGTCGAGCCGGCGGGCCGCGTCGACGTCCGCCTCGGTGGCCAGGGCAAGCGCGTCGGCGACGCCGGCGGCCACCCGGCGGGCACCGGCCAGGGTCGGCTCGTCCGGGCGGGTGAGCGCCGGGTCAACGCCGACCCGGCCGTCCCGGTCGATCGACAGACCGAGCACCCCCGCCGTGGCGACCCAGTCGGCGAGCACCGCCTTGGCCCGGGCCAGCTGTTCGGCGTACCGGCTGAGGATCTGGTCGACGACGCACAGCGCCGGGCCGACGGCGTCGAGCCGGTCACCCAGGCCGACCAACCGGGTGTCGGCGGCGGACGCCGCCGGGCCGGACCAGCCGGCGCGCAGCGCCCCGGCCGCCCCGGCCACCTCGGCGGCCCGCCGCTCGACCGCTGATTGCCGCCGCCGCCAGCCGTACGCGGCCCGCTGCCAGGCCGCCGGGTCGGCCCGCCACAGCTGCCGGTACGTGATCACCTGGCCAGCCGGTGGACCGCCCGCCAGTCGGCGGCGTCGTACTCGACGGCGGCTCTGGTCAGCGCCTGCCCGGTGGCGGCCGCGTCCGCGCCGGCCCGGCTCACCTGCCGGTGCACCGCGGCCTCCACCGTGACCAGCAGGTCGGCCGCCGCCCAGCCCGGTGCGGCGACGGTCAGCTCCGGCTGGCCGGCCAGCCCGTGCCCCAGCCGGTAGGCCAGCCCGGTCAACCGGTCGGCGGCGTCGTGCAGTACGGCCGGACGCACCCGCAGCGGCCCGCCGCCGGCCGGGCCCACGTCGTTGCCGGGCAGCTCACCCATGTCGTCTCCGTTCACCCATGTCGCCTCCGTCGGCATGCGTCGATGGGCAGACGCTATCTGGAACCGGCGGCGTGGCGGGGACCCTGTGGACAATCGGCGCAGCGGTTACCGTCCTGCCGGCCACCACCGCCGGTAGGGTGACCGTGGTGGTGAGCGACGTAGGCGGCGCGGCGGAGGTGCGGCGAATGATCCAGGTGTGGCGGGTGTCCGACGTCCGCAGCGCCGAGCAGGCGCTGATGGCGACCGTTCCACCGGGGACACTGATGCACCGGGCCGCCGCCGGCCTGGCCCGCCGGTGCGCCACCCTGCTCACCGAGCGCGGCGGGGTCTACGGTGCCGAGGTGCTGCTGCTGGTCGGCTCGGGCGACAACGGCGGTGACACGCTGTACGCCGGGGCCCGGCTGGCCCGCCGGGGCGCCCGGGTCACCGCCTGGCTGCTGCGACCGGACCGGGCCCACCCCGGCGGGCTCGCCGCGCTACGGGCCGCCGGCGGCCGTACCATCGACGGCCGGACCGGCGATGGCGCCGGCCGGCACGCGGACCTGATCCTGGACGGGATCGTCGGCATCGGCGGCACCGGTGGGCTGCGGGAGCCGGCCGCCGGTGCGCTCGCCCGCGCCGGGGAGCTCACCTCGGCACGCGGCGGTCGGCCGGTGCTGGTCGCGGTGGACGTGCCCAGCGGCGTGGCGGTCGACACCGGCGGGGTGCCCGACGGCGCTGCGGTGCCGTCGACCGGAGCCGGCCTGGCCGGAGCCGGAACCGGACCCGCCGGAGCCGGAGCCGCCGCAGCCGGGACGGACACCGTATGGGCCGACGTCACCGTCGCCTTCGGTTGCCTGAAGCCGGCCCTGATGGTCGGTCCGGCCGCCGTCCGCGCCGGCCACGTGGAGCTGGTCGACATCGGCCTGCGACCGTGGTTGCGCGGTACACCCGCGTTCGAGGTGCCCGGTCGCGACGACGTGTCGGCCTGGTGGCCGGCGCTGGCCCCGGCCGCCGAGAAGTACACCCGGGGAGTCGTCGGGGTGGCGACCGGATCGGCGACCTATCCGGGCGCGGCGGTGCTCTCCGTCGGCGGGGCGGTCGCCGGGCCGACCGGCCTGGTCCGGTACGCCGGCAGCGCCGCCGGCCAGGTGCTGGACCGGTACCCCTCGGTGATCGCCACCGGTCGGGTCGCCGACGCCGGCCGGGTACAGGCCTGGGTCTGCGGCTCCGGGCTGGGCGGCGGCGAACACGCCGTCACCGAGCTGCGGTCGGTGCTGGCCGCGCCGGTGCCGGTGGTGCTGGACGCCGACGCGTTGACCATGCTGGTCGACGGCAGCTGGGCCGAGCAGTTGCGCGGCCGGCAGGCACCCACCGTGATCACCCCACACGACCGGGAGTTCGCCCGGCTCGCCGGCCAGCCACCCGGCGACGACCGGGTCGGGGCCGCGCTGCGGCTGGCCGCCTGGATGCGGGCGACCGTCCTGCTCAAAGGCGACCGTACGGTGGTCGCCGGACCGGACGGACGGGCGTACGTGAACGCCACCGGCACCCCGGCGCTGGCCACCGGCGGCACCGGCGACGTACTGGCCGGCCTGCTCGGCTCGCTGCTCGCCGCCGGGCTGGATCCGCCGCGGGCGGCGCTGGCCGCCGCGTACGTGCACGGCCTGGCCGGCCGGGCCGCCGCCCGGAGCGGGCCGGTCACCGCGGTCGAGGTGGCCGCCGCGCTACGCCCGGTGGTGGCCGACCTGACCGGCGGGTGACAGCGGTCTGTCGGTGGGTGACGATGATCTGACCCGGCCGGCCGCCGACCTGACCGGCCGGGAACCTGCCCGATCAGGTGACCGGTCAGTAGGCTGGCCTCATGTGGCAGGCAGAGGTGCGGGTCGACCTGGACGCGATCCGGGAGAACGTGGCCCGGCTGCGGGCCGGCACCAGCGCCGAGCTGATGGCGGTGGTGAAGGGCGACGGGTACGGCCACGGCATGGTGCCGGCGGCCCGGGCCGCACTCGACGCCGGAGCGGACTGGCTGGGCGTCTGCACCCTCGGTGAGGCGCTGGAGCTGCGCGGTGCCGGACTGACCGGGCCGGTGCTGGCCTGGCTGCTCAGCCCCGGACTGCCCCTGCACGAGGCGGTCGCCGCCGACGTCGACCTCGGCGTCGGCAGCCGCGCCCTGCTGTCCGAGGCCGTCGCCGCGGCCCGACTCGCCGGCCGGCCGGCCCGGCTGCACCTCAAGATCGACACCGGGTTGTCCCGGGGTGGGGCCACCGGCGACGACTGGCCCGAACTGGTCGAGACGGCCGCCAAAGCGCAGTCCGACGGCACCGTCGAGGTGGTCGGGGTGTGGAGCCACTTCGTCTTCGCCGACGCGCCCGGGCACGCCACCATCGACCGGCAGCTGGCGGCGTACCACGACGGGCTCGCCGTGGCCAGCCGGTACGGGCTGCGCCCCCGCTACCGGCACCTGGCCAACTCGGCGGCCACGCTGACCCGGCCGGACACCCACTTCGACCTGGTCCGGCCCGGTATCGCCTGCTACGGGCTGTCCCCGGTGCCGGGAGCCAATTTCGGCCTGCGGCCGGCGATGACCGTCCGTGCCCGGGTGATGCTGGTCAAGCGGGTCCCCGCCGGGCAGGGCGTCTCCTACGGGCACACCTACCACACCGAACGGGAGAGCACCCTGGCCGTGGTGCCGCTCGGCTACGCCGACGGGGTGCCCCGGCACGCGTCCAACACCGGGCCGGTGCGGCTGGCCGGCCGGGTGCGCCGGATCGCCGGCCGGGTGTGCATGGACCAGATCGTGCTCGACTGCGGCGACGACGAGATCACCCCCGGGGAGGTGGCGACATTGTTCGGTGACGGACGCGACGGCGGCCCGACCGCCGACGACTGGGCCGACGCGGTCGGCACCATCAACTACGAGATCGTCACCCGGTTCGGTAGTCCCCGGGTGCCCCGGACCTACCAGGACAGCCGGCCATGAACGGGCAGCGGGCCGGTGCGCAGAAGGTGGCCCGGACCGCCGGCCTCGTCGGCGCGGCCCTCGGCGTCGCGGCGGCCGGGGTGACCGCGACGGTCGCCGCCGAACGCGCCCTGGTACGTCGGCTCAAGCGGGAGGTGGCGGACCGGTACGCCGACGAACCCTTCGGCGAGCTGCCCTACGACGAGACCCGGGTGGTCACCGCAGCCGACGGCACCGACGTCTACGTGGAGATCGTCGAACCGGACGACGGGGCACCGGCCCGGCCGACCATCGTCTTCGTGCACGGCTACTGCCTGGACATGGGGACCTTCCACTTCCAACGCCGGGAGCTGACCCGGCGGGGAGAGTACCGGATGGTCTGCTACGACCAGCCCGGCCACGGCCGCTCCGGCCGGCTGGAGTCCGGCGACTACGAGATCGACGCGCTCGGCGAGACACTGCGCGCGGTCATCGAGCAGGCCGCCGGCCACGGCCCGTTGATCCTAGTCGGACACTCGATGGGCGGCATGACCATCATGGCCCTGGCGCAACGGCATCCGGAGCTGTTCCGCGACCGGGTGGTCGGCACCGTACTGATGGCGACCTCGGGCAGTCTGGTCGACGAGGCCCGGCTCGGTCTGCCGGCGATCCTCAGCCGGGCCGGCTCGCCGCTGCTGATGCTGGTCAACAACGCCACCCGGCTGACCGGTCCGGTGATCGACCGGCTGCGGGTGGCCACCGCCGACCTCGCCTGGCTGCTGACCCGCCAGTACGGCTTCGGCACCGACCGGCCCAGCCCGGCGCTGGTCAGCTACGTGGAACGGATGAACTCGCGGACCTCGGCGGAGACCGTCACCCGGTACGTGCGGACCCTGCTGACCCACTCCCGGTACCCGGCGCTCGCGGTCCTGGAGAGCAGCCCCACGCTGGTCATCGTCGGCGACAAGGACATGATCACCCCGGTGACCCACTCGGAGGAGATCCTGCGCCGGCTGCCCGACGCCGACTACGTGCGGATTCCCGATGGCGGGCACGTGGTGATGCTGGAACACGCCGACCGGGTCAACGCGGCGCTGTTCGCGTTCCTTGCGAAACTTGCCCGATGACTGTCCGGATCCCGCTGCCCGAACTGGCCGACACCCACGACCTCGGCCGCCGTCTCGGCCGGCTGCTGCGCCAGGGTGACCTGGTGGTGCTGACCGGTCCGCTCGGCGCCGGCAAGACCGCCCTGGTGCAGGGAATCGGCGACGGTCTCGGGGTGCGCGGCGACGTCACCTCGCCGACCTTCGTCATCGCCCGGGTCCACCAGCCGGATCCGGCCCGGGGCGGCACGCTCACCCTGGTGCACGCCGACGCGTACCGGCTCGGCGACGCGCCCGACCCACGGGCCGAGATCGACGACCTCGACCTGGACGCCGACATGGACCGGGCGGTCACCGTCGTCGAGTGGGGCGAGGGGATGGTCGAGCAGCTCGCCGAGGCGCACCTGCTGGTCCGCATGCACCGGGCCGAGGACGACTCCCGGACCGCAGAGGTGACCGGGCGGGGCCCCGGCTGGTCGGGCCGGCTCGCCGCGCTGGACCAGCCGGCCGGCCATGCTGGACGGTGATGTCGTAGGCCACCCGTAGAGTGCCGTCCGGCGCGCAGCCCTCCGGGTCGGAGGGCGACGGCCACCACCGAGGCGTGACGAAAGGCTCCCGAGATGCTCGACCTGCTGGCCATGTTGCCTCCTTCCTGGGCCACCGCGCTCACCCCGCACCTGGATTCGGCTGGCACCGCCGCGCTCGGCCGGTACGTCGCCGACGAGTACGCCGACCAGACGGTGTACCCGCCGGTGGAGGACCTGTTCACCGCGTACCGGCTGTGCCCGCCGGAACAGTGCCGGGTGCTGATCCTCGGCCAGGACCCGTACCACCGGGCCGGGCAGGCCCACGGGCTGAGCTTCAGCGTCCGTGACGGGGTGCCGGTGCCGCCGTCGCTGCGCAACGTCTTCAAGGAGCTGGGCACCGACGTCGGGGTGCCGATGCCGCGCAGTGGTGACCTGACCGGCTGGGCGGCCCAGGGGGTGCTGCTGCTCAACGCGGTGCTCACCGTGCGGCAGGGCCGGCCCGGCTCGCACGCCGGCAAGGGCTGGGAGGAGTTCACCGACGCCACGATCGCCGCGCTCGACGCCCGGGACCAGCGGGTCGTCTTCCTGCTGTGGGGCGGCTACGCGCGTAAGAAGCGCGGGTTGATCACCAACCCGTGGCACGTCGTGCTGGAGGCCGGCCACCCCAGCCCGATGAACCCGCGGGGCTTTCTCGGCAGCCGGCCGTTCAGCGCCACCGACAAGGCGCTGGCCGATGCCGGCCTGCCCGGCATCGACTGGAGCCGGACCGGCGGTGCCGGTCAGCCGGTGGCCGGCTGACCGGTCAGCCGCTGCGGCCCGGTGCCGGCTGACCGCTGCGGCTCACCCGGTGCCGGTCCAGCAGCCGGGCGACGCCCGGATCGGCGATCGCCAGCTCGGCCAGCGGCACCACCGGGTAGTGCCGCTCGCCGTGCCGTACGTCGATCGACTCGGGGAGTTCGTCGCACATCCGGGCGTGGATCTCACCGGCTATCGTCTGCCACCGGTGTGGATACGGCTCGCGCGGATCGACCGGAATGTGCCGGTACTCCTGCCAACGGTCCATCCACCGGCTCGCGTACCGGCCGGTCAGCCATTCGGTGATGGGGTCCGCCTCGGACCAGAGCAGGGCCACGTGCACTCCGGGTGCCGGCCCCGGCGCGCCCTGCAGCAGTGCGGCGGTCGGACCGTCGAACACGTAGCTGATTCCGTCGACGTGGCGGCGGAACCGCTCGACGCCGGTGTCCAGGAGCCGGTCATCGATCCTGCGGTCGGCGAGTTGCGCGATCTGCCGGTCCACGTCCTCGCCGAGGTCTTCGACTCCGACCACGAGCTGCCGGCCCAGCGCCGCGAACAACCGCTCGACCAGTGGTAGCGCCGCGCCACGGTGACCGGACTCGACCCGGGCCACGGTGGTCTGCGCGATTCCGGTGGCAATGGCCAGATCCCGCTGGGTCAGCCAACGGAGTTCGCGCTCCTGCCGCAGCAGCCGGCCGACCTCCCCGCCGAGCCGGGTCGACGATTCCATTCGCTGATGGTCCCTGTCCGGTACCGATGATGTCCATCCTCGACGGATGTCCGGTTCCCGACCGGCCGGGCTCAGGCCGGGCCAGGTTCGGCGCGGGGGACATGGTCTCTCTCCAGGCTTGATGCACCTGTGGCATCAAGATGCACGTGTGGCATCAGGTCCGGAGAGTATGAGTGGCGGGCGACACGCGCGACACGCGCGACACGCGGGGGTCGCGGGGGGTGTGGGGTGACCCGGCCACGGGCGCGCCGAGGGCAGCCAGGAGCCGGCCGCGGTGTCCGGTTAGGGTGCATACCGTGCTGGTACTGGTGCTGGATTCGTCGACTCCCGCGGTGACCGCCGCGTTGGCCGAGATCACCGACGACGTACGTCTGCTGGCCAGTCGACGTACGGTCGACGCGCGGGCGCACGGCGAACTGCTCTCCCCGCAGATCGCCGCCTGCCTGGCCGAGTTCGGTGCGACGGCGGCGGACCTGACCGCAGTGGTGGCCGGGCTCGGACCTGGTCCGTTCACCGGACTGCGGGTCGGTCTGGTCACCGCCGCCAGCATGGCGCATGCCCTCGACATCCCGACGTACGGCGTCAACTCCCTCGACGCGCTCGGCCGCGCCGCCGGCACCGACCTCGCCGGCAGCGACGCCGCCGGCAGCGACGCCGCGACCGGCCGGGTGCTGGCTGCTACCGACGCGCGGCGCCGGGAGATCTACTGGGCGGTGTACGCCGCCGACGGTCGGCGGCTCACCGACCCGGCGGTCGGCGCGCCGGCCGCCGTCGCCGGGGCCCTGGCGGGTCTCGGCGTCACCACGGCGGTCGGCGACGGCGCCCTGCGGTACGCCGAACCGCTCGGCGTACCGGTGCGACCCGAGCCCCGCTACCCGGACCCGCTTCCGCTGGCACGGTTGGCAGCCGACCGGGTCCGCGCCGCCGCGCCCACCGAGCCGTTGACCCCGTGCTACCTGCGCCGGCCCGACGCCGTCGCGGCGGCCGGACGCAAACCGGTGCTCCAGTGACCCAGGCCGACGGGCAGCTGCGGATCGTCCGGTTCCGCTGGTGGCACATTGAACAGGCGGTGCCGATCGAAGCCGACCTGTTCGGCGCCGAACAGTGGTCGGCCGAGATGTTCTGGAACGAGCTGGCGAACGGGCACCACTACCTGGCCGCCGTCGACGGGACCGACCGGCTGGCCGGGTACGCCGGGCTGGCGCTGGCCGGCGACCCGGCGACACCCGACGAGGCGTGGGTGCAGAACGTCGCGGTACGCCGGGACCGCCAACGGCGCGGCGTGGGCCGGACCCTGCTGGCCGGGCTGCTCGACGAAGCCACCCGGCGCGGGGCCGGCCGGACCTTCCTGGAAGTCGCGGTGGACAACGCACCCGCGCAGCGGCTGTACGCGGCGTACGGTTTCGAACCGGTCGGCGTACGCCGTGGCTACTACCAACCCAGCAACACCGACGCTCTGGTGATGATGCGAGATGGCTGACGAACCTCTGGTCCTCGGGATCGAGACCTCCTGCGACGAGACCGGAGTCGGCGTCGTCCGTGGGCACACGCTGCTCGCCGACGCGCTGGCCTCCAGCGTGGCCGAACACGCCCGGTTCGGCGGCGTGGTGCCGGAGGTGGCCAGCCGGGCCCACCTGGAGGCGATCGTGCCGACGATGCGCCGGGCCCTCGACGACGCCGGCGTCACCCTGGCCGACATCGACGCGATCGCGGTGACCGCCGGCCCCGGTCTGGCCGGTGCCCTGCTGGTTGGTGTCGCGGCGGCCAAGGGCTACGCGATCGCCACCGACAAGCCGGTGTACGGCGTCAACCACCTCGCCGCCCACGTGGCCGTGGACACCCTGGAGCACGGTCCGCTGCCGGAACCGGCGATCGCCCTGCTGGTCTCCGGCGGGCACTCGTCGCTGCTGCTGGTCGACGACCTGACCGCCGGAGTCACCCCGCTCGGCGCCACCATCGACGACGCGGCCGGTGAGGCGTTCGACAAGGTGGCCCGGCTGCTCGGCCTGCCGTTCCCCGGCGGGCCGCCGATCGACCGGTCGGCCCGCGACGGTGACGCCGCGGCGATCGCATTCCCCCGTGGACTCACCGCGCCGAAGGACCTCGCCGCGCACCGGTTCGACTTCTCCTTCTCCGGACTGAAGACTGCGGTGGCCCGCTGGGTCGAAGCCCGGGAACGGGCCGGTGAGCCGGTGCCGGTGGCGGACGTCGCCGCGTCGTTCCAGGAGGCGGTCTGCGACGTGCTGACCGCCAAGGCGGTCGACGCCTGCCGGGACCGGGGCGTCGAGACCCTGGTCATCGGTGGCGGGGTGGCGGCCAACTCGCGGCTGCGGGCGATGGCCGAGCAACGCTGCGAGCGGTACGGGATCCGGGTCCGGGTGCCCCGGCCGAAACTGTGCACCGACAACGGCGCGATGGTCGCGGCGCTCGGTTCGCATCTGGTCGCCGCCGGGGTACCGGCCAGCCGGCTGGACCTGCCGGCCGACTCCGCGCTGCCGTTGACCACGGTGAGCGTGTAATGTCCGGCGACGTGATCGTGCGGATGTGGGAGGCGAAGGCCGAGCCGTCCCGCCTGACCGAGTTGCTCACCTGGGTCTGTGACACCGCGCTGCCGGAGATCGAACACAGCCCGCTGCACCTGGCCAGTGAGGTCTTCTCGTCGACCGATGACCGGCTGGTGGTCATCTCGAAGTGGCGCAGCAGCCCGTTGTCGTTGCCGGAACCACCGCTGCGGCTGGTCACCCGTGCACCGCACAGCTGGGACTTCACCCAGGTCGACCGCTGAAGCCGCCGCCGACCGACCGGCGGAAATGGGAAACTCGGTGGATCGGCCACGCAAAGTAGCCGTACCGTCGCGATGTCATGTGGTCCCTGCCCGTCGCCGATCCCGGCGTAGCCGATCACCGGTCAGCCCTGCGTCTGCTGCGCTGGCTGGCCGGACGTGCCGGGGCGTCCGTGGCCTGGGGATCGGTGCTCAGCGTGGTCTGGATGGGCAGCCAGGCGTTGATGCCGGCGGTTGTCGGACATGCCATCGACGTCGGCCTCACCGCCCGCGATCCGCAGGCGCTGCTCGGCTGGTCGGTGGTGCTACTGGGGCTGGGGCTGGTCCAGGCGACGGCCAGCATCAGCCAGCACTGGTTCGGCGTGTTCAACTGGCTGTCCACCGCGTACCGCACGGTCCAGCTCACCGTACGGCAGGCCAACCGGCTCGGCGCCACCCTGCCGAAACGGCTGGCCACCGGCGAGGTGGTGAGCATCGGGACCGCCGACATGGGCAGTCTCGGCGGCGCGGTGGAGGTCGTCGCCCGGGCGGTCGGTGCGGTGGTGGCGATCGTCGTGGTCGCCGCGATCCTGCTCGGCACCTCCGTTCCGCTCGGGCTGGTGATCGTGATCGGGGTGCCGGTGCTGATGACGGCCGTCGGGCTCGGCCTGCGGCCGCTGCACCGCCGCCAGCAGACGTACCGGGACCAGCAGGCCACCCTGGCGACCCTGGCCGGCGACATCGTGACCGGCCTGCGGATTCTGCGCGGCGTCGGCGGTGAACCGGCCTTCGCCGACCGCTACCGGGACCAGTCGCAGGAGCTGCGGCGGCGTGGCGACCGACTGGCCCGGGTCGAGTCCGTCCTGGAGGCCGGCCAGCTGCTGCTGCCCGGGATGTTCCTGGTGCTGGTGACCTGGCTCGGGGCGCGGCTCACGCTCTCCGGCGAGCTGACCGTCGGGCAGCTGGTCGCCGCCTACGCGTACACCGCGTTCCTGACCGGTCCGATCCGGACGCTGACCGAGTTCCTGCACACCATGACCCGTGGCCACGTCGCCGCCCGCCGGGTCGCGGGCCTGCTCGCCATCACCGGCGAGTTCACCGACCCGGCGCGGCCGCGCCGACTGCCGGACCGCGCCGGCGACCTGGTCGATTCCACATCCGGCCTGCGGGTGGCCCCGTACCAGTTGACCGCCGTCGCGGCCACCGCGCCCGACGACGTCGTCGGGCTCGCCGACCGGCTGGGGCGCTACCGCGACGCCGAGGTCGCCCTGGCCGGCGTACCACTGCGGGAGCTGGACCTGGCCACGGTCCGGCAGCGGATCCTGGTGACCGACAACGACGACCGGCTGTTCACCGGCCGGCTGCGCGACGAACTTGACGGCACCGGGCAGGCCAGCGACGAGGCGATCCGGGCGGCGCTGGTCGCGGCCAGCGCCACCGACATCGTCGACGCGCTACCGGACGGTCTCGACGCCGAGGTCGCCGAACGCGGCCGGGAGTTCTCCGGCGGCCAGCAACAGCGGCTCCGGCTGGCCCGGGCGCTGCTCGCCGACCCGCCGATCCTGGTGCTGGTCGAGCCGACCAGCGCCGTCGACGCGCACACCGAGGTGCGGATCGCCGCCCGGCTGCCGGCCGCCCGGACCGGCCGGACCACCGTCGTCTGCACCACCAGCCCGCTGCTGCTGGAACACGCCGACCGGGTGGTGTTCGTCGACGCCGGCCGGGTGGTGGCCGACGGCAGTCACGCCGATCTGCTGCGCACCGCGCCCGGGTACGCCGCCCTGGTGACCCGCGCCGAGCCGGCGGCGTCGACCGAGTCGGTGGCGTTGAGTGAGGTGGCGTCGTGACGGCGTTGCCGGTCGCGGACCGGGCCGAGGTCCGCCGGTACGCCCGTGTCCTGGTCCGCCGGCACCCACGGATGCTGGCCGGTGCTCTCGCGCTGCACGTGGGCGCCGCAGTCGCCGGGCTCGCCGCGCCCCGGCTGCTCGGCGGCCTGGTCGAGACGCTCACCACGGCCACGGCGGCGATCGCCGCCGTCGACCGGACCGCCCTGGCGATCGCCGGGTTCCTGGTCTTACAGGCGGTGCTGGCCCGCTACGCGCACGTGGCATCGGCCCGGCTCGGTGAGCGGGTGCTGGCCGCGTTGCGCGAAGAGTTCATCGGCCGGGTGCTGTCCATTCCGCTGTCGACCGTGGAGAAGGCCGGCACCGGTGACCTGCTCACCCGGACCTCGCACGACGTCGCCGTGCTGTCCAAGTCGGTGCGGTTCGCGGTGCCCGAGACGCTGATCGCGATCAGCACCGCGACCTTCATCTTCGGGGCGTTGCTGCTGGTCGGCCCGGTGCTGGCGGTGCCCTGCCTGATAGTGGTGCCGCTGCTGTGGGCAGGCACCCGCTGGTATCTGCGCCGGGCGCCGGACGGCTACCTGGCCGAGAGCGCCGCGTACTCGCGGATCACCGACGGGCTCAGCGAGACCCTCGACGGTGCCCGGACCGTCGAGGCGCTGCGCCGGCAGGAGCACCGGCGGCGGCGTACCGACACCGACATCGCCCGGCAGTACGCGGCCGAGCGTTACACGCTGTGGCTGCGTACCGTCTGGTTCCCGCTGATCGAGATCAGCTACGTGGTGCCGGTCGCGGCGACCCTGGCCATCGGCGGCTGGTGCTACCTGCGTGGTTGGGTGACGCTCGGCCAGGTCACGGCGGCGGTGCTCTACGTGCAGATGCTGACCGACCCGCTGGACCGGCTGCTGAACTGGCTGGACGAGCTGCAGCTCGGGGCCGCGTCGCTGGCCCGGCTGCTCGGCGTCGCCCAGCCGGACCGGTCCGCGACCGCGGTGCCCCGCACGCCGGCACCCGACGGCGTGCGCGCCGCCGACCCGGTCGCGGCGGTCGACGTCCACTTCAGCTACGTCGACGGGCGGGAGGTGCTGCGCGGGGTCACCCTGGTGCCGCGACCGGGGGAGCGGATCGCCATCGTCGGGCCGTCCGGGGCCGGCAAGTCCACCCTGGGCCGGTTGCTGGCCGGGGTGCTGCGGCCGACCGCCGGCTCGGTCACCGCCGGCGGCGTACCGCTGACCGACCTCACGCCGGACCAGCTGCGCGGCCGGGTCGCCCTGGTCACCCAGGAGCATCACGTCTTCATCGGTACGGTGCGCGACAACATCGCGCTGGTCCGACCGGACGCCAGCGACGCCGAGGTACGCGACGCGCTGGCCGCCGTCGACGCGCTGCACTGGGTGTCCGCCCTGCCGGACAGGGAGGCCACAGTGGTCGGTGCCGGCGGCCACCCGGTCGGTCCGGACCAGGCTCAGCAGCTCGCCCTGGCCCGGCTGGTGCTGGCCGATCCGCAGACCCTGGTGCTGGATGAGGCGACGTCGCTGATCGACCCGCGTACCGCCCGGCGAACGGAGCGGTCGCTCGCCGCGGTGCTGCACGGGCGTACGGTGATCGCGATCGCCCACCGGCTGTACTCGGCGCACGACGCCGACCGGATCGCCGTGGTCGAGGACGGGCTGATCACCGAGTTCGGCTCGCACGACGAGCTGGTCGCCGCCGACGGCCCGTATGCCGAGCTGTGGCGCACCTGGCAGGGTCTCGGGTCGGCGCATCCGGTCGGCTGACCGGGGTCAGCCGGCCACCGCGTCGAGCGGGTCGGCGAGCAGCTGCTCGAAGGCGAGTTCGGCGGCGCCGATCAGCGGCGCGTCGTCGCCGAGTTTCGGGGTACGCAGCCGGACGTGTTCCCGGCAGGCCGGTAGCCCGTTGGAGTTGAGCCGGCTGCGCACGTGCGCAGCCGCCGCCAGGTAGACGTCCCGCAGCGTACCGCCGAAGATCACCGTCTCCGGGTTGAAGATGTTGACCAGGTTGGCCACGCCGAAGCCGAGCCAGTTGCCGACCTGGCGGACCGCGGCCTGGGCCTGGCCGTCGCCCCGGTCGGCCGCGTCCACCACGGCGAGCACCGCCTCCCGGCCGACGACTTCCCCGCTGCGGCCGGCTGCCTGGATCAGCGCGTGTTCGCCGATCTCGGTTTCCCAGCAGCCCCGGGATCCGCACAGGCAGGGCCGGCCACCGGGGTGCACCACCATGTGGCCGACCTCGCCGCCGTACCCGCCGTGCCCGGTGACCCGCCGGCCACCGGCGATGATCCCGGCGCCGACGCCGACGTCGCCGTACAGGTAGACGACGTGGTCGCAGCCGACCGCCGCGCCCCGGGTGTGTTCGGCCAGCGCGCACACGTCGGAGACGTTGCCGACCAGGACGCCCCGGTCGTCGCCGAGCGCCTCGGCCAGGGCCGCGCCGAGCGGCTCGTCGACCCAGCCCATGGTGGGGCCGAGGCGGACCATGCCGTCGTCGCGGCGGACCATGCCGCAGACCGCGACGCCGCTGCCGACGCAGACCGCTCCGGCCGGCACCGCCTGGTGCAGCTCCTTGACGAAGCCGGTGAGTGGGCCGACCGCCTCGGCGGCGAGGGTGCCCCGGGGTCGGTCGCCGGTGCGCGTGTCGAGGATCCGGCCACCGAGTCCGACCCGGGCGGCCCGTAACCGGTCGACCTCGATGCTGAGCGCGTACGCGTACACCCGCTCGGACGCGGGCCGGACGACCAGCGACGGTCGTCCGGCCCGGCCGGTTTCCCGGGCACCGCCCTCGCTGACCAGGCCGGCGGCGGCCAGGTCGGCGGTGAGCGCGCCGATGGTGCTGCGGTTGAGCCCCAGCGTGGTGGTCAGTTCGGCCCGTGAGGTGGCGCCGTGCACGTGTACGTGCCGCAGCAGCGCGCCGAGGTTGTGCCGGCGGATCTCCTCCTGGCTGGGTCCTGCCCGCATCGGTTCGTCGTCTCCGCAGTCATCAGGACCCGGCGGCGGCGCGACGGCGGGACAGCGCGTCGACGCTGGCGGCCAGCAGCAGCACCAGCCCGGTGAAGACGAACTTCACCCCGGAGCTGACATTCAGCAGTCCCATGCCGTTCTCGATGACCGCGACCACGGCGCCGCCGAGGACCGCGTCGAGGACCCGGCCCTTGCCGCCGAAGAGGCTGGTGCCGCCGATCACCGCCGCGCCGACGGCGAACAGCAGTACGTTGCTGCCGCCGGTGTTGGCGTCGACCGAGTTGGCGCGGCTGGCGGCCACGATGCCGCCGACGGCGGCCATCGAGGAGCAGATCATGAAGGCGGAGATCCGGATCCGGTCGACGTTGATGCCGGCCCGGCGGGCGGCTTCCCGGTTGCCGCCGACCGCGTAGATGTGCCGGCCGTACGCGGTGCGCCGCAGCACGAAGGTCCAGAAGATCAGCAGTACCACGATGACCGGCACCACGATCGGCACCCCGCGCAGCGAGGTGATCAGCGGGTTGATGCTGCGCTCCTGGTTGAGGATGTAGACGGCGGCACCGGCGATCGCGACCAGCACGCCGATGCGGGCCAGCACCACCACGATCGGGTCGGTGACCAGGCCCTTCGCGGACCGGGTGCGGTAGCGCAGCAGCTGGATCAGCGCGAACCCGGCCACCCCGACGCCGAAGATCGCCCAGCCGACGACCGGCGGGACGTTGCGGTTGACGATCGCGATCAGCACGTCGTCGCGCAGCGAGACGTTCTTGCCGCCTTCGATCAGCAGCAGCACCGTGCCCTGGAAGGCGAGGAAGGCGGCCAGGGTGACCACGAACGACGGGATGCCGACCTTGGCGACCAGGAATCCGAGGACGGTGCCGATCAGGGTCCCGGTGGCCACGGCTGCCAGCACCGCCACGTACCAGGGCAGTCCCATCTCGGTGGAGACGACCGCCAGGATCGCGGCGCAGACGCCGCTGGCGAAGCCGGCGGACAGGTCGATCTCACCGAGCAGCAGGACGAAGATCAGCCCCATCGCGATCAGGGTGACCGCGCCGCCCTGGATGAACAGGTTGGCGAAGTTGCCGGCGGTGAAGAAGTTGGGCCGCACGATCGAGAAGACCGTGCAGAGCACGACGAGGCCGAGGATCGCGGGCAGCGCGCCGAGGTCGCCGCCGCGGATCCGGGAGAAGTAATTGCGCAGGTGTTCGCCGACGCCGGGCGATTCGGCCGGGGCGGTGGGCCGCTGGACTGTGGAGGTGGCGGTGCTCATCGGTCGGCTCCCGGTCCGTTGGTGGCGGCGTACTCGGTGCCGTTGTCGGCCGGCAGGCCGAGGTCACCGCTGCGGCCGGCGGTGATCAGCTCCACGATCTGCGCGTGGGTGATCTCCGTGCTCCGTACCTGGGCGACCATCTGGCCGAGGTACAGCGCGGCGATCCGGTCCGACACCGCGAAGACGTCGTTCATGTTGTGCGAGATCAGTACGACGGCGAGGCCGTTGTCGGCGAGCCGGCGGACCAGTTCGAGCACCTGGGCGGTCTGGGCGACGCCGAGCGCCGCGGTGGGTTCGTCGAGGATGACGACCTTGCTGTTCCACAGCACAGCCTTGGCGATGGCGACGGTCTGGCGCTGGCCGCCGGAGAGGCTGGCGACGAGCTGCCGCAGCGACTTGACGGTCCGGACGGAGAGCCCGGCGAGGGTGTCCGCGGCCATCTGCTCCATGGTGGTCTCGTCCAGGACGATCCCGGAGCGCTTCTCCCGCCCGAGGAACATGTTCTGCACGATGTCGAGGTTGTCGCAGAGCGCGAGGTCCTGGTAGACGACCTCGATGCCGTGCGAGGCGGCGTCGCGCGGGTTGTGGATGTGCACCCGGCGGCCGTCGACGACGACCTCGCCGCGGTCGATCGGGTGGATGCCGCTGATGCACTTGACCAGGGTGGACTTGCCGGCGCCGTTGTCGCCGACGAGCGCGGTCACCTCGCCGGCGTGGACGGCGAAGTCGACGTTGCGCAGCACCTGGACGGGGCCGAAGTTCTTGTCGATCCCGCGCAGTTGCAGCAGGGGGGTCGCGGACACGGGTGGTCTCCTTCGTGAGGGTGCCCGGCCGGCGCCGGTTCCGCCGCCGCGGGTGTCACCCGGCGATGGTGCTGCCGGGTGACACCCGCGGCGGGGCTACCGGTCGGTCGCCGGTACGCCGGTCAGCTGATGCCGGCCTCGGCGCAGAGCTCGGCGAACTCGTCGGTGCAGAGCTCCTCGGCGGTGACGTAGCCGTCGTTGACCACGTCGGCGACGTTCTCCTTGTAGATGGCCTGCGGGGTGAGCAGCACCGACGGCACCTCCCGGTTGGTCTCCGGGTCGGTGACGGTCTGCGCGACCTCCTTGCGCTCACCGTTGGCCAGCGCGACCGCCAGGTCGGCGGCGGCCTGCGCCTCGGCCTTGATCGCCTTGTAGACGGTCATGCACTGGTCGCCGGCGAGGATGTTCTGCAGGCCCTGCGGGGTGGCGTCCTGCCCGGTGACCGGGACCTTGCCGTTGAGCTGGTTGCGCTTGAGCACCGAGATGGCGGCGTTGCCGAGGCCGTCGTTGGCGGCCAGTACACCGTCGATCTCGCCGCCGGTCTGGGTCAGCATCTGCTCGAACAGCGTCGCGGCCTGGGTGTTGTCCCAGTCCGGCACCCACTGGTCCGGGCCCTTGACGTATTCGCCGGACTCGTACAGCGGGTCGAGCACGCCGTCGTAGCCGGCCTTGAACAGGGTGGCGTTGTTGTCGGTCTGCGAGCCGTTGAGGGTGGCGATGGTCGGCTCCTCCACCCCGGCGTCGGTCAGGCACTTGACCAGACCCTCACCCTGCAGTTGGCCGACGGCCTCGTTGTCGAAGCTGACGTAGTACTCGGCGGAGCCGCCCAGGGTGAGCCGGTCGTAGTCGATGGTGGCGACGCCCTGCTGCTTGGCCTTGTCCAGCACGGCCTTGCCGGTGCCGGAGTCCAGGTTGACGATCATCAGGACGGTGGCCCCGTCGGTGATCATCTGGTCGGCGAGAGTCTGGAACTGGGCCTTGTCGCCCTGGGCGTTCTGGATGGTGGCCTGCACGCCAGCGGCGTCGAACGCCTCTTCCAGGAAGCGCCGGTCGGCGGTCTCCCAGCGGTCGGAGGAGGCGCTGTCCGGCAGGATCACGCCGATCTTCGGGGTCGGCGTGTCGCCGCTGCCGGTGTCGGTGCCGGTGTCGCTGCCACAGGCGGTGAGGCCGCCGGCGAGCAGGACACCGGCGGCGGCGGTGCTGAGGATCCCTTTGCGCATCGCTCGGGTCCTTTCGAAGGGTGATGTTTCGCGTACAAGGGGTTGTGCTGGTGCGTGTCGTGCGGTCTCGGGCGTGGGCTCGCGGGGCGCTGGTGAGCTCCGGAGGCCCGGCCGGCGACGGCAACGGCCTGGGGCTGAGCTGGGCCATCGCGGTTTTTGTTGTGTCCGGCAACGTATTAGGAGTGTGGCGCCGGGCACAAGACGGTGACGTCACCAGTTTTGTTGCTCGCGATAACAATTCAGCAACGCGGCGGACACCTGTCCGTCGCCTGACCGGATCAGTGAGCAGCGATTGGGGCGAATCGGGCGCCAGTCACCGCTGCGAGGTCACCCGGAGTGATACTCAACTGCAACCCGCGGCGGCCGGCCGAGACGTACATTTCGGCGTACCGCTGCGCCGAGGCGTCCAGCGCCGTCGGCAGACGTTTACGCTGCCCGATCGGGCTGATGCCGCCCCGGACGTACCCGGTGGTCCGTTCGGCGAGCACCCGCTCGGCGAGCACCGCGCGCTTACCACCGAGCGCCACCGCCAGAGCCTTCAGGTCCAGCTCCCCGGTGACCGGCACGACGCCGACGGCGAGTGCCCCGTCGACCTGGGCCACCAGCGTCTTGAACACCTGCTCGGCGGCGACGCCGAGGGCGGCCGCGACCGCCGCGCCGTAGTCCGGGGTGTCCGGCGAGACCCGGTACGGGTGCAGTTGGAAGGTGATCCGCCGCTTGGTCAGCAGCGTCGTCGCCGGAGTCGCGGTACCTGTCATGCCGCGCGACGTTACCGGCCCCGCGCGTTCATCGGGCTGGCGCGCTCACCGGCCCGGCGCCGGCACCGGGTGGGCGAGCAGCGCCGTCGGGGCGCCGGCCACCCGGGTCAGTACCAGACTCGCCGCCACGCCGGTCCCGACGGCGGTACGCAGCCGCAGGTCGCGGCGCAACTGGGCGGGGTCGAGCGGGGATCCGCGTTTGAGGATCTCCAGCCGCGTGACACCGCGTTCGCGCAGCAGCGCCCGCAGCCGCTTCAGCGAGAACGGCAGCACGTCGGTGATCTCCAGACATCGGCCGTACGGCGTGTCGGTCGGCGTGTCGGCGTAGACGTAGGCGATCGACTCGTCGGCGAGGGTGCCGTCGACGGTCGCGGCGAACGCGGCGACCAGGTGCGAGCGGACCACCGCCCCGTCCGGGTCGTACAGGTAGCGCCGGACCGGGCCGACGGTGACCGGCTCGCCGCCGTCGCCGGTCAGCTCCGTGGCCGGCTGGCCGGTACGCAGCAGGGTGGCCCGGCGCGGGGTGCCGGCCAGCGGGCCGCACCAGAACGCCGCCTCGACCACCTCCCGGTCGACGCTGACCCACTCGGCCTCGGCCCCCGGCGGGATCAGCGCGTGGTCGATGCCCGGTGCCACCTTCAGCACGGCCCGTGGCACCCGGGCGACCAGGGACCGGACGAAGTCCCAGGACGGGGAGTAGCTGTCCGGGTCGAAGGTGCGCCGACCGCCGCCGGACCGGCGGGCCGGGTCGCAGAAGACCGCGTCGTAACCGGAGACATCGACTCCGGTGGCGTCGGCGCAGACCACGTCGACGAGGTTGGCCAGCCCGGTCGCCTCGGCGTTGGCGGCGGCGATCGCGGCGGTGCCCGGGTCGGCCTCCACCGCGTACACCCGGATGCCGGCCCGGGCGGCGGCGAGGGTGTCCGCGCCGAGACCGCAACCCAGGTCGGCGAGGTGGCGTACCCCGGCGGCGCGCAGCCGGGCGGCGCGCCGGTCGGCGACCACCGACCGGGTGGCCTGCTCCAGGCCGGCGCGGGTGAAGAACATCCGGTCGGCGGCCGGGCCGAACTTGCCGGTCGCGCGGGCGCGCAGCGCGGCCTGGGTGAGCGCTGCGGTCGCCAGCGGTGCCGGCACCCCGGCGGTACGTAGCGCGGTCGCCGCCGCGAGTGGATCCGCCCCGCCCGGCGCGGCCAGCACCTCGGCCGCGGCGACCAGGGCGGCCGCGCCTTCCGGGGCACGCAGGGTGGCCAGTTCGTCCGGGTGCACCGCGACATTGTCCATGCTCGGCCATCGGGCTAGCACTCCGCACAGGCGACTGCTAATCTGCGGTTAGCACTCTCGGGTCGAGGGTGCCAGCCCGCCGGCTCCCGCCGGTGAGCGAAACGCCAGGCGGTCCGGCACCCGCGACGACGGATCCGCCCGGTGGACATGAGGCAGATTGACGCCGGTTACCCACGTGGCCGGCACCAAAACCAGATACCCCAGGAGGGTATGCCCGTGACTACCGCGACCAAGGTTGCGATCAAGCCGCTCGAGGACCGGATCCTGGTCCAGGCGAACGAGGCTGAGACCACCACGGCGTCGGGCATCGTGATCCCCGACACCGCCAAGGAGAAGCCGCAGGAGGGCACCGTCCTCGCTGTCGGCCCCGGCCGCGTCGACGACAAGGGCAACCGGATCCCGGTTGACGTCAACGTCGGCGACACGGTCATCTACTCGAAGTACGGCGGCACCGAGGTCAAGTACGCCGGCGAGGAGTACCTGGTGCTCTCCGCCCGCGACGTCCTCGCGGTCATCGAGAAGTGACCTACTGCCAGTGCTGAACGCCCCGAAGCCCCACCCGGGGCTTCGGGGCGTCGCCCGTTGGCCGGTGCCCGGCAGCCGCCGGTCGGCCGACGGCTAGTGCCTGTGAAGGGAATGTCATGGCGAAGATCCTGAGTTTCTCGGACGACGCCCGGCACCTCTTGGAGCACGGCGTCAACACGCTCGCGGACACGGTCAAGGTCACCCTCGGCCCGCGCGGGCGCAACGTCGTGCTGGACAAGAAGTTCGGCGCTCCGACGATCACCAACGATGGCGTGACCATCGCCAAGGAGATCGAGCTCA
Source organism: Micromonospora sp. LOL_021 (assembly GCF_048060215.1). NCBI lineage: Bacteria > Bacillati > Actinomycetota > Actinomycetes > Micromonosporales > Micromonosporaceae > Micromonospora > Micromonospora sp. LOL_021. The sequence continues at coordinate 10,120 of NZ_JBHMIN010000002.1, read as the reverse complement.
CCAACCCGTACGAGAACCTCGGTGCGCAGCTGGTCAAGGAGGTGGCGACGAAGACCAACGACGTCGCCGGCGACGGGACCACCACCGCCACCGTGCTCGCCCAGGCGATGGTTCGTGAAGGTCTGCGCAACGTCGCCGCCGGGGCCAACCCGGCCGGCCTCAAGCGCGGCATCGACGCGGCCGCGCAGAAGGTCTCCGAATCGCTGCTGGCCAAGGCGGCGGAGGTGGCCGACAAGGGCTCGATCGCGCAGGTCGCGACGATCTCGGCCCAGGACGCCACGATCGGCGAGCTGATCGCCGAGGCGATGGAGCGGGTCGGCCGCGACGGTGTGATCACCGTCGAGGAAGGCTCCACGCTGGCCACCGAGCTGGACGTCACCGAGGGCCTGCAGTTCGACAAGGGCTTCATCTCCCCGCACTTCGTCACCGACGCCGAAGCGCAGGAGGCGGTCCTCGAGGACGCGTACATCCTGATCACCACCCAGAAGATCTCCTCGATCGAGGAGCTGCTGCCGCTGCTGGAGAAGATCGTCCAGGACAGCAAGCCGCTGCTGATCGTCGCCGAGGACGTCGACGGGCAGGCGCTGTCCACCCTGGTGGTCAACGCCGTGCGCAAGACCGTGAAGATCTGCGCGGTCAAGGCTCCGGGCTTCGGTGACCGGCGCAAGGCGATGCTGCAGGACATGGCGATCCTGACCGGCGCCGAGCTGATCGCCCCGGAGCTGGGCTACAAGCTCGACGCGGTCGGGCTGGAGTCGCTGGGCCGGGCCCGGCGGATCGTGGTCGACAAGGACACCACCACGGTGGTCGACGGTGCCGGCAACGACTCCGAGGTCGCCGACCGGGTCACCCAGATCCGCAAGGAGATCGACGCGTCCGACTCGGACTGGGACCGGGAGAAGCTCGCCGAGCGGCTGGCCAAGCTCTCCGGTGGCATCGCGGTGATCAAGGCCGGGGCCGCCACCGAGGTGGAGATGAAGGAGCGCAAGCACCGCATCGAGGACGCCATCGCCGCGACCAAGGCCGCGGTCGAGGAGGGCACCATCCCCGGTGGCGGCGCGGCGCTGAGCCAGGTCGCCGCCGTGCTCGACGATGACCTCGGCTTCGACGCCGACGAGAAGGTCGGCGTGTCGGTGGTCCGCAAGGCGCTGCACGAGCCGCTGCGGTGGATCGCCCAGAACGCCGGCTACGACGGGTACGTGGTGGTCGGCAAGGTGCTCGAAGGCGACTGGGGCCACGGGCTCAACGCCGCCACCGGGGAGTACGTCGATCTCGCCCGGGCCGGCATCATCGACCCGGTGAAGGTGACCCGCAACGCGGTCAGCAACGCCGCGTCGATCGCCGGGCTGCTGCTCACCACCGAGAGCCTGGTGGTGGAGAAGCCGGAGAAGGCCGAGCCGGCCGCCGGCGGTCACGGTCACGACCACGGGCACGGCCACCAGCACGGTCCCGGTTTCTGACCGGAAGCTTTACCTACTCGAAGCTCCACCTGTTTCACCTGCGCCACCTGGATCCGCGTGATCAGTACGGCCGAGGGTGCACTCCGCCCGAGGTTTCTGATCACGCGGATTCTGCGTATCGTCGGCGGTACCTTAGCGCCGTCGACCCGTACGGTGCCGGACAGATGGGCTGGACGCGATGAGGGCGGAGCCGACGGTGCCGGACGCGACAGGGCCGGAGCCGACCGGGCCAGCTGGGCGGACCGAACCGCCGGGCCGCCTGCCCGGGCCGCTCGCGGCGCTCGCCGGCGTGGCCGCGGCCGCGCTCGCCCTGGGCCTGGCCGAGCTGGTCGCCGTCGCCACCGGTGCCCGCTCGGCACCGCTGGTCGCGGTCGGCGGGGTGGTCGTCGACACCGTCCCGGAGCCGCTGAAACAGTTCGCCATCGACGTGTTCGGCGTACACGACAAGACCGCGCTGCTGATCGGCACCGGCGTACTGCTCGCCGGGTTCGCGGCCGTGATCGGGGTGTTGGCCGCCCGCCGGCTCGCCGTCGGCTTCGCCGGCGTCGCGATCTTCGGCGTGGTCGGCGCGGCGGCCGCGCTCACCCGGCCCGGTGTCGGGCCGGCCGCCGCACTACCGGCGGTGATCGGCGCGTCCGCCGCCGCGCTGCTGCTCTGGGCGCTGCTCGCCGGCCCGCTGCGGCCGTCCGCCGCCGCGTTGCCTGTCGCCGCGTTGCCTGCCGATGCCGAACCGGTACCGATTCGGCCCGGTGCCGGCACCGCCGACCGGCGACGTTTCCTGTCCAGCGTCGGCGTGTCGGTCGGCGCCGCCCTGGTCACCGGTGCCGGCGGTCGCTGGTTGGCGCAACGCCGGGGGGTGGCCACCGCCCGGTCCGCCGTGACACTGCCCGCCCCGGTCGACGCCGCGCCGCCGCTGCCGTCCGGCGTGGACCCGGCGGCACCGGGGCTGAGCCGGTACGTCACCACCAACCGTGACTTCTACCGGATCGACACCGCGCTGGTCGTGCCCCAGGTCGACCCGGACGAATGGCAGCTACGGATCCACGGCCGGGTGACCAATCCGATCACCCTGAGCTACGCCGACCTGCTCGGGATGGAGCTGGTGGAGCGGTACGTCACGCTGGCCTGCGTCTCGAACGAGGTGGGCGGGAACCTCATCGGCAACGCCCGCTGGCTCGGCGTACCGGTGCGGGACCTGCTGGTCGAGGCGGGCCCGCTGCCCGGAGCCGACCAGGTCGTCGGCCGGTCCGTCGACGGCTGGACCTGCGGCACCCCGACCGAGGCGCTGCTGGACGGGCGGGACGCGCTGCTCGCGGTCGGGATGAACGGACAACCACTGCCGGTCGAGCACGGTTTCCCGGTCCGCATGGTGGTGCCCGGCCTCTACGGGTACGTCTCCGCCTGCAAGTGGGTCACCGAGCTGGAGTTGACCAGCTTCGCCGACTTCGACGCGTACTGGGTGCCGCGCGGTTGGGCGGCGCAGGGCCCGATCAAGACCCAGTCCCGGATCGACACCCCCCGGGTCCGCACCGAGTTGTCGGCCGGCACCGTACCGGTGGCCGGGGTGGCGTGGGCCCCGCACCGGGGCATCAGCGGCGTCGAGGTACGGGTGGACGACGGCCCCTGGCAGTCGGCCGAGCTGGCCCCGGCGGTCTCGGCGGACACCTGGGTGCAGTGGGTCTGGCAGTGGCCGGCGACCTCGGGTGAGCACCTGCTGCAGGTCCGGGCCACCGACGGGACCGGCGCCACCCAGCCCGAACTGCGCCAACCTGTCGCCCCGGACGGGGCGACCGGCTGGCACTCGGTCCGCGTGACGGTCCAGTAGGGACCCCGGCGGCCCCGGGCCGAGGTCGTGGCCGAGGCAGTAGCCGCGCGGCCGTGGTCAGGCGGCAGTCGCCGTGGTCAGGCGGCGGTGGCCGAGTCCGCCGGCTGCGGCCTGACGGCGGTCGATTCCGGCCGGCGCTGGGCCGGCACGGTCGACTTGTGCGGCCGGCCCAGCCGGGCCTCCAGCCGTTGCACGTCGACCCGACCGCCGCGGCGGTCGGCGAGATCCTCCCAGCCGAGGGCGAGCAGCCGGAGCCGTTCCGACTCGCTGAAGCCGCCCCACACCCCGTACGGCTCGCGCACCGACAGGGCGTGTGCGGCGCACTCCGCGCGGACCGGGCAGGTCCGGCAGACCGCCTTGGCTCCCGATTCCCGGCGGTTGCGTGACGACCCCCGCTCACCGTCGGGGTGGAAGAACTGGGCGCTGTCCCGGCCACGGCAGGCACCGAGGATCTGCCACTCCCACAGGTCGACGATCGGTCCGGGCAGTCGGCGTACATCCGACATCTGCACCCCTCCTTCCGCGCGGCTCCCGCAGACACTTCGTGGTAGGACCGGGCGGCCGGCCGCGCAAGCGCTCCGGTCCTTCGTGTCACCGGGGTACCCGGGAGTCCCACTGCTCAATCACCCGTGTCGGAACGTGCGGGAACACCCGGGTCGGAACCTGCGCGCGATAGCCGGTCGGCGACGTGGCCACCGGTCCTGAACTTTCATCTTTTTTCGTGGCAAAGCGCATGAGCGAGCGTGCCTCGCGTGATCTGCTGCTGGCGGGAGAGGGGAGTCACAAGTGCGCAAGGTGCTCGTGTGTGTACGAACAGTAGTTGCAGCTCAGAACGTCACCGCCGCCGCCGCCCGGCTCGGTCTCTCCGCCGCAGTACGCACAGCGGTCTCTGAACCGGAGGTGATGTTGCGGCTCGCCGAACGCCCAGCGGAGATCGTACTCGCCGACACCGCCCTGGCCCGTCCGGACAGCGCCAGCTTCACCCGCCGGGTGCTGGCCCGCTCGCCAGGCAGCGTGATCGTGCTGTTCGGCGGGGAGGACCCGCAGGTGGCGTCCGCCGCGCTGGCCGCCGGTGCCCGCGGGCTGCTGCGCGGCACCGACGACCTGGTCACCGCCGTGGCGAAGACCCTGCTGCTGCTCGCCGCGCCGGGCCGCCGTACGCCAGCGTTGCTGACCGAGCAGTCAGCGGCCGCACCAGCCCCGGCGGTGAGCGCCACCATCGGTGTCGCTGGCGCGGCGTCTCACCACCCTGGGGCTGCCGCCGCTGGTACCGACCCCGCCGGACGAGCGGTCACCGGCACCGCCGCCGAGCCAGCGGCTGCGGCCGCGGCCGGTGCGGACCCGGCCACCGGACCGACCGTGGTGCCGAACCAGCGCGACGATGCGACGGCACCGGCCGCCGACACCGCCGACGCACCGGCACCCGTCCCGCACCCCGACGGCACGGTGACTCGGGGGACGGACTCCGACACCGCCCCGGCGGATGGCACTGTGTCGAACGGCAGCGCACCCAATGGCGGTGCGCCGACCCGCAGCGCACCGGATGGCAGCGCGTCGCGCGGTGCCGGGCCGGACGCCGCCCAGCCGTCGGACGGTCGAGTCACCGCACTACGCCGGATCGGGCTCACCGAACGCGAACTCCAGGTGCTGCGCGGGATGGCGGAAGGCAAGAGCAACGGCGAGATCGGCCGTGACCTGTTCGTCTCGGAGGACACCGTCAAGACCCACGCGCGGCGGCTGTTCCGCAAGCTCGGCGCACGGGACCGGGCACACGCGGTGGCCACCGGATTCCGTACCGGACTGGTCGCCTGACCGGCCTCAGCACGGTCGGCCCAGACCGGCCTCAGCCCGGTCGGCCCAGGCCGTCAGCTGGCCGGTCCTGGTCGTCGTCCGCCTCGTCCCGCAGGGTGTCGTGCACGCCGTCGGCGTACCCCCGGGCGTACTCCCAGCTCACGTAGTGGTCCGGGTCGGGGTTGAAGGCCGGCTCGTGCACCCTCGGCCGGCCGGAGTCGAGCAGGTGGCGCAGATTGCCGCGCAGCAGGTCCCAGTCGAAGTAGTGCGGTTCCCGGCAGTCCTCGCAGTCGATCACCAGCCCGCGGATCCCGACCGCGCCGAGCAGCGCCCGGTAGACCTCCAGGTCGGCGAGGTCCTCCAACACGTCCTGCCGTTCGGCGGGCGTCAACGAATCCGGCTCGCCGGCCTCGGTGGGATCCTCCAGCCCGGCTGCCGGATCGGCGGGGTCGCCGCTGAACGGATCGATCGGCTCTTCGTGCACCCCTCCACCGTAGTCCCACCCGTACCGGCTGCGCGGGCCCCACCCGGTCCGGCCCGCCGCGCAGGTGGCGCGCCCGGCCGGCCTGGCGGTGGGTACGATGAACCATCGCACCGCAAGACGGGGCGAGCCGGTCAACCGCCACCCACACCGGGCCGCCTGCCGACCCGGCGCCCGGGCATCAGCCGCCGCCGGCCTCAGGCGAACCGTCCGACCAGCTCAGGGGAAGAAGTCGTGGAAAACTCGCCCACCCAGCAGCCCGTCGTCGACAGCACCGCCAACGGCGGTCACGTGCCCCCGGTCCCCGCCGCGTTCGGCGGCCACGTGCCGGAGATGCCCGCCGGGTCGGCCCGGGCGGTGCCGCTCGGGCTGACCTTCGACGACGTGCTGCTGCAGCCAGCCGAGTCGGACGTCATCCCGAGCCGGGTCAACACGGTGACGTCGATGACCCGCAACGTGCGACTGTCCGTACCGCTGCTGTCCAGCGCGATGGACACGGTGACCGAGGCGCGGATGGCGATCGCGATGGCCCGGCAGGGCGGCATCGGCGTACTGCACCGCAACCTCTCCGCCGACGACCAGGCGATCCAGGTCGACCTGGTGAAGCGCTCCGAGGCCGGCATGATCACCAATCCGGTGACCTGCGGCCCGGACGACACGCTGCGGCACGTCGACACGCTGTGTGGCCGGTACCGCATCTCCGGTGTCCCGGTCGTCGACGAGCAGGGCGCCCTGGTCGGCATCATCACCAACCGCGACATGCGGTTCGAGACCGACCAGAGCCGCCCGGTACGCGACCTGATGACCTCGATGCCGCTGGTCACCGCCCCGGTCGGGGTGGCCAAGGCGGACGCGCTGGCCCTGCTGCGCCAGCACAAGGTGGAGAAGCTGCCCCTGGTCGACGACGCCGGCCGACTGCGCGGGCTGATCACCGTGAAGGACTTCACCAAGAGCGAGCAGTACCCGGACGCGACCAAGGACGACGCCGGCCGGCTGCGGGTGGCCGCCGCCATCGGCGTCGGCGACGACTCGTACAAGCGGGCCCGGACCCTGGTCGACGCGGGCGTCGACGTACTGATCGTGGACACCGCCCACGGCCACCAGCGCGGGGTGCTGGACATGGTGCGCGCCCTGAAACGGGACACCGAGGTCGACGTGGTCGGCGGCAACGTCGCCACCTACGCCGGTGCCCGCGCGCTGGTCGAAGCGGGCGTGGACGCGGTCAAGGTCGGGGTCGGCCCGGGCGCGATCTGCACCACCCGGGTGGTCGCCGGGGTCGGCGTGCCGCAGGTCACCGCGATCATGGAGGCGGTCCGGGCCTGCCACCCGGCCGGCGTTCCGGTGATCGCCGACGGCGGCATCCAGTACTCGGGCGACATCGCCAAGGCGTTGGTCGCGGGTGCGCACACGGTGATGCTGGGCAGCCTGCTCGCCGGCTGCGAGGAGAGCCCCGGTGAGCTGCTGTTCATCAACGGCAAGCAGTTCAAGTCGTACCGGGGGATGGGGTCGCTGGGCGCGATGCAGTCCCGTGGCCAGGCCCGCTCCTACTCCAAGGACCGCTACTTCCAGCACGACGTGCTCAGCGACGAGAAGCTGGTCCCGGAGGGTGTCGAGGGGCAGGTGCCGTACCGTGGACCGCTGGCCACCGTCGTGCACCAGCTGATCGGCGGGGTCCGGCTGGCCATGGGGTACGTCGGCGCCGAAGGCATCGACGACCTGCACCAGCGCGGCCAGCTGATCAGGATCACCGCCGCCGGTCTGAAGGAGAGCCACCCGCACGACATCCAGATGACCGTCGAGGCCCCCAACTACCACACCCGCTGACCTACGCCGTCGACCTGCCCGCGCGGTGGCCGAGCCGCCGGGCGGTCGACCTGTCCATGACGGAGATATGCCATGCGTGACGTGGTCGAGATCGGGCTGGGCAAGACCGCGCAGCGCGGCTACCACCTGGACGACATCGCCATCGTGCCGAGCCGGCGGACCCGGGACGTCGACGACGTCTCCACCGCGTGGCAGCTCGACGCGTACCAGTTCAAGATTCCGTGCGTGGCGCACCCGTCGGACGCCACGATGAGCCCGGCCAGCGCCGCCAAGCTGAGCGAGCTGGGTGGGCTCGGCGTACTCAACGTCGAAGGGCTGTGGACCCGCTACGAGGATCCGAGCAAGGTGCTCGGCGAGCTGGCCGCGCTGGACGACGACGACCCGTCGACCCGGCGGCTGCAGGAGGCGTACGCCGAACCGATCCGCCCCGAGCTGATCGCCGAACGGGTCCGGCAGATGCGGGCCGGTGGCGGTACGGTCGCCGCCCGGGTGTCGCCGCAGCACACTCTGGCGCTGGCTCCGGTTGTGCTGGACGCCGGGGTGGACATCCTGGTGATCCAGGGCACCCTGGTGTCGGCCGAGCACGTCTCCACCACCGACGAGCCGCTGAACCTCAAGGAGTTCATCGCCGACCTGGACCTGCCGGTGGTGGTCGGCGGCTGCACCGACTACAAGACGGCGCTGCACCTGATGCGTACCGGTGCGGCCGGGGTGATCGTCGGGATCGGCGCGGACGAGTGGTCGACCACCGACTCGGTGCTCGGTATCCGGGTGCCGATGGCCACGGCGATCGCCGACGCGGCCGCCGCCCGCCGCGACTACCTGGACGAGACCGGCGGCCGGTACGTGCACCTGATCGCCGACGGAGACCTGCAGACCTCCGGTGACATCGCCAAGGCGCTGGGCTGCGGTGCCGACGCGGTGATGCTCGGTGAGCCGCTGTCGCTGTGCGCCGAGGCCCCGGCTGCCGGGGCGTGGTGGCACTCGGTGGCCAGCCACCCGAAGCTGCCGCGCGGCGCGTTCGGGGTGGCCGACGAGCCGCTGGGCACCATGGAGCAGATCCTGTTCGGCCCGGCCGACTCCCCGGACGGCCAGCAGAACCTGTTCGGCGGGCTGCGCCGGGCGATGGCCAAGTGCGGCTACCGCGACCTGAAGGAGTTCCAGCGGGTCGGTCTGGTCCTCGACCGGTGACCAGCCGCCGTCCGTCGTTCGCGCCGGGCCGCCGTCGTCGGTGGTCCGGGTCGCGGCGGCGTACGGTGGGCGTCGCCGCGTTGCTCGCGGCGGTGCTGGCCGCCGGTGCCGGCGGCTGCGGCGTCCTGCCGGAGCTGGTCGACCGGGGTGACGACAGCCCGGCGGGTGGTTTCCAACCGGGTGCGGCCGGCATCGGCGACCCCTACTTCCCGACGTACGGCAACGGCGGCTACGACGTGGCCGGCTACCAGTTGACGTTGCGCTACGACCCGGACGGCGAGCGGCTCGACGGCACCGCCACGATCACCGCCACCGCCACCACGGACCTGTCCCGGTTCAACCTCGACCTGGCCGGGCTGGTCGTCGACGAGGTCACCGTCGACGACGCCTCGGCCGAACACAGCCGCGACGGCAATGAACTGGTCGTCACCCCGGCCACCGGCCTGACCGACGGTACGCAGTTCACCGTGGTCGTCGACTACGGTGGCCGGCCGGAGCCGCTGACCAGCCCGGACCTCGGCGCGGGCGGCTTCCACGTGACCGATGACGGGGCGATCGCGCTCGGTCAGCCCGAGTCGGCCAGCACCTGGTTCCCGGTCAACGACCACCCGCTGGACAAGGCGACCTTCGACATCGACATCACCGTCCCGGACGGGCTGGCCGCGTTGAGCGTCGGCGTACCCGGGCCGACCAGCAGCGACGACGGCTGGACCACCTGGACCTGGTCGGAATCCACTCCGCTGGCCAGCTACCTGACCACTCTGGTGATCGGCGACTACCGGGTGGAGCGTGGCACCCATGCCGGCCGGCCGATGGTGACCGCCGTCTCCGCCGACTTGCCGGAAGGTGGCCCGGCCGAGCAGGCGATGGCCCGCACCGGCGAGATCGCCGACTACCTGGAGACGGTGTTCGGCCCGTACCCGGTCGACGCGTACGGCGGCGTGGTGGTGAACGACGACCGGATCCGCTACGCCCTGGAAACCCAGTCGCGGCCGGTGTACGGCGACGTCTTCTTCGACTCTGGACCGGTCACCTGGGTGGTCGCCCACGAGCTGGCCCACCAGTGGTTCGGCAACAGCGTGTCGATCCGGCACTGGCGGGACATGTGGCTCAACGAGGGTTTCGCGACATACGCGGAATGGCTGTGGTCCGAGCACGACGGTGCGGCCACCGTCGACGAGATGTTCGACCGCGAGTACGACCGGATCGACTGGGCGAGCCCGGCCGGTGACCCCGGCCCGGCGGGGATCTTCAGCCAGTCGGTGTACAAGCGGGGCGGGCTGACCGTGCACGCGTTGCGGCTGACCATCGGCGACGACGCGTTCTTCCGCCTGCTCCGCACCTGGACGGCCGAGCGCCGCAACGGCAACGCCAGCACCGAGGAGTTCGTCACGGTCGCCGAGCGGGTCTCCGGCCAGCCGCTGCGGGAATTCTTCGATGCCTGGCTGTATGGCGACACCGCCCCGGCCAAGCCCTGACTGTTGGTGCGTGGCGGGCCCGGCGTGGATGCCGGGCCCGCCGTCTTGTCATGTGTGGTGTGGTTGTGGG